>JALZIF010000015.1 GCA_030860435.1 Gemmatimonadota bacterium | reverse complement strand
CGTGCGACATGTTCGCGAGGAACTCGCTCTTCAGGCGGTACGCCTTCTCCAACTCGCTCGACTGCCACTGTAACTTCAGGTTCTGGCCCTCGAGGTCCGCGGTTGCCATGCGAATGCGACCCTCCAGCTCGGCGTTGAGCTGCTTGAGCGCCTCGTAGAGCCGCTCGTTCTCCGCCTGATTCGTAAGGTCGTGCAGCACTGACACGATCGCCATCGGCTCGCCCCGCTCGTTCATGATCTTCCCGGACACGACCTCCACCGGCAGCTCGATCCCGCTCTCGGGCTGGACGAGGGCGATCTGCTCGCGCCGGTAGAGCGTGGGGTTGATCGAGAAATCGGATATGAGCGTGGTGAACTTGGTGTCGTTCCCGCGCACGCGCTGGGCAGTGTTGCGGTCAACCGCCGCCGGGTTTGGCAGATCGAACAGTCGCTCAGCCTGCGGGTTCATGAGGATGATTTTCGACTGGTCGTCGGTCACGAGAATCGGGTCGCCGACGTTGTTCAGGATCATGTTCAACCGGTCGCGCTCGCGCGTCGCGTCGCTCTCCGTCAAGCGCAACCGCTGGAACTGGCGCTCCAGCTCACCCGACGCGCGCTTCAGGTCCGTCACGTCCCGCAGCACCGAGAGATACGCCCCGTCGCGCGCAACCGAGGACGGGAGCGGGTGTCCGAGCACCTCGAACAGTAGATCGGTGCCATCGTCCGGGTCCACGAGGTTCATCTCGCGTCCCGTCGTCTGCACCCCACCCGCCATCACCGCCTTCGACAGGAAGGAGCTGAAAAGGAGGTTGTTGATCTCCAGCGCCCGCCGGCGCCCAGGGGAGTCGTCCTCGCCGAAGGCAAGCAAGTGCTCGGCGCGCGTGTTCTGCACTATCAGGTTGTTCGCCCCGTCCGTCATGACGATAGGATCCGGGAGCGCGTCGATGATCGTCGTGAGAAGGCCACGCTGATCGTCGAGGAGCGACGTGCTCCGCTGCAGCTCGTCGACGGAGAACGTCCGGGCGAGAATCGGCCCGGAGAGAAGCGCGACGTTGACTAGCTCGTCGACCGTGTCGATCGAGAGCTGTCCCTCGATCACCGCCATCGCGAACGGCGAGCGTCCGAAGCGGCGGCGCCGCTCCCCCGCGCTCGTCGCGACTATACGACAGCCGCCGAAGCGCGCATCGAACGTCCACGTACGATCCTGGCGCACAGGCGGGCTGCCGCGGAACTGGGGCTGCGGGAGCGGAATCGCCACCCAGCGGTCCAGGGGGGGGCTCAATCCCGGGATCGGGTCACGCTCGCCGAGCACGAGCTCGAGCCCGAAGGCGCAAACCACAAAAGGATGCCCTTCAGCGTCGAGCGAGATCCGGATCGAGTCCGCCTCGGCGGGAGCGAAACCGATGCTCCGCACGACCCGCAGCTCGCGCCCGTTGGAGTCGATTGCGAGCATCAGCGCGCGGTCAGACCCCGCCTCCTCCGCGAGCTGCTCGAGCAGGAAGCCGCTCGCGGCGTGGAAGTCCGGCGCCTCGGCGATCGCGCTCAGAAACTCCGGGAGGTCGTCCGGGCCAAGCGGAGCGTGCCGCTCCACCTGGCTCAACATTCGGGAGGCGTGCGTCAGGGTGTGCCTCGGTGTCAGCTACGGTCGGTGGTCAGCTCCCCGATTCGCCGTCGCAGCTCCGTATTCTCGCGCATCACCCGCTCCATGTCCGACTCGAGGGCGCCGCCCGTGAGCTCACGCGGGCGCGCCGACGGCGAGGTGATTCCTACCGCCTCCGAATACTTGAGATAGGTATCGATCGATGCAATGACGATGCGCGCCTCGACGGTCACCAGATCGATGCCGACGAGCGATACGCGCACCCATGCATCGATGACGATTCCCTTGTCGAGAACGCGGTCGAGGACATCGATCAGCGAGGTGCCGCCGGGACTCCGTTCAACGGCCATCGGCGCTTACTCCGTGGAAGGGGGTGAGGTCGGGTGTATGCGCCCGCGGGTACCTTGCTCCGTGAGCTCCTCGAGCCGACGCTCGATGCGATCGAGCCGAGTCTCGAGGGCACCGGGCGGCAGGCCGGGTATCGTCGGCGCCGCGGTAAGGCGCGGGTCGTGGCGCCACCAGTTCAGCCCAATCTGCTCCGCCTTGTCTATCGAGCAGATAAGAAGTCGTACCTGGATGGTCAGCAGTTCTACGTTCGCGAGGTTGATCTTGATGTCGCCCGCGATGACGAGCCCCTTGTCCAGCACGCGGTCGAGGATCTCAACCAACCCGTGGCTACGCGTGGGGGCTATGTGATCGGCCAAATCGAACTCCGTCGTCGAGGGCGTGTTTGCTACCGCAACCGGCCCAGCGGGCCAAGGTCAATCTCGAGGTCGTCGTCCGTAAGACCGAACGTCGACTTCAGCTCTTGCATACGCTCGTTCAGCTTGAATAGCGCCATGCCAAGCCTCTCGATCTCTTCGTCGCTCAGTGTCCCGCCGTCCATCCTGCGAATCGCTTGATGCTCAAGGACTTTGCGCAGCAGCTCGATCAAGGTCAAGACGAGCCGCGCCAACCCGCTCTCAATCTGTTCCGGATCAGCGTTGATCCGCTCCGGGAGCGCTCGTGCCAGCTCGCGCAGCTCGCGCTCGAACGCTGGCGCGGTGCCGGCGGGGATGTCCACCAGTGGCTCAAGCGGTTCACTCAATGCGCGGACTCTGCGAAACTATATGGCGGCCAGGGTCCGGAAATCAGCAGCGTCATTGCCGGATCCTCCTCGCGAAGCGCGTGCAGCGCTGAACGATACTCGGAGACGCGTTCTCGCGCGACAAGGTGAGCTACAGTCAGGCTCTGCGGCGGAGACCTCGACGGCGCGCGGACTTCGGCCCGTACGACCGTGGCGACGATATTCGCGATCCGCGCATGCAAGAAATCGGCCCCCTCCCGTGCCGCCTCAGCCACGCGTTCAGCCTCGCGGATCCTGTCGAGGTACTCGCGTCCAGTCGCCGGTGCGCTGATCCGCTCCTCCCGCGCCTGCAGCGGCGCGTCCAGTAACACCCGAACCGTCATCTCGACCGCGCCCCGCACGGTCCGCAGCGCCGCGGTGAGCCGCGGCTGCCTCTCCCGGATGACGTCACGCACCGCCTCGTCCGCCGCGACGACCTGGCCGAACCGTGCGGGCAGCGGTGTTTCAACCGCCATCGCCGCACGGATGACCCGGTCGTGAGCCCGCACGCGCTCCGGTGTGGGGGCGAGCGGGCGGTCCCCGACGTCGCTCACCCAGGCTCGCAACGGGCCAGCGTCGAGCGCGCGTACGGTGGCGCCGTCCACCCCTAGGACAAGCTCCGGCGTCACCGCCACGTCGGACGCGAGGATACAATAGAGGTACACAGGCATCGCGACAGAGCTACGGTCCCGAGCCGAACGGGAGGAACCGGTGCGCCGCGCTCTCGCTCTGCCGTCTGGCCAGGCCTTCTATCCCGGTCAGGTATACCGACAGCCCGACCCGTATGAGATCGATGTCCGCCACCGAGATTGTCACGTCACCCGTGATAACCAGCCCGCGGTCGAGCACGTGGTCGAGCAACTCGCTGAACGCCAGCCGCTCCTCGTCGCCTGGCTCGATGACCGTCACTCGCGCTCCTTCACGAAGTGATAGGGCGGCCAGGGTCCTGTAAACTCGAAGCGGAAGCCGCGGGGCTCGTAGCGGCCCGCGAGCGTCGCAAGCGAGCGGCGGAACGGCTCCAGCGCGCCACGCCTGACGAGATAGAACGAGTTGAGCACCGCCGCACCGCCGACGGGCTCACTGTCGTAGCGAGGGACCGCCTCACGAGTGGACTCCAGCGCGTGCGGCGCCAGTGAATCGAACGTCTCGCGCGCCACGTCCGAGCCGACCCGGCGCAGCTCGGCCGTCCGCTTCACCTCCGCCTTGCGCTCCAGCAGATATCGCTGGCCCGGCGACGCTAGCTGTGCCTGCGCCTCGAGCCGCGCGAGGTCGGGGCTCATCTCCCCGAGATGGCGCGTCAGTACATCGTCGAGGCGGAACACGCGCACGCCGTACTCCTCTCCGCGCGCGACGTGAGCAAGCGTGAGAGCGAGGTCGCCTTGCCGTTCGCCGAGCATCGCGCGGAGCCTGGCGGTGTCGCTATAGAGCGTAAACATGGGCACCGGAATCACGCCGCCGCGCTCGCTCGCCCACGTCACCACGCCGTCGTGCGCGACCGCGCGACCGCCGACCCACGCGACATCGCCGACCAGCGGCTCAATGCGCGCTCGGTCGTACTCGACCGCCGGCAGCCACGAGATGAGGGCGCCGAGCCCGCCCTCGCGCTCGAGCTCCACTGCCGTGCTCTCCACCCCTAGGGGCGCGCCCTCCAGGCTCATGTCGGCGCCGACGATTCCGTATAGGTAGACGACCTGGTCTGTCATGCGAGAGCGCGGTCGGCGGGCGTAAAGGCAGCGGACCAATGGCGAATCGCCGCCACGCCCTGCGGCGGTGGTACCGCGGCGGCGGCCACAAACTGCGCCACAGCGGGCGAAGCGGAAAGGGGGGCCGGCCATCGGGCGGAGAGCCGCGCGTCGTCCGTAACTCGGTTCCAGAGCACGCCAACCACCGCCACTCCGCGCGACCGCACGGCCGCGATCAGGCGCCCCGTCTCCACTCGTACCAGTGGTTCGTCGAGCGCGACGACCACTACGCCGCCGCGCGCCGGGTCGCGCAGCACTTCCCCCAACGCGCGCGCGCGCCTCGCGAACGCGAGCAAATCTTCGGCGGCGTCGCCAAGGCCGACCGCTTCCTTGTACCGGAGCATGAGGCGAAGAATACGGTGGCTCCACTCGAGCGCGAGGTCGGGCATCTCGAGTAGGCGCAGGAAGTGCCCGGTCGGGGCGGGATCCACGATGATTCCGCGATACTCTCCCTCGGCGAGCGCCTGGCCGAGCGAGGCGAGGGCGTAGAGCTCATCGATGCCGGGTGGCGCGAGGTCGAGGAGGTCGCGCATGATCCGCCGGTCGGCAGCGGCATCGAGGGCCCCACCCGTAAGGTTGTCGAAGAGCGCATCCACTCGCGCCCCGTACGACTCGCGAAAGCGACCGAATGCGGCCGTGGCGTCGATCTGGCGCGCAAGAAGCCCGCGCGCGCCGGAAACCTCGCTGGGCTCGTCACCGACCGGCTGCGCGAGCGCGTCGGCGACGGATGGGGCGGGGTCGGTGGAGACGAGGAGGATCGGCGGGGTTCGCCCGGCGGCCGCGAGGGCCAGCGCGCACGCCACCGTAGTCTTCCCGACGCCCCCTTTCCCGGCGACGATTGTGAGCGCGGGTGCGACGAGGGCGGCGAGCGGTGATTCGTCACGCGCCGCGACCGTTCGATTCGGAACTATTGACGGGCCGGAATTATCTCCTCCAACCGGGGGTGTCGATGCGAATCCTTTCGTTGCCCCCGCACTCGACGGGACGCTATTCTCCGCCACGGCGCCTGGCTCTCCCACCGTAGCCGCGAATTCCCGCATTGCCGCGCCCCACGCCTCCATCGCGGCGAGCCCCATCGGCGGCTCCGGCAACAGCGGCACGGCGTACCGCGGGACGCCGGGGGCAATCCCCCCCACATCGCCGCCCACCGGTACGGAATCCGTTCTCGCGGGTGTCGCCGCGTTCACGACCAGCGCGCCGACCCGAATTCCTTCGCGCGTGAGCGTCTCAGCGTAACGCGTCGTCTCGGCTGCGACCACCGGCTCGGGACGGGTCACAAGCACCATCGCCGTCCGGCTGCCATCGCGCAGCGTTTCCCCCAGCGCGCTCACGTCGCGTGTCAACTCGGTCAGGAAACGGTCCGCGTCGTCGATACGGTACCTGTGCGTCAGGGCGCGAACCATGAAGCGGTGCTTCTCCTGCATCGCGTCGAGCAGCGCGAGGACCGCACCTATCGTCCGCGGCAGTTCGAGCAGCCGCAGCGTGTGCCCGGTCGGGGCCGTGTCGATCACGACCCTCGCCCAGCCGGGCTCGCGCTCCAGCGCGACGAGCCGAAGGAATGCCATCGTTTCGTCGGCTCCCGGAAGCGCGGCGTCAACGAGCCCCGCGACCTCCCCGCGATCGAGATACGTGCCCCGGTCGATGATCGTGACGAGCACGTCGCGCCAGCGGGCGAGGAACGCATCGCGCGCACGGCCTGCATCGAGCTGCATAGCGAACAACCCCGGTTGCGCGCTCACCGGCCTCGGCACGTCCGTCAGCGGTTCGCCCAGCGCATCACCGAGAGTGCCAGCGGGGTCGGTAGACAGCAGTAGCGTGCGCTCGCCGCGGGCGGCGCTGCTGGCGGCGAGGGCTACGGCGCAGGTCGTCTTGCCGACACCACCTTTGCCGCCGACCAGGATCCAGGGAGGAAGGGTATCGAGGAGCCGGTCCGCGCTCACTCGCCCGCGTCCGCGCCCCGCGCCACTCGCACCGGGCCGCCCGGCGTCGACATCCCAAACTCCTCGCGCCACCGCCGTACGTCGCGCAGCCGCTGCATTAGCTGCGCCTCGCGCCGGCCGTACTCTTCGTCGTCGATGTCGCCGAGCTCGACGAGCATCTGCAGCTCCATCAGCTCCTGTTTCACCGTCGTGTCGTCCGTCAACTCCTGCCTGACGACCGTCATCACCTGGTCGAGGGACCAGCGGATGCCCGCCACCGGACCGGTCACGGGGAAGAGCAGGACTGTAGAAAGGATGCCCATGAGTGGAAGTTGGTGCCCGAGCGGAGCCGAGTCGCCTATCGGTCGTCGGTCGCCAGCCGAGACCCAGATATCGAACTACCGCCGACCAACGATCGCGCGCTCATTCCGCGCGCTCCAGCTTCAGCTTGATATTCACGAAGTTGTACGGCGGCCACGGACCGGTGTACTTGAACGTTAAAAGCTCCTCGTATCGCCGCGATACGTCGCGCACCTTCTCGTCAAAGTCGCGTTCGCGCTCGCGGTCAACGAGGAAGGCGGCGTTCAGGATCATCCGGTCGCCGATGGGCTTGTTGCTGCGGCTTGCGACTGCCACCTGCTTCAGCGACTCGTGAATGTCGGCGACGAAGCGGTTTCCCCTGTCCTCCAGCGCGGCTTCGATCAGGCGACCGAGCTGCATGCGCGCGAAATACGTGGAGCTCTGGGCGTTGCGGGTGATCTCGTCCTTAAGGCGCCGGATCTCGTCGTTGGTCCGCTCCGTGTCGGCGATGACCTTGTCTCGGTCCCAAAGAACCTTGAGCCCGAACTCGATCTTTCCTCGCATCCGCTGCAGCACATCTATGAACGCCTGGTAAGTCGAGCGCAGGAGCTCGCACACATCCTCCTCGGAGCGGAATACCGTCCCAAACGACATCGGGATGACAGTGAACTCCCGCATCACTGTCTCGTTCACGAACTCGTGGGCGAGCACGTTCTCGCGCGTCGGGTCGTAGATGACGAGAGGGGTGTCGCTCACCACCGCGACCAGGTCCCGGTGGTGGACGGTATAGACGCGGTTCGCCCCTTCCCCGATCCCGATGCCCCCAAAGTCTCGCGGCTTGTCGAGCTGGATGATGCAGTAGACGTACTTCCCACCGTCGCTCGCCGGGCGCAACTCACCGGGCGCTACACTCGGACTGCCCACTCGCTCCTCCGTGTCCGGCCCTCGCGTCGCCTGCGGGGTCGTCATGTCCAGCGTCACGTCGGGGTCGTCCCGCATCGGCGCGCTCACTCCTCGTGGGGGGGGGTGGGAGCCACAAGCTAACACCCGTGCCCGCCCTCAGCCACGCTCGAGCTGCGCCGCGCTACGCTAGCCTCCCGCGTTGAACCAGACTGCCAGCACGACCCAGGCCAGGAGCGCCACGCCAACCGCCACTTTCATCGCGGTCGCCACGATCCGCCCCACCAAGGCCCCGGTGGC
>JALZIF010000001.1 GCA_030860435.1 Gemmatimonadota bacterium | reverse complement strand
TGTCGCCATTTCCCTTCTCCTGTGAACAGGGTTGGTGCTTCGAACCACGGCACATTGCGCGCCCAAGCAATGGCAAGATTCGCGCACAGACGAAGAAAGGCAAGACTCACGAATCAATCCTTACTCGTCTGTACCGTCTGTCGCTTTCGCGATCCTCTGCGGATTCCTCGTCCTTTCACCCTCCCTGATTCCGAGAACGTGCATCGAGAGCAATGCGATCTAGCACCGCATCGTGCGGACCCGACGCGTCGGTCAGAGGCCACGCGTTTCGCCGTGCGCGAGAAGCCAGAGGTCCTCGTCCGGCAGGCCCGCTCGCCGCCATTCTGCGCGCGTTCGCGCCGGAGGCTCGGCCATCGGCTCGTCAGTGAGCTTGAACGTTCCCCAGTGGATCGGGACCATGACGGTTCGGTGACGGGCGGCTACATCTTCGGATACGGGGGGGGCCCTAGGCGGCGAAATGATGCCGGTCGCAATGGAGCGATGACCCGCGGCGCTCAGCTCCTGGTATGCGGCGACCGCCTCCTCAGGGTTCATGTGAACCGCGCGCATGAACCAGCGCGGCTCATACGCGCCGACGGGCACTAGCGCCACGTCGAACGGCCCGCGGCGCTCGCCGATCTCGCGCCACTCCGGGTGATGACCGCTATCGCCGCAGAAGAGAACGCGGTGCTGCCCCGCCTCCACGGCCCAGCCGCACCACAGCGTCCGCTGCCGATCGTGGACCCCGCGCGCGCTGAAGTGTTGTGCCGGCACCGCCACCACCGTCGCCTCCCCCCCCCCGAGCCGCGCCTCAGCCCACCAGTCGAGCTCGACCACGTCGCGAGCGCCACGTGCCCGCAACCATTTCGCGAGTCCGAGTGGCGCTGCCCACCTCGCATCCGGATGGCGTGCCGCGAGCGCGCGCACGGTGGCGGCGTCGAGGTGGTCGTAGTGATTGTGCGAGATCAACACGAGATCGATCGGCGGAAGCGCGTCGAGGGCGATCCCGGGCTCCACCCACCGCGCTGGTCCGATCCACTGCAGCGGCGAAGCGCGCCGGCTCCAAACCGGATCAGTGAGGATGTTGCGCCCGCCCGCCTGCACCAGTACGGTCGAGTGCCCGATCCACGTCACCGTTAGGCGGTCCGGGTGAGCGCGCGGATAGGCGAAGGCGGAGGCGGCGCGCGAAAACGTCGCGCGATCGCGCCCGCGTGTCAGACGGAGCGCGATCCGCCCGAGCATCCACCGCGCGATGGCGAGCGGCCCCGCCGGCGCGGAGTTCAGCCAGGGATTCCGGAAGCCGTGCCGGAGGTGGTGTGGGGGCACTTCGGCTGATTCGAAGAGATCGGACATAGGGGTCGCACGTCGGGCGCCCATCTTGCAACCGTCGCACCAACCCGCGGCGCCGTCGACGCGCCCAGCTCGGTCAGCACGGCTCACCTCGCCGAGCACTCCCCAGTGTCGATCAGAGGATCCATGCCCGACCCCGCCTTCGACCCTGCCGTGCGCGCCCCCGAGTTCCCTACGGACCTCGAGTGGATCAATACCGGTGGTCGTGCGCTCACACTCGCGGATCTCAGAGGAAAGATCGTGCTGCTCGACTTCTGGACCTACGGCTGAATCAACTGCATCCACGTCCTCCCGCAGTTGCGGGAGCTCGAGCGCCGGTTCCCGCAGGAGATCGCCATCGTCGGCGTCCACAGTGGCAAGTACCACGCGGAGCGCGAGACGCCGCGGATCCGCGAAGCCGCCGTCCGCTTGCGGAACACGCATCCGATCGTCAACGACCGGCAGTTCCGGGTATGGCGGAGCCATGCCGTGCGTGCGTGGCCCACGCTCGTCATCGTTGATCCCACCGGGCACGCCCTGGGCGCACACGCCGGCGAGTTCACCGCCGCGGCTCTCACGCCGCTGATCGAGCGGATGATCGGCCCCTACGACAGCGCGGGGCACCTCGTACGCGGGGAGCTACACGTCGAGCTCGACACGCCCGCCATCGTGCCGGGGGTGCTTCGCTACCCGGGGAAGGTCGTAGTGGACGGCGATCGCATCGCCATCGCCGACAGCGGGCATAACCGCATCCTCATCGGGCGCCTGACGAGAGATGGACGAGGCGTCCGCATCGGGCGCGTGATCGGCGGGCCGGAGTCTGGCCTCGCCGACGGAGACAGCCCACGCTTCCACGACCCTCAAGGCATGGCGCTCGACGGCGATCGCCTGTTCGTCGCCGATCGCGGCAATCACGCGATCCGGGCGGCGGACCTCCAGACCGGGGTCGTCGCGACGGTCGCCGGGACGGGCGGGCAGCTCCGGACCCCGGAGGACCTCCGTGCAGGCGCCCTCTCATCGCCTTGGGACGTGGCACTCGCCGACGGAACACTTTACGTGGCGATGGCGGGGATCCACCAGCTCTGGGCGCTGGACCTCGCCGCTCGCGTCGGAAGCGTGCACAGCGGGAGCAAGCGCGAGGACCTCATGGACGGCCCGCACACCGACGCCGCGCTCGCCCAGCCGATGGGGATCGTCGCCGACCGGGACCGGCTCTGGTTCGTCGATGCGGAGTCGAGCGCCGTCCGATGGGCTGAGCGCCACCCGTCGGGCATCGTCGGGACGGTGGTCGGTACAGGCCTGTTCGACTTCGGCGACCGCGACGGCATGGGGGACGAAGCCCTGATGCAGCACCCGCAGGGGATCGCGCGCCATCCAGATGGGCGGCTTCTCATAGCAGACACGTACAACGACGCGCTCAAGTGGTTGGATCCCGCGACCCGCCACGTCACGACCTGGGTGCGCGGGCTGCATGAGCCGGGTGGCGTGGCGTCTAGCTCGCGGTATGCGTACGTGGCGGACACGAACGCGCACCGACTGGTGTGGGTCGATTACACGAGCGGGGAGGTGGGGGAGGTCGAGATCGCGGAGGCTGGAGAGGCGCTGGCATAGCCGAGCCACTGCGCGCTCGCGACTTCACTCGCGCGATCCGCTCCTGCGCAACACCCGCCCTCCGCGCGCCTCGGTGAAGCGCGCGCCATCCACCGCGATCGCACCGTTCACGAGCACGTACTCGATGCCGGCCGGATACTGGTGCGGTCGCTCGAACGTTGCGCGGTCGGCGACGGCTGCGGGGTCGAAGACGACGAGGTCGGCGAACATCCCCGCCGCAACGCGCCCGCGCTCCGCGACGCCAATCCGGCCGGCGGGGAGTGCGGTCATCTTGCGGATCGCGGCCTCGAGGGTAAGCAGCCGCCTGTCGCGCACATAATGGCCGAGCACTCGTGGAAAGGTGCCGTACCAACGTGGGTGCGGGTGTCCCTCACCGAGTGTCGCGAGGCGGCCGTCGGACGCGATCATCGTCTGCGGATGGACCATTATTCGGTCCACGTCTCCTTCCGCCAGCACGTGGTAGATAGCCGATGCCCCGCCGCGCCGCAGCGCCTCGAGCACCAGCTCGGCGCCCGTCTCCGGCGTTGGCGCCAGCCCGCGCATCAGCGCCCAGTCGGCGAGCGTCTTACCCTCCAGTTCGTGCATCCATTCGACCCTCGCGAGCTGAACGCGTCTGAGGTCGCCGCCGCCCCGGTCGTTGAGGAGGTTGAACACGATGCCGCGCACGATGCTGTCGCGCAGCGCGCTGTCGCGAAGCCGGCGCTCGAAGGCGCTGTCGCCGTCGGCCATAGCCCACTCGGGGACAAGGATCCCGATCCCGGTGTACGTCGCGGTATACGGGTACTGGTCGATCATCACGTCGATACCGCGCGCGCGCGCCGAATCGACCATGGAGAGCGTGACGGCGCTCTTTCCCCACATCGGCTGGCCCACCGCCTTATGGTGCGTGAGAACAACCGGGATATGCGCCCTCCGACCGATCTCGATCGCTTCCGCGACTCCGCCGACGAGGCCGAGCCCCTCCTCACGAAGGTGGGAGGTGTAGATCCCCCCGGAATCGGCGGCGACCCGCGCGAGCGCGACGACCTCGTCGGTTTTCGCGAAAGTGCCCGGCAGATACTTGAGCCCTGTGGAGAGTCCCCAGGCGCCGTCGCCCATTGCCTGCGCTACCATGGTGCGCATCCGCTCGAGCTCGTCCGGTGTGGGGTCGCGATTCGCGCTTCCAATCACCTCGCGGCGGATGGTGTTGTGTCCCGCGAGAAAGGCGACGTTCATCCCGAGCCCCGCGGCGGCGGCGGAGTCCAGGTATGGCGCGAGCGGCCATGGGCTCGTACCGTCCGGCCCGCCAAGCGCCGTCGTCACGCCCTGCCTCACGTGACTCTCCGCGCCCGGGAGTCGGAGCAGCGGGTCGAGGTGCGCGTGGAGGTCGACGAAGCCGGGTGCGACGACCATTCCGGTCGCGTCGATCATGCGTGCCGCGGCGCGGAGCGGGAGGGGGGAGGGCTCGCGCAACACTGCGGCGATCCGGTCACCACGCACGGCTACATCGGCACGGAACCCTGGGGAGCCGGTGCCGTCGACAACCGTTCCTCCGGTGATGACCACGTCGTAAGAAGAGCCCGCGCGCTCGGCGGAGTCCGGATCGACGGCGCGAACACCGCAACCCAAGGCGGCGAGGAGCAGGGCAACGGCGAGACGATTCATCTCTGAGTTCTTTGGAGTGACGATGATACCGATGACCGCGTCGGATCAGAGGGCCCCATGAGCTTCCTGACCTTCACCGTAGCTTCCGGTACGCCATCTGCTTAGCTTTTGCGCTGTCGGCCTGGCCTCGTCCGGTTCGCGAGCGCCGGGCCGTCGCTTCTGTGTCAGGCGCGTCGCATGCTGGCGTGCCGCCATCACCCGTTCGACCTCGGACTACTAGGTAAAGAATGCCAGGATTCGCGATCTGGGCGTCGCATTGGTGGACGCCGCTTCTGTTCTTGCTAATCGCCGGTCACGTCACGAACGTGTGCGTCACCCTCTTTCTTCATCGCGCGCAGACGCACCGTGGTGTCACGTTCAGCAGGATTGTCGAGATCCCGATGCGACTCTGGCTCTGGCTCTCGACGGCGATCGTGACTAAAGAGTGGGTGGCGTGCCACCGGAAGCACCACGCATTCGCCGATCGCGATGGCGACCCGCACTCCCCGCTGCTCGAGGGGCTACGCAACATACTTATCAAGGGCGCTTTCTACTATCGAAAGGCGGTTCGCCAACCAGGGATCCTGGAGAAGTACGGGAAGGGAACGCCGAACGACTGGCTCGAGCGCTACATCCTGAGCCGCCTCAACTGGCTCGGCATCGTCATCATGGCCGTGCTCGACATCTACCTGTTCGGCTTCTTCGTCGGCCCGCTCGTATGGGGAGCGCAGATGCTCTGGATTCCCCTCTGGGCGGCGGGCGTGCTCAACGGCATCGGTCACGCCCTCGGCTACCGCAACTTCAACGTAAAGGACGAGAGCCGCAACATTCTCCCGATCGCGATCTGGCTCGGTGGCGAGGAGCTCCACAACAATCATCACGCCGACCCTCATTCCGCGAAGTTCAAAGCGAAGTGGTACGAATTCGACATTGGGTGGGTGTACATCAGGCTGCTTCAGTTCTTCGGCCTGGCGCAGGTCAAGTACGCGCGAGGTTGACTCGACGGCGCGGCCCCTTGCCGGCGGCCGCTATACCGCGACCATTTGCTTGCAACGAGTCCGGGATCGGGCTTGCGGACTGATATTGGTCGTCGTGCGCACCGCCTCCTCGTCGCTCCCCATCAGCCGTTCCCGTCGACGGGGGCCTGACCTTGCGGTGTTCCCTAGCTCCGGGCCCCGAGCGCCGAACTCGTTGCGGCATGCAACGAGGGATGGCTCGCGGGGTAAGAGGCTCAAAGGAGACGAGAATGCCAAACGTAGCGTGCACGAGGTGCAACCAAACCCGTGAAGGCTTCGACGCCGCTCCCTTTCCCGGGGCCGTTGGCGCGCGCGTTCAGACAGAGATCTGCGCGGTGTGCTGGGGCGAATGGACGCGACAGCAGATGATGCTGATCAACCACTACGGCCTCAATCTAATGGACCCGCAGGCCCGCTCGTTCCTCACCCGGAACATGGAGGCATTTCTCTTCAAGGCGGGAAAGGAAGAGCAGGTGGATACGAGCCAGCAAGGGACGATCAACTGGTAGCAGCCAACCTAACGTCTCGCCTCGATCGTCCAATGCGCTTCACGCCGATCCGCGCTTTGGGTCTTGCGCTCGCCGCCTGTGTGCCCGTGTCGCAGGCCGGCCCCGCCGCGGCCGTCACGGTGCCCGCCGACTGGGTGGACGCTACGCTCGCCGCTATGACTCTGCGAGAGAAGGCGGGGCAGATGGTGTGGCCGAGTGTGTGGGGTGACTACGTTTCCAGCGACGCGGAGCAGTGGCGCCAGCTGCGGGAGTACATCACCCGGGATAAGATCGGTGGTCTGACGATCTCCGTCGGCTCGCCGCTCGAGATTGCGCTGAAGCTCAACGCGCTGCAGCGAATGAGCGACGTTCCCCTGCTTGTCGGCGCGGACGTCGAGTTTGGCGCCGGATACCGCGCCCGCGGCGGCTACTTCTTTCCGGGTGGCTACGACCTCGGCGGGGCCGTGGTGTTCCCGCCGCAGATGGCGATCGGCGCGACGGGCGACAGCGCCCTCGCCTACGAACAGGGGCGCATCACGGCCAGCGAGGGGCGTGCGATCGGGATTCATGTCGCCTACGCGCCTATCCTCGACGTCAACAACAACCCCGCTAATCCTGTCATCAACACCCGGTCCTACGGCGAGGACCCGGGACTCGTCGCGAGACTCGGCGCCTCGTTCATCCGGGGCCTCCAGGAGCACGGGATGCTCGGCACCGGAAAGCACTTCCCCGGGCACGGCGACACCGGCGTCAACTCGCATCTCGCGCTTCCCGTCGTCAACGTCTCGCGCGCGCGCCTCGACTCGGTGGAGCTCGTCCCCTTCCGCCGAGCCGTGGACGCCGGTGTTGGCGCGATCATGTCGTTTCACGGCGCGATGCCGGCGCTCGATCCCTCAGGCGACCCGGGGACGCTCAGCGAGGATGTCCTCACGGGACTTCTGCGCAACGACATGAAGTTCGAGGGACTCATCATCTCCGACGCGATGGACATGCGCGGCGTCCTCGACAAGTACGGCGCGCGGGAGGCGGCGATTCGGGCCGTCGAGGCTGGGGCGGACGTGCTGATCCAACCGCTCGATGTCAGGCAGACCGTCGATGCCGTCGTGGCCGGAGTGACAGGCGGGCGCTACGACGAAGCGCGCATAAACTCGTCGGTGCGCCGCATTCTCGAGGCGAAGCGGCGACTCGGTCTCGACAGAGCGCGCCTGGTGAATCCGGACAGCGCGCGCGCGGTGGTGGGCGATTCATCGCACGTCGCGATCGCGCGGGCGGCCGCCCAACGATCGATCACCCTCGTCAAGGATTCCCTTTCCATGGTCCCGATCGCGCGGCGCGACCGGCGAACGCGCGTTCTCTCGATCACCTACGCGCGCCGGGCCGACCTCACCGCGGGGCAGGCGTTCGACGCGGAGCTGCGCACCACCTTCCCCGCGCTCCGTAGCACGTGGGTGAACGCCGACGACGCGGACGCCAGCTTCGGCCGTTTACTCGCCGCCGCCGACTCGGCCGACGTCACAGTGATCGGTTCGTACGTTTCGCATTCGTGGAATGCGACGAGCGTTGCCGCGCCGCGTGCCTTCGCGGACTTCGTGGCCGCGCTGACGCGGCGCGGGCGCCGTCCGATCGTCGTCGCGATGGGAAACCCGTACCTACTCCAGCAGATCCCCGCCGTGCCCGCGTACATCGTGGCGTGGGGAAGCTTTCCTATTTCGCAGCAGGCGGCGGCCCGGGCGCTTTCCGGTGCCGCGCCGATCAGCGGCACTCTACCGATCACGATTTCGGGACACGCGCCAGCCGGGGCGGGGCTGCAGCGCTCGGTTCTTCGCGCAGCCGCTGGGCGCTGACCGAGCCGCTCCGCCGCCCCCGGGAGGCGGTTCGGGGGGGCACTGATCTGCGGCGCGCATCATGCAACAGTCCCGGCTGCGCTCGCTGCCGTCGCGCCGAGTAACCAGACAAAAAGAGTTTCGTAGCTCAGAGTGAACAATCAACGTCATCCCCGCGCCCGCTCCGCTGGCAGGGCGGCGGCCGGCGCCGGGACGCAACGCGCCCGGCGATCCACCACTCGTCTGACGGTGTCGGTGGACCTCGTTATTTTCGCGTTCGACCGAGGGCGGATGCGCGTACTCCTCGTGACGGCGGAAGATACAGACGCGCGCTCGCGAGCTGAGCTTCCGTGGCGCTTCCTCGACAACGCAGAGAAGCTCAATCCCACAGCGGAGTCGGTCGCGCACGACGCGCTGGGCGCCGCCCCCGCCTGGATCGAGCAAGTGCGCGCCTACGGCGGACAGCGGCACCCGGGTGCCTCGGACGTGTCTCTTGCATACGCGGGGCTCGTGTCCGCGAACCGGGGCGAGGGGGGGGGCGCAGAGGGGCGGGGTGGGGGGGGGATCGCGGCGAAAGGCGGAGAATGGCGCCCGGTGGAGCGGCTGCCGCCGCTCGCAACGCGCCAGCGGGCGATGGTGAACGACGCGCTCGTAATGCTGCGCGACCGAATCGAGATCGCGCCCGTTGCCTTTCACCTTCTCCCGCGGGCCTTCACCCTGAGCCAGCTCCAGGAAGTCTACGAGCTTCTCCTCGGTCGCGCGTTGCACAAAGCGAGTTTCCGCCGCGCGCTCCAGGGCGCACGCCTCGTCCGCCCCCTCGACGAGTGGCGATCGGCGGGTCGCGGTCGTCCGGCGCGGCTTTACCGTTTTGCGCCGGCCCGCCGGCACGGTGGAAAGCGGAGCGCGCGGTTTGATGTGCTGAAGACGTAGTGGGGTGATTGATGACGGTTCGTTTCGTTGTCCGCGATCACGCGTCGTCGCCAATCCCCCTTAACGCCCTCGCGATCTCGACGTTGTCGCTCGCGATTCGGTAGAGGCGGCTGAAGACGTCTTCGCGGGTGTCGCCCGCGGCCTCGGCGATGATAGGCGGAACGTGCCCCGCGCGGCGGCGGGGGTCGGCGCGCCGTTCGACGATCACGCGGGCCCGATGCGGCGGCAGCTCGGGCGCGGGATCCTCTTCGATCACCACCGTCCCGCCGCCGGGCAGGTTCCGCGTGTAGAGGCGCATAGTGGTCGTGACGGAGCACCAGAAGGAGGTTGGCGGTCATGGCGCCGGTGCCGCGCCTGCCGTAAGGAGGGATACAGGGGTGCCGGCAATAATACAGCCGCGCGCCCTAGGAAGCGAAAGCGCCCCGGCTCCTCACCGGGGCGCTTTGCGCGGGTCGTGGCGGCGGGATCAGATCTTTACGACGTCCGCTGCCTGGAGCCCTTTCTGGCCCTCGACGATCTCGAACTCCACCTGATCCCCTTCCTGCAACGACTTGAAGCCGCCGCCCCGGATCGCGCTGTAGTGAACGAAAACGTCAGGACCGCCTTCGCGCGAAAGAAAGCCGTAACCCTTCGCGTCGTTGAACCACTTCACCGTGCCATTGATGCGAGCCATGATGCGCGTTCCTCCCCCCGGACTGCGGGAGTACTCACTAGGAGTGCCTGACCCAGACCCCGCCGGCTGGCGAACGCGGTCCAGCCCGCCCGCCTGTTACCGCGTGATCGGCTTACCCAGCCTTGAATAAAACATGAGCAAAACGGGGATGACAAGACCGGGCCTCGCGAGAGCCGCGCCGACGGTACCCACAGAAGCGCCAAGGGGCGAGAGAAGGTCTCTCGCCCCACCGATCCGCCACGACCTCGGGATGCTTACGGCCGTGCGCCCGGGGCACGGAGCGTGGCCCCATGAGTCACGCGGCGCCGGCAATGTAGCGCGCCAGCCGACCGCACTTCACGCACCGCAGGGTGACGTGCGAGCGAGGGGGAGGGGGCGCAATGTCCGGGTCGCGCGCGATCTCCCCGGCGCACGTTGGGCAGCTCAACGGCATGCCGTTCCTGTCGCTCGAGATGAGTTGCAACGCTTGCGCGGGGTTGTAAGTGGCCGGACGAGGCTTTCGCATAGGTCCTCCTTTGGTGCGGCCGACGCGGGTCCGGACGACGTGGGACGCCGTGGCACGGCGTAAAAGATCCCGGGAATGGGCCAGGATCGGAACGTCCTCACCCATTCGAACGCTCATTCGGGCCAAAACGTTGCTTTCGGCCCTCGCCCTTGCCATCGCGGTTACCGCCTGCGGCCCCCGCGCCCGCATCCCGCAGGCGCCATTAACCATCCCTGGGAGCCTCGCCCCGAACGATAGCAACGCCGTTTTGGCACGCCAACTGGCGCCCGTCTTATACCTGAACCGCGACGAAACGTTCCCGCTCCTTCGCGTCGTCGCCGTCGTTCACCCTGCCCGCCGGGTCATCGCGTACAACCTGCTCTGGCGCGACGACGCCCACGCAGCGTGGATCCCGTTCACGATTCCCACCGATCAGGAGGTTGTCTGGGTCGCGTACGACTCCACCCATGCCCCAACGGAGATTTGGACCTACTGGCACGGCAAGGTCCTTCGCGCGGAGTGGAGCAGCCGCGGACAGGTGCTGGTCGACGTGCAGTGGGGCAAGCATGGCTCGATGCCGCGCGGAGTGGTGGAAGAAGATCTACCGCGCTTTTTGCGGTTGGGCGACTACTACATGCTCAGCTGGCTCCTCCCCGACTTCTGGCTCGGAAACGTGATGCGCAGCGGGCCTATCTGCTTCTGCAAGAGCTATCGTCGCTACCGGGACTTCTCGCGCCCTCTCCTCCTTGCGTCCCGCATAGACGCCGTCGTCAGGACCGCAAACCCCGACGCTGCTCTCCGGGCCGCCTTCGGGGAGCCCTACTCGGAAAAGCCGTTCTGGCCGTGGCGGGAACCGCGGAGGGGGGTGGTCGAGCGGTTGTAACGGGCCTTCACCAAGCGGGAAGCGGGAGGCGAGGGGCGGTCGTTGGCGTCAAGTCTCTTTTCAGATTGTAGCGTTTTGTTGCGCCCGTCCGGGGGACCGACGTTCTGGTCACACTAGGTTGGTGCCCTCGGACGCGGTGCGCGAGCGGACCGTGCATGAAGTTGAGCTCGCCAGTCGGCCGTCGGTGGTCACGTCTGTTTCCTTCGCCCCGACCGGTCGTCATTCTCTCGACTCTGCACGGCCCCCGACGCGATTAGTCGGCCCACCTTGCCCGCGCTCCTCGAGCGAGCCCACGGGAGATTCCGATGAACGCAACACGATTCGTCTCCATCCTTGCGGGCGTGCTGGTCGCGAGCGCGTGTTCGGCCGACCGGCCGACTTCACCGCTGCAGCCTGAGCCGCCTTCGCTTACGGACTTGGAGCAGTCCGAGCAGGATCGCGTCGAGGAGCGGGCGGTAGAGAGCGAGGTAGTCTACGACTCGCTCATCGTCGAGTGGGCGACGGGGCAACGGAACCGCAACCCGGCCGTGACGTGGTGCGAGCCGGAGCACTACGCGGCCGTCGTCCAGATCGTCGGTCCGGAGGGAGCCACGCTCGCGATGGGGTCGCACCGTCTGCAGATCCCGCCGGGCGCGCTCGAGGACTCGGTGGTGATCACGGCCGAGGTCGAGGTCGATCTCGTCACATCCGTCCGCCTTTCGCCGCACGGACTCCGGTTCGACGTCCCCCCTATCCTCACGCTGGACTACGAGCACTGCGAACCACCGGGGTGGGCGCGGACGCGCGACCACGACGATGATGACGACGACGACGACGACGACGATCGCCAGGCGCAGCGCGTTGCCTACATCACCGATGATGAGCAGGTGCTCGAACTCCCGGTCGCGACCGACCGGCCGGCCAGCAAGGTCGTCGAGGCGCTGCTCGAACACTTCTCGCGCTACGCGGTCGCCTACTGAGCGACGGCTACGCGGTCGCGTATCGAGCTAGCGGAGCGATGTCGGCGACGGCGAAGCCGTTCGGCCCCGCCGGAGCACGGGGGGTGGACCTAGCCGGAATCAACCCGTCCGGGATCGCCGGCGTGCACCCAGGGTCCGCCCTACGCGAGGCGCGCGAGCGCGAAAGCGCTGGGGGACTGACGGAGGCCGCCGCGATCTACCAAGTGGCGATCGAGGCCGCCTTGGAGAGCGGTGAGCACGCTGCCCGCGCCGAGGCGCTGCGACGGCTCGGCGTGGTCCGGCATCGACTCCACGACGACGCGACGGCGCGGGAGCTTTGTGCCTCGAGCCACGACGCGGCGGCTGCGGTCGGTGACGACGTGCTCGCGGCGCAGGCGCTGAATGCCCTCGCGATCTTCGACATGGAGGCGGGTGCGTGCGACGCCGCGCGCGAGACGTTTCATCGCGCGCTCGCGCTCGGCGGGAGTGACGCGGGTCTGCGCGCGCGGATCGAGCAGAATCTCGGCGTTCTGGCGAACATACAAGGTGACCTCGTGGCCGCGCTCGGCCACTACCGCCGCTCCCTCGACGCGTTTCGTGCCGGGGGCGACGAGCGCAACTGCGCCATTGTCTGCAACAACCTCGGGCTGATCAGCGCCGATCGGAGCCTCTGGGACGACGCGGAGCAGTACTTCCGCGAGAGCTTGGTCTGCGCGGAGGGAGTAGGCGACGTCCACCTGCGCGGGCTGGCGCTATTGAATCGCACCGAGGTGTTTATCGCGCGCCAGCG
>JALZIF010000248.1 GCA_030860435.1 Gemmatimonadota bacterium | reverse complement strand
AGCGACGCGCGCGGGCGGCGAACAGACGCCACGCATCCGCCGGCGTCGCGCCCCGATCGCGGTAACCGGCGGAGGATACGTGCCGCTCGTACGTCTCAGTGAGCGCGGCGTAGCGGGTTTCTTCCTGCGGCGAAAGGCGCACGTAACGCCGCTCGAGCGCGAAGCGGGCCAGCTCGGCATCGGTCATCTCGCCGATCGTGCGGCGGTACACGATTGGGCCGACGAGCCGGCGCAACTCAGCATCGCGAGTATCGGGATACGTGGCGGTGAGCCCCAACCGATGCGGCGACGGGGCGATGCGCAGATGGTCGTGCCACGCACGTGCCTCGCCCTCGCTCGTGTCCGCCAGATGATGGGCCTCGTCGAGTACGAGGAGCCCGAAGCGATGCCCCCAGCGCTCTAGGAGCGGGAAGGCCGAATGGTAGGTGGTCACCGTGAGCGGGCGCACATCCTTTTCGTCGCCGTACCACACGCCAACGGGCTCGGCGCCGAAGGCGTCTGCGAGCTGCGTGAACCACTGGGCGACGAGCGCCCGCGTGGGCGCGACGACGCACGCGCCCGCCCGCAGCTCCTCGATCGCGAGGAGAGCGACGAGGGTCTTCCCCGCGCCGGTCGGGAGGACGACCGTGCCCCGACCACCAGCGGCGCGCCACCGGTCCACCGCCTCTCGTTGATACGGGCGCGGTGTACGCGGATCGAGCAGCGGCGCGTCGAGCTCGTCAGGCTGGCTGCCGCGCTCGGGCACACCGTGCTCGGCGGCCCACACTCGGAGCTCGGCGAGCCGATGGCCAGGGGCGACGAGCGCATCGAGCCGCGGGTCGTAGGTGAGCCACGCTGGCGCCTCGGAGGCGATGACGCCGCGGACCACGGCGAGGCCGAGGCGGTACGCGAGCGATGGCGGACCGGGATGGGCGCTCATGGGCGAGGCGGCGTGTCTCCTGATGTGGCGAGAACAGTCGCTCAGCGACCAAGACGGCCCAGCGCCGCGACGTTCGCGCGAACGACGAACGCGAAGATCTCGTGCGCGGACCCGGTCGCGATCGTGCGTGCGGGGGCGAGGATTCGCCCGGGCACTCGTAGGTCACCGAGCACGTCGCGGGCCCGCTGGGTGACGTACGCCGGCGCGTCATCCGGAATCGTGGAGAGATCGTCGCGCCCCAGAACGACGATGCGCAGGTTCTGCTTGGCCCCGGGAACGTCAGCGAAGAATCCGCGGAGTATGTCGCCGAACTCTGGTGTGGCCACTACGGCGTAGACGGGGCGGCGGAGCAGCAACGCCCACTCTCCCGCGCGCAGGTCCTCGCGAAC
The DNA here is from genome assembly GCA_030860435.1 of Gemmatimonadota bacterium. Lineage (GTDB taxonomy): Bacteria > Gemmatimonadota > Gemmatimonadetes > Gemmatimonadales > Gemmatimonadaceae. The sequence goes on along the minus strand of JALZIF010000248.1, from coordinate 4,162 downwards.
CTTGACGACGGTGACAGGTTTTCGAAGGTCATCGGCGAGTCGCCGCACCCATTCCTCGTGAGTCGGGGTCGTGACAACCAGGTCTGCCCGCCGGAGCGGTAGCGGCGGTGTGGGGGCGGCCCGGACCTCCTCCGCGCTCAGCCCGTCAGCCTCGAGTCCGAAATCATCGCGCAGCTCGCGACGTAGACCGTATACCTGATCCATTGTCGACGCTATCACGACGGCCCGGAGCCGGAGCGTCTCCGTGCACCGTCGCAGAAGCTCATGCAGCTCCGGCGAGGGGATCTCGCGCGCGAGCGCTTCAGTGAGCACGCCAGCCAGCCACGACCCAGGCACTGGCATCCCCCCCGCCGATGGCGTCGCAGTGACATAGATGCCGCCGCGAGGGCGCAGCTCCACGAGGTTTTCGGAGGCCAGCCGACGGTATGCGTCGAGGATCGGCCGTTGGTCGACCCCGAACTCGCGCGCGAGCTTGCGGGCGCTCGGTAAACGGTCGCCCGGCCGCAGCGCTCCCACCTGCACGCCGCGCAGGATGCGTCCGCGGAGAGTTTCGGCAATCCGGTCTCGACTGTCATCCAGCATCGACATGTGCTCGGGTTGGCAAAGCGGCCGGGGAAGCCAACCGGCGGCCGAACCGTCTTAGCGGCCTCTGCAAGTTACAATCCGCTCAGAACTGGCCAACTAGCCATTCTGCATCACATTATCTACGCAGACTGGCGCGCATAATGCAAAGTTACCGGACTTCGCGCCGGATCGGGCGGGGGGTTGCCAAAGTCGTCGCTCTCCTCGCGGGGCCACGCTAGTTCCCAGCCGCCCACGGCGCCAGTTCTCTGGCCCCGCACCGTCGTGCGTGGCGACAAGAGCGCGTGCGCCTCTCACCCGGCCGGGAAGCACGCGGGGTTCAGTGCCGGTTCAGCGTTGGGGGAGAGTAGAGATGTCCTATCGCAAAGACTCGCTTGTAATCGAGCGTCCCGAGCAACTCTGGCGTGTCGATACGCGCCGGGAGTTCCTCAGGCTGCTCGGAATCGGTGGAACGATCGTCATGCTGCCGTCGGTTTTCGCGGCCTGCGGCGACGATGACAACGGGACGGGCCCCGGCCCGGGTCCGGTGTCGCTCAACCTGAGCAATGACACCGGCATCCTGAACTACGCCTTCGCGCTCGAGCAGCTCGAGGCGGCGTTCTACATCGCCGTCGTGGCCTCGGCCGCGTTCAACGGGATGAGCGCGGAGCAGAAGGAAGTGTTCACGGACCTGAGGAATCACGAGGTCATCCACCGGGAGTTCTTCCGCCAGGTACTGGGCAACAGCCGCATCCCCGACCTCGAGCTGAATCAGGGCACGGTCAGCGCGTCCCTCGCCAGCACGGCGAGCATCCTCCAGACGTCGGAGACGTTCGAGGACCTCGGCGTCGCAGCGTACAACGGCGCAGGAAAGTACCTGACGAGCGCGGACAACCTGCTCGTTGCTGGTAAGATCGTTTCGGTCGAGGCACGTCATGCCGCGGCGATCCGCGACCTGCGCGAGGGCTTGAGTTTGCCCGGCACACCCGCGGGCACCCGCTTCGCCGGCGACGACGTGGTGAATGCACAGGGGCTGGACGTGAAGCTGGAGCCAAGCGCCGTGCTCGCGCGCGTGGGAGCCTCCCAGTTCGTGTCCACGGAGCTCGAGATCGGCACCGGCCCAACCGGGACGGCGACGGCCGATCAGGGTCCGCCTAGCCCGACGCCGTAACTCAAATCGTCCAAGGAGACACTTCAGATGCAGAATGACCAGACAGTCCTGGGGACGATCGAGCCCGATGTCGCTGAGCGGCTCGTGACGCGCCGGGAAGCGATCAGAAAGGGCGCGGCGGTCAGCACCGTCGCGGCCGCCGGCCTCGCCATGGCTTCAGTCCCTGTCGCCCTGGCCGCGCTGAGCCGCGACGCCTTCGCTCAGGCGCAGCCGAGCGTCACGGACGTGCTCAACTTCGCCCTGATTCTCGAGATCTTCGAAAACGAGTTCTACAAGGCCGTGCTCGGTACGAGCTCATCGGCGACTCAGAACGCCGCCTTCGGCCCGGTTCGCGGGCAAGTTCCGGCGTCCGCGCTTCCCGCGCTCCAGTTGATCCAGAGGCACGAGGCGGCCCACGTGGCTTTCCTGCTGGCGAACGGTGCAACGAACGGACTGAACTTGAACGCCGACAGCTTCGACTTCACGGGCGCGCGCGGTGCCGGTAACGGGCCGTTCGCACGGGCGACGACCGAGCTTGCGTTTCTACTGGCGGTCGCGCAGGGCGCCGAGGACACGGGCGTCCGGGCGTACAAGGGGCAGGCGGCGAATCTGATGTCCAACGACGCCGTGCTGGAGGCCGCGCTGCGCATCCACTCAGTCGAGGCGAGACACGCGGCAAAAATCCGTCGGCTGCGGCGCGCGACCGGCGCTCCCGACGTGGTGAAGTTCAGTGGCACGGTCGCGGGAGGCGGTGCCGCCGCGGCGGGGGCGGGCAACATCGATCCCGCACCGCCCGCCGGCGCGGTCAGCGCGTTCGACGCGATCTACGAGGACGAGGAGAACACGACGCACGCGGGCGTGAACGTTGCCCAGCTTTCCAACCTGCCAGCCGGCATCGACGCGGCGGCGGCAGCGAGCGAGGCATTCGACGAGCCGCTGACGAAGGACCAGGTCCGCGCGATCGTGCAGCCGTTCTTCATTCCGACGATCCCGTAGTCGGGGCAAGAACAAGCTGTCCGCAACCAAGGCTCGGCGGGCGAGGCTTCTTCCTCGTTCGCCGAGCGTTGCGCGCCTAGTCGCGACCCGCAACGACGGCTGGATACGTGACACCCAAGCGAAACTTCAAGGAGCGGAGGAAAAAGTGGAGACTCGAATGCCCGTGCGGCTAGCGTGCGCTGCCGCTATGATCACGATGTCGCTGGTCGCGCAGGGATGCGCGCCGCGTCAAACGGAACGACCTGCAGATGAGGTGGCCGAGGGCCGCATCGATGCCCGCCCAACCGAGACACCTGCGTCGCCGATGGCGCAGGCGAGCCCGCAGATGTCCGCCGTGCTCGATGAGCTTCAAGCGATGGGACCCAAGCCCCTCGAGACACTCACGGCGGTAGAGGCGCGCCAGCAGCCTACCCCGGCCGACGCGGTCAAGCGTGTGGTGGCGAAGCAGGGGAAACCGACGACCCCCGACCCGGCGGTCGCTTCCGTCGACCGCACGATCCAGGGGCCTGGTGGCGCGCTACCCGTTCGGGTCTACACGCCGACCACGGGTGATGGACCGTTCCCAGTGGTCGTGTACTACCACGGCGGTGGCTGGATAATCGCCGACAAGGAGGTCTATGACGGCGGCGCGCGCGCGCTGTCGAAGCTGGCCAACGCAGTGGTCGTCTCGGTAGACTACCGCCAGGGTCCGGAGCACCGCTTCCCCGCGGCGCACGACGATGCGTACGCGACCTACGAATGGGCATTGAAGAACGCCTCATCGATCCGTGGCGACTCGACGCGCGTCGCGCTGGCGGGCGAGAGCGCTGGTGGCGGACTCGCGGTCGCGACCGCGATCATGGTACGCGACCGGAATGCCCAGATGCCGGCCGCGGTGATTTCCGTGTACCCGATTGCGGGTACCGACACCACGACGGCGTCGTACGTCGAGAACGCCACGGCAAAGCCGCTCAGCCGCGCGGCGATGAGCTGGTTCTTCGAGAATTATCTGCGCGGCCCGCAGGACCGCCAGGATCCGCGCGTAAACCTCGTAGCTGCAGACCTCCGCGGCCTTCCGCCGACGACTATCATCAATGCGCAGATCGACCCGTTGCGCTCCGAGGGCGAGATGCTCGCCGATAGGCTGCGGTCGGCGGGGGTAGAAGTGGACCAGAGGACGTACGATGGCGTCGCGCACGAATTCTTCGGCATGGGAATGGTGGTCGACAAGGCCATGGATGCCCAGCAGCGCGCGGCCGCGGCGCTCAAGAAGGCCTTCGGAACGGGCTGACGCCGGCCTCGCGGCGCTCGGGGGGATGCCGCCCGCATTGTCGGTCGTCATCCCGACCCTGAACGAGTCGCGCTCGATCGCCGCGCTGCTAGGTGACCTCCGCACGCTGCGCGCGCCGCACGAGATCATCGTCGTCGACGGCGGGAGCACGGACGAGACGGCGGCGATCGCGGTAGCGCTTGGCG
>JALZIF010000243.1 GCA_030860435.1 Gemmatimonadota bacterium | reverse complement strand
GGCCTTGGGTGCACGGGGTCGACGCGATGGCGCGAAGCACGGTCGGGGAGCGCGAGGTGGGGCAGAACGCGCGCATCGACTACGACGAGTTGGTGCTGCGATGGATGGACCGATGGGTCCGCGCCGTCCAGAACGGTGTGGAGCGGGAGCCGCCGGTCCGCGTATTCGTCATGGGCGCCAACCGCTGGCGCGAGGCTGACCGGTGGCCGCTCCCGCGAATGCGCCCGGAGACGCTGTACCTGCGCGGCGCGGAAGACCGTGCGTTGAGCGCCGGCGGTGAAGCGCGGGGCCTCGGGCGAGACACGCCGCGCGTCGCAGCGCGGTGCTGCACCGACACCATATCCCGGGGCTCCCTCAACGCTCCACACTCGACGCTCGTCTCCGACCCCGGCAACCCCGTCACTGACCTGTACGCCGAGCGAGCCGGCGCGCACGATTACCGCGACCTGGGCCCGCGCCCGGACGTCCTGACCTTCGAAACGGCGCCGCTTGAAAATGACGTGGAGGTGATCGGGGCGATCAACGCCGAGATATACCTGTCGGCGAGCTCGCCCGACACCGACCTGTGGGTGACAGTGCTCGACGTCGCGCCCGATGGGACCGCGTTCAACCTGATGTACCCGGGAGGCAACGTGCTGCGCGCCAGCTACCGCGACCGCACAGCGCGCCGAGCGTTGCTCGAGACGGGTCGCGTCTATCTCTTGAGGCTTCCCGATCTCCTCACCGCCAACACATTCAAGAAAGGTCACCGGATCCGCATCCACCTGACGACGACTTTCTTCCCCCACTTCTCGCGCAATTTGCACACGGGCGAGAGCGAGTCTGTGTCGGCGCGGATACGCACCTCCCGCGTCACCATCCACCATGATAGCGAGCACCCGTCGCGCATCATCTTTCCGGTGATGCCGAAGGAGAACACCGGAGCGGCACGGCGCGGACCCGATTCACGTTCTTCCGGCCCCGGGCACCTGAGCTCCATCGAGCTGACGCACCGCTCGACCGCCTTTGATACCCGTAGCGGAGCACGGCAATGCAGATCGACATGTTGAAATCCGGGGCAGGGTCGCCGGCCGCGCAGCGGTATTCGCGCGACTACCCTCGAATCGTCGTCCCTCCGCCGGGGCCGAAGGCGAAGGCGATCGTGGCGCGCCAGGACCGGCGGGCATCGCCGTCCTATCCGAAGGAGTATCCGCTCGTCGTCGCGCGGGGTGACCGGACGATGGTGGAGGACGTGGACGGCAATCGCTACCTCGATTTCATGGCGGGGATCGCCGTCACGTCAACCGGTCACACGCACCCGAAGGTGGTCGCCGCGATCCGGGAGGCGGCGGGGCGCTTCCTACACATCTGCGGGAGCGACTTCTATTACGAGGGATTCGCTGCGCTGTGCGAGCAACTGTCCGCACTCGCGCCGGGCAAGACCCCGAAGCGGGTCTTCCTGACGAACTCGGGTACGGAGGCAGTGGAGGGTGCGATCAAGCTCGCGCGCTATACGACGGGGCGCGCCGCGCTCGTCGCGTTCACCGGCGCCTTTCACGGGCGTACCTACGGCGCGATGAGCCTCACGGCGAGCAAGGCGCGACAGCGCGCCGGCTTCGGACCGTTTCTTCCCGAGGTGTATCACGTCCCCTACGGGTACAGGTACCGGTGCGATCATTGCGCGCGCGAGAGTGCGTGCACCATGCGCTGCGTGCGCGAGATCGAGAACGATCTGTTCGCGCGCCGGCTCGACCCATACGACGTCGCCGCCATCTTCGTCGAACCGGTCCAGGGTGAAGGGGGTTACGTGGTTCCGCCGCCGGGGTGGCTGCGCGCGCTGCGAGAGCTGTGCGACCGATATGGGATCCTGCTCGTCGCGGACGAGGTGCAATGCGGCATCGGCCGCACGGGGAAGATGTTCGCGTGCGAGCACGACGGCATCGAGCCCGACATCCTCGTCGTCGGCAAGGGGCTCGGCTCCGGTATGCCTATCGGCGCGATTGTCGCGAAGGAATCTGTCATGAACTGGCAGCCGGGCTCTCACGGCTCCACGTTCGGGGGCAACCCGGTGTGTTGCGCGGCGGCGCTCGCGACGCTGGCCGTGGTCGAGCGCGAGCTCCTCGGCAATACGACGCGGATGGGCGATCGCCTGATGATCGGCGCGCGTGGCCTCGCGGAACGTCACCGGTCAATCGGCGACGTGCGCGGTCTGGGACTCATGATCGGCCTCGAGCTGGTGAAGGACCGTGAGACCCGCGAGCCCGCGCCTGACGTCGTTCACGAGCTGGTGAATCGCGCGTTCGCGCGGGGGCTGCTTATCCTCGGCGCCGGTCGGAGCTCCCTTCGCCTCGCGCCCCCATTGATCGTCGACGAGTACGATGTGGACACGGCGCTGTCGATCATCGACGAGTGCTTGACGGAGATCGAGGAAGCGAAGCTGGAACCGCGAACCGCGGACTGATGACACCAACGTGACGGACACCGCGCCCCGCGACGAGCCAGCTCGCAGTTCGCATCTCGCAGCCAAAAGCTCGCATTCCCGGAGCAAAGTGGCATCGATGCGCGACGCGATCGCCGCCCTCGTCGCGGATGGCGATACCGTCGTGATCGAGGGATTCACGCACCTCATCTGCTTCGCGGCTGGGCACGAGATCATCCGGCAGGGGCGGCGCAACCTCACGCTATGCCGTCTGACGCCGGACCTCATCTACGACCAGATGATCGCGGCTGGCTGCGCGCGGAAGCTGGTGTTCTCGTGGGCGGGAAACCCCGGGGTGGGGTCGCTGCATGCATTCCGGCGAGCGGCGGAGGGGGATAGACCGCCACTGGAGCTCGAGGAGTACTCGCATTTCGGGATGGTAGCGCGGCTGAGCGCGGGAGCGGCGCGGCTCCCATTCTGGACGATGCGCAATTACATGGGGACGGACCTGCCGCGCGCCAATCCGCGCATCCGAACCGTCACCTGCCCATACACCGGCGAGGTGCTCGCCACAGTGCCCGCGCTCGAGCCCGACGTCGCGATCATCCACGCCCAGCGGGCCGACGCGGAGGGGAACACTCAGATCTGGGGCCTGCTTGGCGTGCAGAAGGAAGCAGCGTTCGCGGCGCGACGCGTCATCATCGTGGTCGAGGAGCTGGTGGACTCCAGCGTCATCCGCGCCGACCCCAACCGAACCCTCATCCCGGGGATGATCGTGGACGCGGTCGTGGTGGAGCCATGGGGTGCGCATCCGTCCTACGCCCAGGGCTATTACGACCGGGACAACGACTTCTACGTCGGCTGGGAGCAGACCTCGCGCGATCCGGCGCTGTTGGCGCGCTACCTGGACGAACATGTCCACGGCGTCACGGATCGCGCCGCGTATTTGGCGAAGCAGCCCGGGCTGGCGGAGCGGCTGCGCGCGAAGCCCCGGATGTGCGCAGGCGTGAGCTACGGGTACTGACGGCTGCGTACCCGGTACAAGCGCATCGAGCGAATGACGAGCGCTGAGTACACACCAGGCGAGATGATGGCGGCCGTCGCGGCCCGCGAGCTGCGCGACGGGGAGGTCGTGTTCGTCGGGATCGGGCTGCCGAACCTCGCCTGCAACCTCGCGCGCGCCACGCATGCGCCCAACCTCGTATTGATCTACGAGTCGGGGGCAGTCGGAGCGACGCCGGAGCGGCTGCCGATCTCGATCGGAGACCCGGCGCTCGTGACGGGGTCGCTCATGGTGTGCAGCATGGCGGACGTTTTCCAGTGCATCCTCCAGAACGGCCGAATCGACATCGGGTTCCTCGGCGGCGCGCAGGTCGACCGCTACGGCAACATCAACACGACGGTGATCGGGCCGTACGACCATCCCTCGGTGCGGCTCCCCGGAAGCGGTGGGGCCGCCGAGATCGCGGTACACGCGCGGCGCACGGTCGTGATGAGCCGGCTCACACCGCGGGCGTTCCCGGAGGCGGTGGACTTCATCACGAGTCCGGGTCATCGGAGCGGCGAGGGCGGACGCAGCCGCCGGGAGCTCGGAATGCCGGGCGCGGGGCCGGTGAAGGTGATCACCGACATGGCGGTCCTCGAGGCAGACGCGGAGACTGGCGAGCTGGTGCTGGCGGCGCTCTATCCCGGCGTCGAGCCTGACGATGCGTCGCGCCGCGTCGGGTGGCCGCTGCGGGCGCGATCGCATCTCGCGAGCATCGAGCCACCGAGCGCGGAGGAACTGCGTGTGCTGCGCGAGGTTCTGGATACGGGTCGGATGTACTTGAAGGAGTGAGACGGTTGTGAGAGGGTCGCTGGTCGTCGGTCATTGGTTATCGGACTTCATCCTAAGCGACATGGCCAAGCCGTTAGGCGTTCTGGTAGGTCTCGCGCTCGCCGTCGTGCCGATTCTCGTCTCCGCGCAGCAGCGCGAGGCGGTGCTCAAGCAGGTTCGAGTGCCGCACGGGTACTACTGGCGCGAGATGTACGTGCCGCAGCTCACCACTGGGCCGAGCGCGGTGACGTGGTCGCCGGATGGGCGGGAAGTGATCTACTCGATGCAGGGCTCGCTCTGGCGGCAGCGGCTTGGGTCCACCGAGGCGTGGCAGCTCACGGCAGGCCCCGGGTATGACTACCAGCCGGACTGGTCGCCCGACGGACGCTCGGTGGTCTACGCGTCGTACCGGAACGACGCGATCGAGCTCAGGCTGCTGGATCTCGCGTCAGGCGCCGACACTGTGCTGCTGGCGGACGGCGCGGTGAACGTGGAGCCGCGGTGGTCGCCTGACGGTGGGCGCCTAGCATTCGTCTCTACTGCGCACGAGGGCCGGTGGCACGTGTACACGGGGAACGTCGTAAGTGCCGTGCGCCCGGCACTTACCGGTATCACGCGCATCGCCGAGGATCGCGACAGCAAGCTGCCGCGCTACTACTACAGCGTCTTCGATCACTACCTCTCCCCGACCTGGTCGCCGGACGGACGGGAGCTGATCGTCGTCTCCAACCGGGGGCGCATCTGGGGCACCGGAGGGTTCTGGCGGATGACCGCGGCCGCTGGGTCGGCGCCGCAGGAGATCCACTACGAGGAGACGACGTGGAAGGCGCGACCTGACTGGGCACGGGACGGGAAGCGGGTCGTCTACAGCAGCTACCATGGCCGGCAGTGGAATCAGCTCTGGCTCATGACGGGCGATGGCGGAGATCCACTCCAGCTCACATACGGGGACTTCGACGCCACGGCGCCGCGCTGGTCGCCCGACGGGCGTCGCATCGCCTACATCTCGAACGAGGGCGGGAACACCGCGCTCTGGACGATCGCGCTTCCCGGCGGGCGGCGCGAGCGGATCGAGGCTCGGACCCGCCGCTACCTGCGCCCGACGGGGTGGCTCGACCTCACCACCGTCGACCGCGCCACTGGCCGCGCGGTACCCGCGCGCGTCTCGGTGTGGGGCGCCGGCGTCCGGAGCTATGCGCCTGACGACGCGTGGCATCACTCCGACGAGGCTTTCGTGCGAGGCGAGCAGCGAGTCGAGCGCGGCTACTTCCACACTCGCGGCCGCTCGCGCCTGGCCGTACCGGCGGACAGCATGACGGTCGAGGTCTCGCGCGGGCCCGAGTACCGGATCGCGCGGCGGACAGTTTCCGTTGGCGCCGGTGAAACGCGGGCGTTACGCATCGAGCTCGAGCGGATCGTGGACATGCGCGGGCGTGGGTGGTGGAGCGGAGACATGCATGTGCATATGAACTACGGGGGTGCCTACCGAAACACTCCGGCACAACTCGCGCTTCAGGCGCGCGCCGAGGACCTGTACCTGATCGAGAACCTTGTCGTGAACAAGGAGCAACGGATTCCCGACATCGCATACTTCACCCCGCGCCCGGACCCGGTTTCGACGCCCGACTTTCTCCTGATGCACGGTCAGGAGTTTCACACCAGCGTATGGGGGCACACGGCGCTGCTCGGGCTGCGTGAGCACTACCTGCTCCCCGATTACGCCGGCTACGTCAACACGGCCGTCGCCAGCCTCGCCCCCACGAACGCCACAATCGCCGATCTCGCGCGCGCGCAGGGGGCGATAGTGGGCTACGTGCACCCGTTCGATACTCGCCCCGATCCGACCAACGCCGCCGAAGCTCTTACCAACGAGCTCCCCGCCGATGTCGCGCTCGGGAAGGTGGACTACTTGGAGGTGATGGGATACAGCGACCATCTGGTGACATCCGAGGTCTGGTACCGACTGCTCAACTGCGGCTTTCGCATCCCGGCCGGTGCCGGGACCGACGCCTTCCCGAATTTCGCCGCTCTGCGCGGACCACCCGGACTCGTTCGGACGTACGTACGGACAGGCGCCAGGCCCGACCACGCCCGATGGCTCGCCGGGATCGTGGCCGGACGCACCTTCGTGACGAACGCGCCGCTCCTCAACTTCACGCTGGCGGCGTCCGACGGCGGCGCCCGCGAGCCTGGCGATGAGATCCGCCTCCCCCGTGGCCGCAACGTCCTCAATGCGCGCCTGACGATGCGCTCGGCCATTCCGATCGACCACTTGGAGCTGATCGCCAACGGAAGAGTGATTGCCTCGATCACTCCTCACCGTGACCGCACAGTCACCGATACGACGATGACGATCCCCATAGAGAGAAGCGGATGGTACGTGCTGCGGGCCCGATCAGCCCGCCCGACGGCCCCCGTGCTGGACCTTTACCCGTTCGGGAGCACCAGCCCGATCTACGTGACGGTGGGCGAAGAGCCGACCAGATCAACGGAGGATGCGGAGTACTTCATAGCCTGGATCCGGCGCCTGGAGTCGGTCGCGCTGTCGGATTCTGGGTGGAACACGGCCGGGGAGAAGGCAGAGGTACTAGCAATGCTGGCGCAGGCGCGAGAGGAGTACGAGAGGCGGAGATGAGCGGAGTGGTTGATGTGCGCCGCTGACCCCGCATACGACCCCGGACCCGAGGTCGCGGGCGACCGGGCCGCGGCTGCCGGCGTCTCGCGAGCGACCGAGCTCCGAACGCCGAGCGGCGGGAGCGTTGTGATCGGGACGGCGGGGTGGACGCACCGGACGATCCTTGCGCCGGGCGTTTTCTATCCCGACGACGCGACCACCGCCGACGCCCGGCTCCGGTATTACGCGAGCCGCTTCCCGATGGTCGAGGTGGACGCCTCCTACTACGCGCTCCCCACCGCTCAGAACGCGGAGCTATGGGCGCGGAGAACGCCTGAGTATTTCACTTTCGACGTCAAGGCGTTCGCGCTGATGACCGGGCACCCGACGGAGGTCGCGCGCTTCCCGAAGGCACTGCGCGAGGCGCTGCCGGCCGATGTCGCGGCCAAGAGGCGCGTCTACCCCAAGGATTTGCCGGGCGATATCTACGATAGCGTGTGGCGCACGTTCGTCGACGCGCTCGCCCCGCTCCGCGATGCGGGGAAGCTGGGTGCGGTGCTCCTCCAGTACCCACCCTGGCTCGTACCGGGCGGCTCGAGCCGCGATGTGATCGTCGAAGCGAAGGAGCGCCTCGAGGGGCTCCGGTGCGCGGTCGAGCTCCGCAACCGGCTCTGGTTCGCGCCGAAGACGGCCGAGCGGACCTTTGCCTTCCTCGAGGAGCACGGGCTCCCGTTCGTCATCGTGGATGAGCCGCAGGGGCTCGCGAGCAGCGTGCCGCCGATGGTGGCGGTGACGTCGCCAGAACTGGCGATCATTCGTATGCACGGGCAGCGCGGCGACATGTGGGCGCGGCCCGGCGCGTCCGTCGAGGACAAGTATCGCTACCTCTACGGTCGCGATCAGCTCGAGGAGTGGGTGCCCAAGGTGGAAGAGGCGGCGGAACGGGCGAGGAGGGTGCACGT
>JALZIF010000225.1 GCA_030860435.1 Gemmatimonadota bacterium | reverse complement strand
GCTCGCGTCGGCGCTGCGGAGATTGCGGGCGCCGTAGCGCCGTGCGCGGAGTGAGAAAAGGGCGCAGGGAAGGACTCGGCGCCTAACGCCCTGGCGACTGCCGTACGGGCGAGCGCGACGTCGCCAGCCCGTCGAGTGCGCGGCTGGGACGCGCGGCAGGTTTGGCCGCGCAATTCTCGCGAGGGACGAGGCCGGTGTCGTCGCGCGGGCGAGACTTGTCGGTGCGTTCGCCCGTGCTGTTGCGGACGCGTGAGGCGCCTGGCCGCTCGCCACGTTCGTCATAGACCAGGGACCCTTCGCCCACGATGATGTCCGGTGTGGCGGCGTGGGCGAAACCCGCGGGAGCGAGCACAAGGCTCGCGACGAGGACAACGGCGGCGGCAAGCAGCGGGGTGAGGCGAGCGGGCGAGCGCACGGAGATTGACATTCGGACCTCGACGTCGACAGTCAGGCGTGAACGGCGCGGCTACACCAATCCTTTAGATGTCGCGAGGCCGGGAAAGGTTGCATCCGCGGCTCACCGGCGCCTCGGCGGTACAGACCCCGTGCTCGGGTATATCTTCCCGATGGCGCGCCATTGGCGCCACCTTGTGCCCCCTCCACTACGTCATCCAAGCCGATGCCGTTTCTTCGACCCGTCGTGCTCGCCGTGGTCCAGCTCGCCGCGATTCTCGCTGTGAGCGCCGTCCCGACCGCCGCTGCGGCAGCGCAGAGCACTTATGCAGTCAAGGCGCCGCCCCCGCCTGGACTTGACCGCGCGGAGGCGCAGCGCGCCACGAAAACACATCTCATCAACCTCATCCGGCTGGACACGCAGAACCCGCCCGGGAATGAGACCCTCGTCGCGGCGTACTTGGACTCGGTACTGAAGCAACTTCCCGGCATCGAAACTCGAATCCTCAATAATGCTGCACTCGGGCGCGCGAACTTCGCCGCCCGCCTGCGCGCGGCCCGCCCGACGAGGCGCGCCGTGCTCGTGTTGGGGCACATGGACGTCGTGGGAGTCGACACGACGAAGTGGACCGTGCCCCCGTTCGAAGCGACGGTCCACGAGGGCTACCTGTACGGGCGTGGAGCGATCGACGACAAGGGGATGATCGCCGCCACGGTCGCCGCGCTCGAGCAGTTGGCCCCGCGGCGGTCGCAGCTCGCGCGCGACATCATCTTTCTCGCGACAGCGGGGGAGGAGGGGGGACCCGCGGTCGGGATGCCGTGGATCGCGGACAGTGCGTTCGACATGATCGCTGACGCCGAGTTTGCGCTCAACGAGGGGGGGCGCATCCGCGTGCGCGACGGCGCCGTCCACACCGTCAACATCCAGACGACGGAAAAGCTCAGCTATCGCGTCGTGGCGACGGCGACCGGGCCGAGCGGCCACGGCTCCGTTCCGCTCCCGAACAACGCCCTTGCAGCGCTCGCGCGCGCGGTCGCCCGCGTGCATGCGTGGCGCGCACCGGCGCGGCTCACCGCGACGACGCGTCTCTACTTCGCGCGTCTCGCGCGGGCAGAGTCGGATACGGCGGTGCGGCGCGCGATGGAACGACTCTCCGCGGCGGGCGCAGATTCGGCCGCCGTGGCGGGGGCGGCGGAGGTGCTTTCGCGGAACCCGCTGCACTCCGCGGTGCTCCGCACAGGTCACTCCCTCACTCTTCTTGACGGCGGGATCCGGAGCAACGTGATCCCGTCCGAGGGAAACGCGACGTTCAACGTGCGCACGATCCCCGGAGATGACGTACTGGAAGTGGTGAGCGAGATGAACCGCGTTGGCGCCGAGCCCACGGTGACCTTCTCGCTCGACGGGGAGCCGCGGACGCCCCCGCCGGCCTCGCCGGTGACGACGCCGCTCTTCCTCGCGATGGAGGAGGCCGCGAGCGCGATGGTGCCGGGCGCGGTCGTCATCCCATTCATGTCGACGGGGGCAACCGACGGGGCCGTACTGCGCGCCAAAGGTATCCCGACTTATGGCATTCTCCCGATGCCGCTGCCGATGGAGGACGAGCTGCGGATGCACGGCGACGACGAGCGTGTTCCCATCCCAGCGCTCGGCTGGGCTGCGGAGTATCTCTACCGCGTGCTCTGGGGTGTCACGCGTTAGGCTCACGGCGGCGGCGGCGCGCCCGCCGTCTCGGGTCGGCGCTTGGCCGCGCTGGCCTAGCCTCTCGCCGTTCGGCCGTTACGAAGCGACGTTGTGCTGGGGTAAAGTTCGATGACCGCGCTCCTAACGGTGCATCGAAGGACCTTACCACCTCGAGGAGGGACGGACGATGCGAATCGCTTGTATGGTACTGCCGGCCGTATTCGCGCTGGCGTGCGACGGAGACAATGGCGGGGGCCCGGCCGCGGTCGCGACGAGCGTCGACATCGCGCTGTCGGGTGGCGGAGCAACCCTCACCGCGGTCGGCCAGACTCGGACGTTGACGGCGACCGTGCGCGATCAGAACAATCAGGTGATGCCGAGCGCGCCGGTGGCGTGGACGTCGTCGAATACGGCGATCGTGACAGTCAATCCGGCTTCCGGGGCGGCGACGACAGCGACGGCGGTCGCCAACGGCAACTCCACTATCACGGCCGCTTCCGGCGCCGCGGACGAGACGGTGGACCTCATGGTGAACACGGGCCCGCCCCCGCAGGTGGCGGACGTGGTTGCGACGACCGGATTGACGTTCAATCCCAGAAGCGTCGAGGTCGCGGTGAACGGGACGGTCACATGGACATTCGAGATCCTGCACAACGTCACCTTCGAACCGGGACAGGCGGGCGCGCCCGCGAACATCCCGAACACGGCCAGCGGCGACGTTCCGCGTACATTCACCCAGGCGGGGACGTTCGACTATCAGTGCACACTTCACTCAGGAATGAGCGGCACGGTAGTCGTGCGGTGACCCTGGCCACCGCTCCCGTGACGTGGAGAGCGCTCGAGACGACCGCCCCACTAACGGAGGCGACGTGGTCGGGGCCGGAACGGCTCGGCGAGCTTGTGATCGGGCCGGACAATGCGTCGATCACCTTCGCCGCGCGAATGTTTGGGATGGTGACCGTACGGGGGCGGTTTGAGGAGTTCGCGGGAGCGCTGCGGTACGATGGGGGGGAGGGCGGTGACCTGACGACCGCGTCGCTCGATGCCACGATCGGTGCGGCGAGCATCCGGACGGGGATTGCGCTGCGCGATCACCACCTCCGTGGGTGGGGCTACCTCGAAGCGGACGCGCATCCGGCGATCACATTCCGCAGCCGGGCGATCGTGCAGCGGCCACCGCACTTGGTGGTGCTCGGCGCACTTACCGTGCGCGGCGTGACGACCGAGGGGGAGATGAGGTGCGTGTCGTGCGAGATGCCGGCGGAGCGTCAACCTGCCGAGTGGCGCCTCCTCGGAGAGATGGCCGTCCGGCGCTCGACGTTCGGAGTGGGGCGGCCGTCGCGCCGGTTCCGGTGGCTCGACCTGAGACCGCTCGTCATCGGGGATGACATCCGCATTCGGATCGAGGTGCGCGCATGCGTGGCGTGATCGCGGCGATGGCCGCGGCAGCGCGCGAGCCGGTGGACGATGGTACCGGGCAGCTGCTGCACGGCGAGCGCGAGCGCGCCGAGCGTCGGTTGAACGGCTTGCGCGCGGCAATTCTGCTCCTCCTCGCTACCGCGGCGCTTGCCTACGCGCCGAGCCTTACGCCGGCGCTCAACCGCGTGAACGTGATAGTGCTGGCGCCGGCGCTGGCGTGGACGGTCGGGCAGTACGTTCTCTTCTACCGCTCGGGACCGCTACCGGCGTGGCTGTTCGTCGTCAACCCGGTGGTAGACATCACCGCCGTGACGGCGATCATCGGCGGCTACGGGCTCGCGCAGTCGTCGGCGCTGGCGCTGAAGACGCCGATCTTCCTTGCCTACTTCGTGATCCTGGCGGCGCGCCCGGTCACGTCGTCCACGCGCAAGGCTGCCGCGGTCGCCGCGCTCGCGGTGGTGGAGTATGGGGCGCTCGTTCTTTTCTTTGCCGCAACCGGCCGGTTCGCGGCGGCGGCGAACCCAGTTGCGGCGAGCGCTACTGCGACCGTGTCCCCGCTCGACGAGGGCGCGAAGCTTCTCCTCCTCGCCGTCGCCGGCGCGATCGCGACCTACGCCACGGCGTGGCACGAGCGGGTCGCCACCATCCACCTGCGCGCATCCCGCGACCGGGAGCAGCTCGAGGTGCGGCTGGCGCAGGCGCAGCTTCGGAATCTGAAGCTTCAGCTCCATCCGCACTTCCTCTTCAATACGCTGAATACGATCACGGCGCTCATCTCCACCGAACCGAGGGGCGCGGAGCGGATGGTATCGGGGTTGAGCGAGCTGCTCCGTCTCTCGCTACGCAATGCCGGCGACCAGGAGGTGACGCTCGCGCGCGAGCTGGAGGTGCTCGCGCACTACGTGGAGATTCAACAGATCCGCTTTCCGGACCGGCTCACGGTCGCGGTCGATGTGGCCGCCGATGCTCGCCAGGCGCTCGTTCCGAACCTCATCCTCCAGCCGCTGGTGGAGAACGCCATTCGTCACGGGCTCGCCCCCAGGGCGGCGCCCGGCCGGATCGAGGTCCGCGCTACGCGCCGCAACGGAGCGCTAGAGCTCCGCGTCAGCGACGATGGGGTCGGGCTTCGCCAGGAGTCGGACGCACGGCAAGGCCAGGGGATCGGACTCGCCAACACCGAAGCGCGCCTCCAACATCTGTACGGTGCACGCCACCGTTTCGAGCTGCAGAGCGGCGACAGTGGAGGTTTCATCGTGACGATCGAGATCCCCTTTCGGTCCGCTGGTGACCGCGATTCGGAGGAGCGCAGCGGATGACTTCACCGGTTCGCGCGCTCATCGTGGATGACGAGCCGCTCGCGCGCACCCATCTCCGCAACCTGCTCGCGTCCGACCCGGAGGTTCAGGTGGTCGGGGAATGCGGTAACGGACGAGACGCGGTCACGGCCATCCGGGAGCAGTCGGTGGACCTTGTCTTCCTCGACGTCCAGATGCCGGAGCTGGACGGCTTCGACGTTGTGCGCGCCGTCGGACCGGAGCAGATGCCGGCGGTGATCTTCGTGACCGCGTACGACGAGTACGCGCTCAAGGCGTTCGAGGCGCACGCACTCGACTACGTGATGAAGCCGGTGAGCCGCTCGCGTTTCCACGACGCTGTCGGGCGAGCCAAAGCCGTGGTTCGTAATGCGCATGCCACCGAGCTTCGCGTCCCCCTCGGAGCGCTGCTCGAGGCCGTCAGCGCCGAACGACGCCACCTCGACCGGATCGCCATCCGCTATGACGGGCGGATCATTTTCCTGAAGACGGACCAGATCGACTGGATCGAGGCGGACGACGATCACGTGCGCCTCCACGTCGGCCCGAAGCGCTACGTCCATCGTGATACGCTCACTCGCCTGGAACAGCGGCTCTCCCCGGGAACGTTCCTGCGCATCCACCGCTCGATCATCGTCAACGTCGAGCGGATCCGCGAGATGCAGCCCTGGTTCCAGGGTGACTACGTGCTCATTCTTCAGGACGGGACGAAGCTTACGTCAGGGCGGAGTTACCGCGAAAAGGTGCGGGCGTTGCTGGAGAACGCACGGTAAGGATGTAGAGAGGGGGAGGCGCGATGGGCCTCCCCCCCCTCTCGTGCGACGTGTGGCGTTCAAGCCGACGGAGGATCCGTCTACGCCTCGTCGCTCAGACAATTGCGGTTGTTCAGCCCGGTCGCCTGCGGATTGTTCAGCTCGTCGATCGGGATCGGGAAGTTCACGTCGGGGCCAAAGCTTCCGCCCTTGAAGTAGTCTCCGCTGGGGAACACGCTCTCGGAGTCGCGCGCGTAGTCCCTGACGAGCCGGCGCAGGTCCCCGAGCCGGTGGGAGGTCAGGAACAGCCAGAAGGCGCGCTCTCTGAACATGAGGTCTTCCCGCGCGTCCGCGGACCCGGGGTCCGCGAGGGCGGGGAGCGCAGGGGTAATCGCGGTGGCCCGGAGCGTGTTGAGGATGGTGAGCCACGTCCCCGTATTACCCGCGTTCAGCGCCGCCTCGGCCTCGATCAGCCTGGCCTCGACGCCGTTAGCGAGAACGACCGACGCGATCCGTGATGGATACTTGAGCTGCAGGAAGAGCGGCGTCGAGTTGTCGAATCCGACCGTGCTGATCGCCGCCGCGGGAGTTCCGACCGTACGCCCACGCGCGTTCGCGACGCGCGGGTCCGACGCTGGCGTTGTTGCCGTAACTAGGCCGGCGGATTGGAAGGGCAGACCGTTTCCTCCTTCCATGTCGGCCACGCTGAACCGGCGCCCGGAGAAAGTCAGATTGAATATGCCGTTCTGCTGCCGGAAGCTGTTCTCCGAGTGCAGGATAATGAACTGGTACGTCGTCGGCACGCCAGCGACCGCGGCGGCAGCCTCGTCGTACCGCGCGAGGTTCAGAAGCGCGCGCCCCTGCCCGATCTTCGCGAGGTTGATGATGTTGCGCGCTGACACGGAGTCGGCCGGACGGGCTAGGGCCGCCGTCGCCTGGCTGAGCGCCGAATCGAATTTGGAGACCGCGATCTCGAAGATCTGACTGGTCTCCTGGGGGGAGCCGTACTCGATCTCTCCTGCCTCCGGGAGGGTGCTGAACGCCACGCCGGCGCAGTAGTTCTCGCCTGCCAGCACGTAGGTGAACCCGGCCAGCGCCAGGACCTCGCCGTAGGCGACCGCAGCGGCGTCGAATCGCTCAAAGGCGCGGCTCGCCCGTTCGGCGGAGGCGCGGGCACGCTGCAGATTCCGGAAGAGGATTTCCATCGTGACGTTGTCCGTGCGGATCTCCCGCCGGTCAACCTCGATGCGCGTCGGGAACGTCTCGGAGTTGAGGAACTCGTCGGTGAAGAGCGCGCTGAGCGTGATCTGGCTGTCGTCTCCGGCGCCGCTGTAGGCAACTTGAAAGTCGCTCCGCGCCCCGTTGAGGATCGCGGGGAGCGCGCTCGGGTCCTCGAGCGCCTCCGGGCGCGCAACGTCGGGGTCCTCGACCGTGAGGATCCGATCCGTGTCGCACGCAGCCAGTGACAAAGCGAGCATCGTGAGCGCGGCTAGAGGGGTGGCCAGGCGGCAGAGCCGTCGGTGCCTTGTCCCACACCCCCCTGCCTCGGGGAAGAGTCTGGTCATTGTATCGCTCCCATGTCCGGGCGGACGGTCAGTAGGTCAGGTTGAGTCGCGCAATGAAAGACCGCACCGGCGGTTGCGTCAGGAAATCGGTCGTCACGAAGTTGTTCTGTGCCGCGAAGTTGACCTCCGGATCGAAGCCGGTGTAGTCGGTCCACGTCGCCAGGTTCCGGCCGGCCAGCGTCAGGCTCACGCCCTCGGCTCGCATTCCCCTTGCCCAGCGGTCCGGCAAGGTGGCTGTGACGGCCAGCTCGCGGAGCTTCCAGAATGTCGCGTCCTCGATGTAGCCGGCGTCGGTCCCCATCAAGCCAGCGATCGCGCGCGCCTGCTCTTCGAGCGGCGCTGACGGGTCGTTCACCGCCGGACAGTTGATGAACGTTACGCAGCGGAAACGCTCCGTGAGGTTCACCTGCTTGAACCCACCGCGATAATCGAGCAGCGTTCTCACCGCGAGCCAGCGGAACATGGTGAACGTATTGTTGACCGAGACCTCACGCGTCGGGAAAGGGTTCCCGAGGAACGCGGTGTCTCCAACTGTCACCTCGCACTCGCCCGTAACCCCCGGAGCGGTGGTCACGCCCGGGCAACCGACGCGGCTGATGACCCCATCGCCGTTCTTGTCCTCGAAGGTATAGGTTCGCTGGTAGAACGCGCCGAGCGGGCGGTTCTCGGTGTGGCGCTGGATCGAGCCGTTGAAGATGATCGGGGCCGGCAGCCCGAGCCGCTCGAGACGGTTGCGCGTCGTGGCAGCGTTGACGTCTACCTCCCAGCCGAAGGCCGGGCGGTCGAGGATGTCGGCGTTCAGGACGATCTCGACGCCCTTGTTACTCACGCGACCGAGGTTGTCGAACCGTGTTTGCGAGGCGCCTACCGACGGGGGAATGCGGACCGCGACTAGCGCGTCCGTGGTCGTCTTGTCGTAGTAGGTGAGCTCGAGGCCCACCCGGTCACGGAGGACGCTCACGTCGAAACCGAGCTCGATCTCTTCGGACTTCTCGGGCTTGAGTTGCACGTTTCCGGTGCCGCCGACCGTTATGGCCGGTACCTCGTTTCCGACGTTGGCCGTCACCGCGACCGGGGTGAAGAACGTGACAGCATCGCGAAAGGTCGGCTGCTGGCCGGACGTGCCGAACGAGGCGCGCAACCGGAAGCTGCTGAGCCAGTCAGATTGGGGAAAGAAGGACTCCTCGCTGACGACCCAGGACCCGCCGATGGCGGGATAGCTGATGAAGCCGAAGTCCTCCCCGAACGCGCTATTCCTGTCCCTGCGAAGGGTGCCGGTGAGGTAGACCCGGTCGCGAAACGCGAGCTGTTGTTGAACGTAGGCCCCCAAGGTCACGTTCTCGGTGTTGGCCTCGCCCACCGCGAAGCGCGCGCTCGTGCCGCTCAGCGAGCCCGTGCCAGCGAGCAGACGGGCGCCGAACGCGGTGGTGCCGCGCACCACTTCCCGGCTGAGCTGTGCGCCAAGGGAAGTGGTCGAGTGGATACTCGGCGTGAGCTGGAACGATCCCGTCGCGCCGCTGTTGGCCGTATAAGTGAAGATCTGGAACGGGTTCGAGTTGCGTGATCCCTCGGGCAGCGTTCCGAAATTGACACGGTTCGGCGGGATGAGCTGGTTGTCGTACCGCGCGAGGTAATCCAGCCCCGCCTGCCCGACCATGCGGAGCCAGCCGAGCGGTTGCCAGTTCGAGTTCAGTCCGCCGGTGAAACGCTCGACATTCTGGCGCGTATCAATCGCGAAGATCTGTTCGGGCGGCTGCTGGCTCACGTACCCACGCGAGATTGTATCGGCAGCGCAGGGCGTCTGCGGCGAGCAGTCTCGCGCGCCTCCGAGCAACCCGCTCGAGATGACGCCTAGAATGTTGTTGTCGTTCTGCGGGAATCGCAGCCGGCTCGTCAGGTACCCGGATGTCACCGTCAGGTCAAGGTTGTCGCGGATCTGGCCGCGCAAATTCGCCCGCACGTTGAGGCGGCGAAGGTTGTTGATGTCGTACACGCCCTGCTCGCGCTCGTAATCAGTTCCGACGTAATACGTCGCGACATCGCCGCCGCCCGAGACGGACAGGCCGTAGCCCTGGCGCCATCCATCACGGAATGGACTGGCCTGCTCGAGCGGATTGAACTGGTAGGTGGAGTCCGGCCGCGGGACGCAGAAACCGCGCGACTCGGAATCGAGGGTGCAGACCCCGACACGGATGGTGTCCGTGGGACTGCGCTGGCCGACGCGCTGCAAGTTGGCGGGGAAGTCGGTCGACTCGACGATCGTGCCACCCTCGGTGCTGATCGTCCACCGCGCCCGCCCCGAGCGCCCCCGCTTGGTCGTGATTTGGATGACGCCGTTCGCGGCTGCGGTGCCATAGAGTGCCGCAGCGGCCGGACCCTTGATGATGTCGATTTTCTCGATGTCCTCGGGATTGATATCGTTGAACCGCGACGGCTGCTGTCCCCCGACCCCGATTGTCGTCGAGTTCCCGGCGCTGTTCAGCTTCACGCCGTCAACGATGATCAGGGGATCGTTCGACAGCGAGACGCTGTTCGATCCACGAATGCGGACGCGCGAGCCGCCACCGGTCGTCCCCGAGGACTGGTGAACCGTCACCCCGGCGGCACGGGAGGCGAGAATGTCCGAAAAGTTTGCCGACGCGGCGAGCTCGGACGGAGTCGGGTCGATCCTGCCGACTGACGTCGGCTGTTCGCGCCTGAGCTGCTCCTCCCCGGTCGCCGTGACGAGCACCTCGCCGAGGGTCGTGGCCGTCGGGTTCAGAGCGAAGTCGAGCGTGGCCGATGCGCCGCCAGTGACCGTCACGGCGTCGGTCCGCGCCTCGTAGCCGATTCGCGCGACCCGGACCGCGGCGCGGCCAGCCGGAACGTTCGCGAGTCGGTAGGTACCGTCGGTGCTCGTGACGACCCGAATCGTCGTGCCCGTCACGAAAATCTGCGCCCCCTCGACGGGCTCTTGCGTCGTACGATCCGTCACGCGGCCGGTGATCGAACCGCGCGCGTCCTGGGCGGCTGTCGCCGCCGCGCCGACCATCGCTCCGGCAAGACAGCCCGCGAGGATGATCATTCGCATACCTCGTTCGCTCATGGAAACACCTTCGTGGTCGAGTGTTCGCGAAGGATGACCGCTGCGTCCCACGATCTCGACAACGGCCATCGCGGACTAACGAGACGGGGCAATGACCTCCTGCGTGGAAGGGACGTTTTAGTTGGCCCGGCCTGGATGTGGCTCCGGGAGCCGCGCCCGGAGCTAACCGCGCGCACGCGCGCCGGGGCTGCCCAGGCTCTACAGAACTTGTTACAACAAATACACACTTTCCAAACGATGCGCAACGCACCGCCCGCCTGCCGCAACGCCGCGCCCGGCGAGCGTCCGTGTGGTGGCGGTGAGTGCGGTGCACAGTTGACCCGGGCGCCGCGGCAGCGCAATCTAGCGGCGTCCGAAACGCTCCCCCGAACCGGACGTTCTGTGCTCCCACGCGACGCACTCCGTCGCGCGCGCTCCAGCGCGGCGCTAGCGCTACCAATTCTCCTCTCCCTTGCGGCGACCGCCGTCGCCGAGCTGCGCGGGCAGCCGGCCGACATCATCGTGACCGGTGCGCGCGTGTGGACCGGGGACACACTCCACCCCTGGGCAGAGGCGATCGCGGTGCGCGGCGCGCGGATCATCGCGGCAGGTGGCGCGGCCGCGGTCGACCGCCACCGCGGTGCGGAAACGCGGGTTGTCGACGCGCGCGGGCAGTTCGTCGCGCCCGGATTCATCGATAACCACACCCACTTCAGCCAGGCCGGGGCTCTGCTCGTTGGCGCGAACCTGCTGGACGTCTCCGACGAGACGGCGCTCGCGCGCCGGGTGCGCGAGGCACGGGACCGACTGCCGCGCGGGGCGTGGCTCGTCGGAGGGGACTGGGGCGCGTACGAGGCTTGGGGGAGGGGCTCGACGGGCCGCGACTCGGCCGTGTCGAGCCCCGGGTCGGGCTTCCGGCCGCATCGCGGAATGCTCGATTCGCTCACGCCCGATACCCCCGCGCTCCTCTCGAAGTGGGATCGGTCGCTCTACCTCGCGAACGGACGCGCGCTCGCGCTCGCCGGCGCCAGGTGCGATTGGGACGGAGTCGACTGCGATGCCGGCGTGCCCACCGGTCGCCTGACGAGCGCCGCCGCGGCACGCGTGCGTGCCGTCATCCCGTCCAAGCCGATGGAGCAACGCCTGTCCGAAGCACGTGCCGCGCTGGCGCAGCTCCGCGAGCTCGGCGTCACAACCATCCACGACAACACCTCGGCCGAGCAGCTTGCGGTCTTTCAGGAGCTCCGGCGGCGCGGGGAGCTCACGGTGCGCGTGTATGCCCGCCCCACTCTCGACAAATGGCGCGAGCTGCGTGCCGTCGGAATCCGTCACGGCTTCGGCGACGACTGGATCCGCATCGGTGGCCTCAAGGGATTCGTGGACGGGATCATGGGGAACTCGAGTGCACGATTCTACGAGCCGTACCTGACGACAGGAGTACGAGGAAGCTGGCGGGACTCGACGAACACGGGTGCGACCGGCGGGCCCGGATCCGGGATGGAGCCCGCGGGCAACATGGAGCACCTGATCCGCGGCGCGGATTCGTCAGGGCACTGGCCACAGGTGCACGCCATCGGGGACGAGGCGATCGACACCCTGCTCACGCTTTACGAGCGGGTGATCAACGAGAACCCCGCGCGGGAGCGACGTCTCCGCGTCATCCACACGCAGGTCATTCGCGGCGCGGACGTCGCGCGGAGGATGGCGCGTCTGGGCGTGATCGCCGAGGTGCAGCCGTATCACGCCATCGACGACATGAGATGGATGGAAGAGCGAATCGGGCGTGATCGCTCACGATGGGCGTACGCCTTTCGTACCCTCCGAGACGCCGGCGTGATGCTCACGTTTGGCAGCGATTGGCCCGGGACGAACGCGTCGTGGTACACCGCGAGCCCGATGCTCGGCATCTACGCCGCCGTGACGCGCCAAACGCCAGACGGCAAGCCGGAGGGCGGGTGGTTCCCCGAGGAGCGCGTGGACCTGGAGACGGCCCTACGCGCGTACACGGCGAATGGCGCATGACGCCCCATCGCCCGACGACACGAATAACGCAGCTCGCGCTCGCGCTTGCCGCCATACTCGCCGCGGCTCCGCTCGCGGCGCAGTCGGCCCCAGCGCGCGCCGCGCCGGTCGATACCGCCCTCCTCGCCCAGGCAACGGCGCGGGCCGCAGAGCTGCCGCGGCTGCGGAGTCTGCTCATCGCGTACGACGGCGGCATCGTGACCGAGCGGTACTTCCGTGGCGCCCGCGCCGACCGCGGCGTCAATATCAAGTCGGTGTCGAAGAGCATCATCGCCGCTCTCGTCGGCATCGCGATCCGGGAAGGCCACCTGAAAAGCGTCCGCCAGCCGGTTGCGGAGCTTCTGCCCTCACACTTCGGGCCCGCCACCGACGCGCGCAAACGGGCAATCACCGTCGAGGACCTGCTGACCATGCGCGCCGGGCTCGAGAGCACGAGCTTCGGCAACTACGGTGCCTGGGTGACAAGCCGCGATTGGGTGCGGGCCGCGATCGCCCAGCCGCTGGTTGCCGAGCCGGGGGGCGAGATGATCTACAGCACTGGCAGCTCGCACCTCCTCTCGGCGATTCTCACGCGCGCCACCGGGGTGAGCACTCACCGATACGCGGCCAGGGTTATCGGGGTTCCGCTCGGGATCACGATCCCGCCGTGGCAGCGTGACCCGCAGGGGGTCTACTTTGGCGGCAACGACATGTACCTCACGCCGCGCGCGATGTTGCGCTTCGGGATGCTATACCTGGAGCGAGGGCGCGCACGGGGACGGCAGGTGGTCTCGGCGGAATGGGTGGACAGCTCCTTCGTGCCGCGGGCGCGGTCAGGCTGGAGCGGACACGACTACGGCTACGGATGGTGGGCGCGCAGCGTGGCCGGTCACGAGGTGCGCTTCGCCTGGGGGTACGGCGGACAGTTCATCTTCGTAGTCCCCGACCTGCGCCTCGTCGTGGTCGCGACGTCGCTCTCTACGGGGACGAACCGGGACGGAGGACATCTCGACGCGATCCACGAGCTCGTGGACCGATACGTGATCCCGGCGGTGCGGCCGGGAGCTTGACGCTTAGCCGCTCGCCGTGTAAGGGCGTAGACTGCGACATGGGTTATGACGGAACGGCGTTAGGGGTACGTCCGTGACGTGGTTGAACGGTCAACGGCGTCGACGGTGCCAGCCGCTCCACGCTCCACCCTCCCCTACCCTTGTGCTTCGGCATTTGTTCGGTTTCATTCGAGTCAAACGCACCGGGGGATGCCATGAATCTCGACCAGAAGCTCGAACTTCTCATGTCGATGGCGATGGACGACCGCGAGGGACTACCCTCGAAGGCGGCTACGCTGCCTCCGCGGTTGCGACACACGAAAGATGTCGGCGCACTGCGGCCGCTGAATCTGCGATCGGTCCGCATCGGGGGCGGCGTGCGGACCTCCCTCATGCGCGTCCTCATGACCAACGCGTGCAGCTTCAACTGCAACTACTGCCCAATGCGTCGCGATCGCGCGCTGCCACGCACACTCCTCAAGCCGGAGGAGCTGGTGCGCATCTTTCTCGCGGGGCATCGGCGCGGGTGGTGCGAGGGGCTGTTCATCACGACTGGCATCCCCGGGCGGCCGGTGAAGGTGATGGACGATCTCATCCACGCGCTCGAGCTGCTTCGGGTGCGCCACGGCTTTCGAGGCTACATCCACGTGAAGATGGTCCCGGGCGCGGAAGCGGCGCAAATCGAGCGTCTGACAGCGCTCGCCAGCCGCATCTCGCTCAACCTCGAAGCCCCCTGCGGAGCCAGCTTGCAGCGCATCGCGCCCGAGAAGAGCTTCGACACCACGCTCGTCACCTTGCAACGGGCGCGCGCACTCGTCGTCCGCGAGTGGGCTGAAGAGGCGGACGGCAAGCCACGCGACCCAGCTCGACCCGGCGGCACGGCCGGAATGACGATGCAGTTCGTTGTCGGGGCAACTCCCGACAGCGACCGCACCATCCTCGACCGCGTGACGGACCTTTACGCGGGCGGCGGGATCCACCACGCGCATTTCAGCGCGTTCAGGCCAATCCGTGACACGCCGATGGAGGGGGAGCGCGGTGCACCCGCCCTGCGCGAGCATCGGCTGTACCAGGCCGACTATCTGGTGCGCCGGTACGGCTTCGCGCCTGACGAGGTGGTGTACGATCCCCGGGGCAACCTGCCCCTTTCGCTGGACCCGAAGAGCGCGTGGGCGCTCGCGCATCCGGAGCGCTTTCCCGTCGAGCTGCGGTCCGCGTCCGAGACCGAGCTCAGACGCGTTCCCGGGATAGGGCCCGCGACGGCGCGACGGATCGTCGCAGAGCGCGCCACGACGACCTTTCGCGGCCTTGCCGACCTGCGACGCATCGGCGTCGTCGCGACGCGCGCCGCCGGCTTCCTCACGCTGGCCGGCCGCCGCCTCCAGACCACACGCTGGGCGGAACAGCTTGGGTTCTGGCAGCCGGAGGATGAGGTGGGGGCATACCACGTTGCGTACGACGTTAGCCCGGGGACGTTCAGGTGACGGGGGAGTGGGATCCCATCCTTCAACCGCTGCCGGCTACCGGTCCGTTTACAGACCCAACGCCAACTGCTCCGGGCCTGACGCCATCACGCCGGTCGGCGCCTCCCGCTCATCCTCGGGCTCATAGCTCCCGTATCGCACCCCGTGCCGCTCGCACAGGTGCCTGACGAGCGAGGCCAGCCGCTGGCGGTATTCATCGCTCGGTTGGTGACCCCGGGCATACGCGCGCCGGTACCGCTCGGCGAGGTGAGGGAACTCC
The DNA here is from genome assembly GCA_030860435.1 of Gemmatimonadota bacterium. Taxonomy (GTDB): domain Bacteria; phylum Gemmatimonadota; class Gemmatimonadetes; order Gemmatimonadales; family Gemmatimonadaceae. Next base: position 2,515 of record JALZIF010000225.1, on the reverse strand, counting down.
TCCGCCACCCACGGGAGATAGCGCTCACGCGCCGTGTGCCGGAGGCGGAGCGCACACGCCCCCACATATGTTGCGCCGGCTGCTGCGACCCGCTGGACGAGCGCGTCCAGGTCTCGAGGCCTATCGGTGATGCCGGGAAGGACGGGCATGCAGTTGACCCCGGCATCGATTCCGGCGGCGCGGAGTCGCTGCAAGGCGCGGAGTCGCGCCTCGGGCGTCGGCGCTCGGGGCTCAATCCGGCGTGCCAGCTCGCGGTCGAGCGTGATCAGAGAGAGGTGGACGGAGAGGCGGGCGCCGCGCGAGATCGCGGCGAGCACGTCGATGTCGCGAGTGATGAGAGGGCTCTTCGTGATGATCACAATGTCGAGCCCGGGGTGCTCGCCGAGAACCTCCAGAATGCCGCGAGTCACTCGGAATCGCCGTTCCGCGGGCTGGTAGGGATCGGTCGCCGTGCCGATGACGATTGTATCGCCGGGACCGAGCGGCGACGCACATCGCTGCCGGAGCGAACGGCGGAGCGCCACGGCGGCGTGCTCCTTCACGATGATTTGGCGCTCGAACGCGAGCCACGGCGCAAGCGCAGGAACGCCGGGATCGCGCCGCCCAGCCTGGTCGGGGGCGCTGGCGGCGCGCTCCATAACGTAACGGTGCGCGTACCGCGCGTAGCAGTAGGTGCAGCCGAACGCGCAGCCCACGTACGGGTTGATCGACCAGAACCCCATCCCGGTCGTCTCAGGTCCATTCAGGATGCGCTTCGGCTCGGTCGCGTGATACGTGATGTCGCGCTGCTGCCCAAGCACCGGCAGGCTGCGCGATGCGACATCGAGGTGAAGGGAAGTCTGGGATGCAGTCACGGGCCGGTCCGCGAAGGATGACCCGAATATAACCCGAAGCACGGGCTGAGAGGGAGGGAAGTGGGAAGAGGGAGGAGGGAAGATTGAATCGGAACCACGCCTCGGCCCCGCTGTTCCTCTTCCCCCTTCCCACTTCCCCCTTCCCCCGTCTTGCCGTCCCGCCAGCTTTGGAACACCCCTTGCTGGCGACGGATGGGCGACAACTCACGGGGGAGGAAAATGCGAACACTGAGCATGCTGGGTGCGGCACTGCTGCTCGCCGGCTGCGCCAGCGGCGGTGGCGGTCGGGTGCCCGAGTCGGGCGATCCGGCTCCGCTCATCATGAGCGCCGAGCGGCAAATCGAGCTGGCGCAGCAAGCCGGTGCGGAGGCGCTCTCGGCGGAGACGCTCGGCGCGGCGCGGCAGAGCATCGCGAACGCGAAGGCGCAGCTACAGATCGGGGAACGCGGGCGCGCGGCGCTTCACGCCCGACAGGCGCTGGCGGACGCCATCTACGCGCAGGAGCTCGCAAAGCGGGCCGCGGCGGAACGGGCGCGGACTGAAGCGCAGGCCGCGGTGCAGGCACTTCCACCGGAAGGAGGTGCGCGATGACCTCCCGAAAACTGCTAGTGATCGCAGCGGCCGCCGTCACCGCCGCGTGTGCGACGACGAGTACACCGGCGGCGCTCGAAGAGGCGCGCCGCATCCATGCGGAGCTCACGCAGGCCGGCGCCGACCAGACGGCGAGTGGAGAGATGCTTCGGGCCCGCGACGCCATCACCCAAGCGGAGACCGCCGTCGAGGAACGGCGCACTCAGGAGTACACGGACGGGCTCGCTCACATCGCGCTCCGCACCGCGCAGACGGCGGAGGCGGCGAACGCGCGGATTCGCATCGAGGCCGGTACCGACAGCTTGCGGACGGCGCGGCTCAACCGGCTGGTGTCGCTGTCGCAGGCGCAGCGCGACTCGCTGGCGGCGCAGAACCAGCTCTCGCAACAGGAAATTTCGTCGTTGCGCGAGCAGAACGTGCAGGTATCGCAGCAGGCGGACTCGCTTCGCCGTGCGGCGGAGGAGGCGAACGCGCGCCTCAACCAAGCGATGATGCAGCTTCGGTCGCTGGTGGTCGAGATCACGAACCTCCAGGAGACCTCGCGCGGCCTCGTCATCAGCCTTAGCGACATTTTGTTCGACGTTGACCGGGCGACGCTCAAGGCGGGCGCCGAGGCGAACGTCCGCCGGATAGCCGCGGTGCTGCAGCAGTACCCCGAGCACCAGATCGTCGTCGAGGGACACACCGACGCGACGGGCTCGGCCGAGTACAACCAGACGCTCTCGGAGCGGCGCGCAGCGGCGGTGCGCGAAGCGCTCGTCGCGGGCGGCGTGGACGCGGGGCGAATCACCTCGCGCGGCTTCGGGAAGGGTCAGCCGGTCGCCACGAACGACACCCCCGCCGGCCGCCAGCAGAATCGCCGGGTCGAGGTAGTCGTGCTCGGTGCCGGGAGCCTCGCGGACGCGGTTGCGGCCCCTGGCGACACGGTCACCAGAACGCCTCCGCGATAGGAGAGCGGACTAAGCGGGGGAGGGGGGGCCGGCAGGCCAAGTAAGGACCGCGAGGTGCGAAGGGACAAGATATGATGTACGAAGTACGAGGTCAAAGTCGCAGCCCCGGCGCGGATACTC
>JALZIF010000198.1 GCA_030860435.1 Gemmatimonadota bacterium | reverse complement strand
GCGTGCCATTGCGCACGCGGGTCATCACGAAGGGCTTGCTCACCGGATCACCGTCGCCGCCGAAGTAGACATCGCCGGCAATGCCGCGATACGGCGCGGCCGGACTGAGCAAGGCCAGGTACTCACGGACTGCGGCTCGGTCCGTACCGCGCGCGGCGATCGCCTGGGCGACAAGCTTCGTGGCGTCATAACCAAGGGCCGCGTTCCCGTCAGGGATGACTCCGTATTTGGCTCGGAAGGCGGCGACGAAGCGCTGGACGTCCGCGCGCGGGTCGGCGGCGCTGAACGGCGCCCCGACGTACGCTCCCTCCGCGGCCGCTGTGTCAGTGATGATCCCCGTCCACCCGTCGCCCCCGAGAAAATCGGCGTCGAGTCCCTGGCGGCTGGCCTCCCGAAGTATGGCGATCCCCGCCGCCTCGGTCGTGGCGACGAAGACGATGTCAGGCCGGGTGCGCGTGAAGGTAGCGATGTAGGGCTCGAAATCCTGGTCGCCGCGGTCCGTGATCGGATCAGCGCTGATCACCTCGCCCCGCGTGTTGAAGTTGCGGCGGAACGCCTCGGTGAGCCCGCGCCCGTAGCTGTCGTTCTCGTACAGGATGGCGGCGCGCCGGTGCCCGAGCCGGGCGGCGAACAGCGCCAGCTCTCCCCCATTGACGGAGTCGCTCGAGATCACGCGAAACACCCAGGGCGAGATGCCTGTGAGGTCGGGTGACGTGGCGGTCGTCGCGACCGCTGGGAGCCCTCGGTCGTAGATGCGTGCCGCCGCGACCATCGTTCCGGAGTTGACGTGCCCGACGACGGCGACGATGTCGGAGCGCCCAAGGAACTCGTCGGCGATCGCGGCGGCCGTCGCGCCGTCCGCACGGTCATCCTTCATGACGACCTCGAGTGCGCGTCCAGCAATGCCACCGCTGTCGTTTATCTCCTTCAGCGCCAACTCGATTCCATTCCGGTTCATCCGGCCGTACCCAGCGTCCCACGGACCGGCGGCCCCGATCCGCACGGGGTCGGCGGGTCGCGAGCAACCGGCGAGAACGAGCACGAGCACGAGCGGAAGTCTCTGCACCGCGTTGTCTCCGGGCGGGAGTTGGGCTCAAGGAACGTCTGCCGTGGAAGGACGAAGCACGCGAGCCCCGGTCACGGCGGGTGCCAGAGCCAACAGCAGGACTGGCGAACACCGAAAACGGGAGCCGAAAACGAGAAAATCGCTCGCCGGGCTCCAAGCCCCGACGAGCGATTCTCGATTCCCGATCCTCGCGGTCCGTCTTGCTCTTTTCGCTCTGCCTTAGCGCGGAAACCGCCCGCCGGGATACGACCCGCCGCCCGGGAAGGTGCCACCGGTGCGTGGGAATGGGCCGGCCGGAATCCGGTCGTTGATCGCGATGGTCACTCCCCCTCCCCCACCCCTGCCTCCGCGGCGGCCGCGCGTGTGGATCTCGCAATGGTCCTCGCCTCCGATCGGCCCGCCGCGAATGACTACCCCGATCACGGTGCCAATCACCCCGCCCACGCCGCCGTCTCTGCGGCCACCGTAGCCACCGTCCCTCTCTCCGGCGGGAAGCGGCACCGCGATCGGTGCGGGGCGTGGCGCGGGAGTCGGTTCGGGCGCCGTCGTCGCCGGCTCCGGAGACGCCGCTATGAGCGCCGGATCCGAGGACGGTTCCATCACCAACTCCGTGACCGGTGACTCGTCCGTTGCCGCAGCGACCGCGTGGAGTGCGCGCGCCGTCCCCGAGCGCGGCGCCTTGCGCGCCGCTGGACGCATCGCCACTGTCGGCGGGCCAGCCTCGATAGCGGAGATGGAGTGACTCGTGCTCGTGGGTGCGAGCGCGAACCCGTCGGACGCGGCGAGCGCGAGGTCGCGGCTCAGCTCGCCGCCCGTGGTCGTGCTGGCCATGTCGGGGCGTCCACACCCGAGCGCAATGAAAGCCGCGGGGATCAGTGACAACTTCACGATCGCACGCACGGGAGGTCCTCCCTTTTCCGGCTTCTGCCGCTGAAACACGATGGATGTGCGCGCTCGCCCCGCGAGCGCAGCGTTTCCTGCAATGGCACAACGAGCACCACGACTCGAGTCCCGATTCCGCCGGTCGAGAGCCGCCGTTGTCCTGAAAGCGAGACGGGTGTGTGTCCACAAGAGCGGACGGCGCCGCCACCACGGATTTCGCCGCCTGTCGCTCGCCAAACGCCAAGTCCGCGACTGATTCACGATTCGGAGAACGCCATGCCCCCACCCGTCGCCCCGCCCGCCCGCCTTGCGCTCTACATCGTTGTCCTCCCCGTCCTCGTGGTCGCGGCCTGCCAACCTGCCACACCAGCCACCGTCTCGGCGGCGCGGCGCGCCGCGATCGCGGATTCCCTCCAGAGCCTGATAGCGGCCGCTTATGACTTCTCCAAACCGGGCGTGGTCGAGCGTCTCACGAGTCTCTATCCCGAGCGCGGCCCGGTCATTTCGGCCACGTCCGGACGCGTCACCGCCACCCGCGAGGCGCTCGAGGCGGGGATCGATCAGTTCTGGACCAACGTCGGACAGAACATGCGCGAGCCGCGGTGGGAATGGCGGGCTACCTACGTCGAGGTGGTCTCCCCCGACGCGGCGGTCCTGACCGGGAGCTACCGCATCCCGCACCGCACGCCGAGTGGAGAGGCGCACCTGGTGGGCGGAGCCTGGACCGCGCTCTTCGTCCGCCGCGATGGGCGGTGGGTCATAGTGCAGGAGCACCTGTCCGACTTATCGCGGGCGACCGGGGCGCGCGATGAGGGTCTGGCGCGGTGAGACAGGGGTTGCTGACTACCCCCCCGGCTATCGGCAGTATCATCTCGGCTAAGCGGCTTTACTAACCAGCGACCGGCTGCCGACCGATGCGTGCGCATTACGCACGAATCTTGGAACATTCTTGCACAAGCGGCCTGGCGTATCTCTCAAAGTTGGGTTAGAATTGCACCTGACGCACGTTTTGTTGAACAGGCCGCCCCCACCCTCCCTGGAGCACCCCGCCGATATGCCTTCGAGCACCCTGAACCCGCGCCGGTCCGCGCTCAGCAGCATCGTGGCGCGGCTGCCGAACACGCCGTCGCCCGCGCCGTCGGCCAACGGCGGAAGCGCGCATCCGCCGACCTCCGAGTACTTCGGCTGCAACACGTTCGGCGCGCGTCAGATGCGATCCAAGCTGCCGAAGGACGTCTACGCCAAGCTCTTGGCATCCGTCCGACTCGGCAAGAAGCTCGACATCGAGATCGCGCCGACGGTCGCACAGGTCATCAAGGAATGGGCGATCTCGCGCGGCGTCACGCACTTCACTCATTGGTTCCAGCCGCAGACCGGGCTCACCGCAGAGAAGCACGACGCCTTCCTCAGCTTCGACGAGAGCAAGCAGCCGGTAGAGTCATTCAGCGCGGCGCAACTCATCCAGAGCGAGCCGGACGCGTCGAGCTTCCCGTCAGGCGGGCTGCGCGCGACGTGGGAGGCGCGCGGCTACACTGCATGGAATCCGGCCAGCCCGGTCTTCATCGTCGAGTCGGGTGGCGTGCGCACGCTGTGCATCCCGTCGGTGTTCATCGGCTACAACGGTGAGGCGCTCGACGAGATGACGCCGCTGCTCCGGAGCTCGGACGTCCTATCCGCGAAGGCGATCGAGCTGCTCGAGCTGCTCGGCGACAAGGGGGTGCACCGCGTCTACACCACGCTCGGCCCCGAGCAGGAGTATTTCCTCATCGACCGGACGTACTTCGCACTCCGTCCCGACCTCGTGATGGCCGGCCGCACGCTCGTCGGCGCCCCGCCGCCGCGTGGGCAGCAGCTCGAGGACCATTACTTCGGCGGAATTCCGGAGCGGGTGCAGGCGTGCATTGCGGAGGTGGAGCAGGAGTTGTACAAGCTCGGCGTGCCCATCGTCACACGGCATAACGAGGTGGCACCCTGTCAGTTCGAGATGGCGCCGATGTACGAGGAGACCGATCTCGGGGTGGACCACAACCAGCTAGTGATGGCGACGCTCCGCAAGGTCGCGCTCCGCCATGGGTTGCAGGCGCTGCTGCATGAGAAGCCGTTCGCCGGTATCAACGGCTCCGGGAAGCACTGCAACTGGTCGATGGCGATCGCCTCCGACAACGAGCTCGAGGGGGTGAATCTTCTCAAACCCGGGAAGACGCCGCATCAGAACGTCCGCTTCCTCGTCTTTCTCGCCGCGGTCCTGAAGGGGGTATACAAGCACGCTGGCCTGCTCCGCGCTGGCGTCGCCTTTTCGGGGAACGAGCACCGCCTTGGCGCGAACGAGGCGCCACCGGCAATCATCTCCGTGTTCATGGGCGACATGCTCACGGGACTGATCGAAGACATCATCGCCGGAAAGAGCGCGGGCCGGGGCGCGGAGGAGCAGCTCATCCAGCTCGGGGTCGCGAAGCTGCCGGCGATCGAGAAGGACAACACGGACCGCAACCGCACCTCACCATTCGCGTTCACGGGAAACAAGTTCGAGTTCCGTGCTGTCGGCAGCTCGCAGTCCATCGCCTGGCCCGTCACGCTGCTCAACGCCGCGGTGGCGGAAGCGATCGGCGAGATGACCGACCGCCTGCGCGAGGCGATCAAGACGACGAAGAGCGTAGACGACGCGGTTCTGGCGGTGGTCCGCGATGCGTTCGCCGCGAGCACACCGATACGGTTCGAGGGGAATAACTACTCGGACGAATGGGTCCAGGACGCGGCGCGGCGCGGACTTCTGAACCTCCGCCGTACCCCCGAGGCGCTCGAGCAGCTCGTCACCGCCGATTCGCGTGCGTTGCTCATAGGCCTCGGAATCCTCGGCGACGAGGAGCTCGACTCGCGTTTCCACGTGCGCATCGAGCGGTACGTGAAGGACATGCTGATCGAGCTATACACGCTGCAGCAGATGGTAGATACGATGGTTCTCCCGGCCGCGTACGCCTATTCGGGTAGCCTCGCCGCCGCCGCGGCAAACGCGAAAGCAGCCGGCATTTCGCCGATTCCGCAGGCGGCAGCGGCGAATGAAGTGGGAACCGTGGCGGAGCGCCTTCGCGCGGATCGCGCGCGCCTAACGGACGCAATCGCGCGTGCGGAGGGGCTGCACCACGACCCGGTGGCGCAAGCGACGATGCTGACCGGCGACGCCGCGGACGTGATGGCTGACGTGCGCGCGAGCTGCGATGCGTTGGAGCTGATGGTCGGTGACGACGCGTGGCCTCTGCCGAAGTACCGGGAGATGTTGTTTCCGGTCTAACGAGCGGCCGTCGCTGGGTGGCTTGCAGCTCGGGATCTCTGGATGCAGCGAAAGTGCTCATCGATGCGGGAGCCACGCTGAGCACGAGAAACACGGCCTGGAACAGGACACCGGGCGCCACCGACACGTGAGCCGGTCGTGAGCTACGACCGCATGACCTACCGCCGCTGCGGCCGAGGCGGTCTGCTGCTCCCGGCTGTCTCACTCGGCCTGTGGCACAACTTCGGAAGCGTCGACTCGCCTGGCGAGGCGCGCGCAATGGCGTGCCGTGCGTTCGATCTCGGCATCACGCACTTCGATCTCGCCAACAACTATGGGCCCGAGCCGGGCACGGCCGAGGAGACGTTTGGGCGCATCCTGCGACATGACCTCGCACGTCACCGCGACGAACTGATCATCTCGACGAAGGCCGGATGGCGGATGTGGCCCGGGCCGTACGGCGATCACGGCTCGCGAAAGTATCTGCTGGCGAGCCTAGACCAAAGTCTGCGGCGAATGCAGCTCGAGTACGTGGACATCTTCTACCACCATCGGCCAGACCCTGAGACTCCGCTCGAGGAGAGCATGCTCGCGCTCGACCAGGCCGTTCGTCAGGGGAAGGCCCTATACGTCGGTTTGTCTTCGTACGATCCCGAACAGACACGAGCAGCGCTGAAGATTCTGCGCGAGCTACGGACGCCTTGTGTCATCCACCAGCCGCGGTACAGCATGCTCGATCGTCGCATCGAGGAGGGCCTGCTCGGCGTCCTCGCAGACGAAGGACTCGGGTGCATCGTCTTCTCGCCGCTCGAGCAGGGGCTGCTGACGAACAGATACTTGCGAGACATCCCCGTGGGCTCGCGGGCGAACAAGGAGCACGGAGCCCTGAGGCCGAACGCCATCACTGACGAAGTGCGAGCGCAGCTTGTGCGGCTCAACGAGATTGCCGGCAACCGAGGGCAGAGCCTTGCACAGCTTGCCATCGCGTGGGTACTGCGCCATGAGGCCGTGACGTCCGCGCTGATAGGCGCGAGCAGAGTGGCGCAGATCGACGATAGCGTGGCGGCGCTCGACAGTCCCTCTCTCTCCGACGACGAGCTACGCACGATCGAGCAGGCACTAGCCGCTACCGAGCCGCCAACGACGGACGCGGGTGCGGGGCCAAACGTCCGGGACTGAATATAGCCCGCTTACGGTTCAAGCGGTTCCCTACTATTGTCTCGATTCTGCTCGTAGGCGTGACGTGGGGAGAGCCGTTCTGATGAACCACAGGCTGCGTCGACTGTTGGCGGTATCGCTCGGTGCCACCGCCGCTGCTTTCCTTCCCGGCTGTCGTGAGGATGCCGGGGATGCGGCCGCACGGAAAGCAGAGGCTGTGGTCGCGCAGTCGACGGGCCTGACCTACCTGAGGCGCGATCAGCTGCCGGAAGCGGAAGCGGAGTTCGAGAAAGTGGTCGCGCTGGCCCCGCGGGATCCTATCGGCTACGCAAACCTGGCGTTGACTCACCTGCGCGGTGGCCGCTACGCGGACGCGGAGGCGCAGCTGCATCGCGCGCGCAAGCTGGCCCCGGCAAGCGTCGAAGTCCAGCTGATGATGGCCAAACTGTACTCACTCACGGGCCGAGCCGCCCAAGCGCGCGAGGTCCTCAATGAACTGCCGCGTGGCGGCGCGGACGACGCCCGGGTACTCTATGCGCTCGCAGAACTTGAGGCGCAGGCGCAGGACGGCCAGCGCTATGAAGAACTGCTCAGGCAAGTTCTCGCGCTGAAGCCCGCAAACCTGGCCGTGCGGCTCCAGCTCCTGGACCTCGCGGTTCGCCGGCGAGAGGCGGACAGTGCGGTTCGGCAGCTCGAGGAAGTCCGCCGTCTTCCACCCGCGCCGCCGAACGAGGCGACGCCCCTCCTCGAGGAGACGATTCAATTCTTGCGAGCGGGAAGGCTCGACGAAGCGCGTGCGTCGCTCGACCGCTTCCTCCGGATCATGGAGGTCACTTCTCCGTACCAAGTCGCTCTGAACGAGGTGAAGTGGGTCGAGGGACCGTTGATTGGGCGTCCGTTGCTGACGTTCGAGCCGCAGTCGTTGATCACGCTACTCGGGTCCGGCTTCCGTTCACTCAGGGCCGACACGCCGCGCTTCGTCGACGCCACCAGCGATGCCGGTTTTCCAGAGCCCCGGGCAATCCCTGTCGGCGGTCCCTCGACGTCCGCGCGGTCAGCCGATGCAACGGTGGTCGCCTCCGGCGATCTGGACGGCGACGGCACTGACGACCTCTTCGTGTCTTCACGCCTCTATCACGTGCAGGGGGGCTATGTCGTAGACGTCAGCGAGAGCCGCGGCCTTTCTCTGAGTGGCGACGCCACGCTCGCGGCGTTCGCGGACTTCGATAACGACGGGTGGCTCGATCTATTCACGGTCGGCGCTGACGGGCAGCCACGGCTGCTTCGGAACACGGGAAGCGGCAAGCTCGAGGACGTAACCGCAAAGGCGGGGCATTTCGACACGCGAGGTGCGCGAATCGCTGTGTTCGTGGACATCGACCACGACGGTGATCTCGACCTCCTCCTCGCGGGCACTGAGAACCGCCTCCTCTATCGTAACAAGCTGGATGGCACATTCACAGAGTCCGCCGAGAGCATGGGAATCGCCGGCCGCGGAGACGCCCGCTCCGTCCGCTTCGCGGACTTCGACGGTGACGGTCGCATCGACGTGTTCATCACGCACGCGGACGGCAGCGACCTCCTCTACCGCAACGCCGGCGGCCGTCGTTTCGCGGACGCGACGGCGGCGAGCGGGCTTGCCACGCCCGGCGGCTCGGGGGCCGCGGCAGTGGGCGACTATGACAACGACGGGATGCTCGACATCTTCGTGTCGCGCGTCGACGGCGGTGAGCCGGCGCTCTGGCGCCACACGGGCGACGGGACGTTCACGCGCGACCTTCGCTCGTCCGACGCGCTGCAGAGACTGCGCGGGGTCATCGGATCGGCCGCCGAGTTCGTGGACGTCGACAACGACGGTTGGCTGGACCTCGTGGTTGTGGGAATGCCGGCCGCGGCGGGGGGTCGCGGCGTGTTTCTATTTCGCAATGACGGCAGTGGCAAGTTCGAGGACCACTCCGATATTCTGCCGCCGACCGTACGGTTAGGCACGACGGTTGTCGTGAGCGATGTCGACAACGACGGAGATCAGGACCTCGTGGTCGGCGTTCCCGGGGGCGTTCGTCTGCTGCGAAATGAGGGCGGCAACGCGAGACTGGCGACGAGGATACAGCTCGTCGCCCTCCGCACCGGCAGCGGCAAGAACAACAGCTTCGGGATCGGCGCGAAGCTCGAGCTTCGATCGGGCGAGATCTACCAGACACGTGTCGTGACAGGCCAAGCCACCCATTTCGGACTCGGGCCGCACCTCAAGGCCGATGTCCTCCGGATCGAGTGGCCGAACGGCGTGCCGCGGACGGTGCATTTCCCCGGCACCGATCAGGACGTGCTCGAACTGGAGAGGCTCAAGGGCTCCTGCGCCTTTCTCTATGCGTGGGATGGCAAGGGTTTTCGCTTCGTAACGGACGTCATGTGGCGCAGCGCGTTAGGCATGCCGCTCGGCATCATGGGGGGTGGTACCGGTAGCATGGCGTACGCCCCGGCGGGGGCGTCGCAGGAGTACTTGCGAATTCCCGGCAGCGCGCTCCAGCCCAAGGACGGCCGCTACGTCCTCCAGTTCACCGAGGAGCTGTGGGAGAACGCGTACGCGGACCAGATCAAGCTCTTCGCCGTCGACCACCCGGATTCCGTCGAGGTGTTCGTTGACGAGCGCTTCGTTCCGCCTGCCCCTGTGGAACTGCGGCTCTTCAAAGTCGTGCGCCCGCGACCGCCGCTGTCGGCGACAGACCAGCGTGGGAACGACGTCCTCCCCGCGCTGCGGGAGCGGGATGACGTGTACGTCTCTAATCTCACGCCCGTCCAATACCAGGGGCTGGTCGAGCCGCACGATCTCATTCTCGACCTCGGCGAGGATGCCGGACGCGCGGGAACGTTCCTGTTTCTTCGTGGCTGGATCTACCCGACCGACGCAAGCATCAACGTCGCGCTCTCGCAGCAGTCGGAGCTGAAGGTGATGAGCCCCAGGCTCGAGGTGCGCGACGCCAAAGGACAGTGGACGACGGCGATCGCGAACATCGGCTTCCCGTCAGGGAAGGACAAGACGATCGTGATCGACCTGACCGGGAAGTTCCCCACCAGCGATCATCGCGTGCGCATTCGGACGAACATGCAGATCTACTGGGACCAGGCGTTCGTCTCGAGCGACGTGTCCGCGGCTCCCGTCCGTATCACGGAGCTTCAGCCCGTCTCGGCCGACCTCCATTTCCGCGGCTATTCCCGGATGTATCGCCGCGGCGGCCGCTATGGTCCGCACTGGTTCGACTACGACGACGTGAGTCGCGAGCATCCCTGGCGCCCCATCGAGGGGGCGTTCACGCGCTACGGCGACGTGCTGCCCCTCCTGAGGACAGCCGATGACATGTACGTCATCATGGCCCCGGGCGACGAGGTGACCATGCAGTTCGACGCGGCGTCCGCGAAGACACTTCTGCCTGGGTGGAAGCGGGACTTCCTCTTATATACGGACGGCTGGATCAAGGACGCCGACCTGAACACCGCGTTCGGCAACACCGTCGAGCCGCTCCCGTTCCACGGGATCGAGGCGTACCCGTATGCGCCCGGAGAGTCGTATCCCGCGGACTCGGCGCACCAACGCTATCTTCGCGAGTACAACACTCGAATCATATCCCGCCGTCGCTGATCGCCACGCTGTCACCGCCATAGTCTCGTCGATGGTTTCTCCTCCCGCCGTTCGGCGCGCCATCATCGCCGTCCCCTTCTTTGCCGGCATCGGCCTGGCGGTCAGGCTCGATCGCGGGCCTGACCCGGCTCCGGCAGACGCCGCGCGTCCCGCGTTCGCGCTGCGCGACGAGACCGTGGCGGCCGGCATTCACTTCGTGCACCACCGGCCGACGTTCGACCAGCGAATCGCCAATATCGAGCCGCACGTGGCAGCGCTCGGCGCGTCGGTGTCGGTCGCCGATTTCGACGGGGATGGCTGGCCCGATCTCTACTTCACCAACAGTCGCTTCGGGGAGCCCAACGCGCTGTACCGGAACCGGGCCGACGGCACGTTCGAAGACGTCGCCCCGAGCGCGGGGCTGGCAGATCTCAATCGCCCGGGCGAGGGCGTTTCAATGGGCAGCGTCTGGGGTGACTTCGACAACGACGGCCACGAGGACGTGCTTGTCTACCGCTACGGCTACCTGGCGCTCTTCAGGAACCTGGGCGGCAGTCGGTTCGAGGACGTGACGGTCGCGGCGGGATTGCGGCGGTGGGTGAACAGCAACGGCGCCATCTGGCTCGACTACGATCGCGACGGGCTGCTCGACCTGTCCGTCACGGCGTACTTCCGCGAGGAGGTCGATCTGTGGCAGCTCGCGTCGACGCGGATCATGCACAACAGCTTCGAGTTCGCCACCAATGGCGGCAAGAACCTGCTCTTTCGCAATCTCGGCAGCGGCAAGTTCGAGGACGTCACCGACCGGCTTGGTGTCGGCAGCACGCGGTGGACGCTGGCCGCCGCGTCGGCGGACTTCAACGAGGACGGATGGCCGGACATCTATCTCGCCAACGACTACGGCCCTGAAGAGCTGTACCTGAACGACGCTGGCCGGCGATTTGTCCTCACGACCGCCGGGCTCGAGAGCGAATCGAAGAGCGGCATGTCAGTCACCGTGGGAGACGCGTTCAATCGCGGCCGTCTGGACGTCTTCGTCACCAACATCTCCGAGCGCGGCTACCTGTTCCAGAACAACAACCTGCGACTAAACCAGTTGGGCGAGCGAGGCCGGTTCACGAATGTGGCCGATGCAACGGTCGCCGACGCCGGGTGGGCGTGGGGCGCGCAGTTCGGTGATCTCGACAACGACGGATCCAATGAGCTCTTCGTCGCCAACGGCTTCATCTCCGCCGACAAGGACAAGAGCTACTGGTACGCGATGTCGAAGATCGGCGGGGCGAACCGGAACCTCTTCGAGGACGCGCGTTCATGGCCCGCGTTCGGCAACGCGAGCCTCTCGGGATACGAGCGGTCACGCGTGTACCTGAAAGCCGGGCTTGGCGGATGGGTGGACGTCGCCGCCGCCGTGGGCGTGCATGATCGCTTCGATGGTCGGGCTGTCGCCTTCGCTGATCTTTCCAATCGCGGCGTAGTGGACGTCGTGGTCGCGAACCAGAACCAGCCCGTTGTGCTCTATCGCAACTATCCCGACACCGCCAATCACTGGATCGCCTTCACGCTCGTCGGGACGCGAAGCAACCGGAGCGCGATCGGTGCCGAGGTGGTGGTGGAGTCAGCGGACCTGACGCAACGCAGGGTCGTGGACGGCGGAATGGGATTCGCCAGCCAGAACGATCGGCGGCTGCACTTCGGACTCGGCGGCCGTGAGCGCGTGGACCGAGTGGTGGTCTATTGGCCATCAGGCAGGAGACAGGTGCTGCGGAATCCGGTGGTGGATCAATTTCACTCCGTCGTCGAACCGAGGCGCTGACGCCGCTATGACAGACGCGATCGCGCCACAGAGATCCGCGGATTCGCGTACGTGGAGTCCCGCGCAGCTCGACCCGCGTTACCTGATCGCGTTTCTCATCACGCTCGTCCTGGTGGCGGCGCAGTTCCGGTACCACATGGTCGGTGGGTACCAACGCCTGGCAGTGGCGCTGTTCACGTGCACAGCGGTCGAGGCGCTCCTCTCGTGGTTCGTGCGCGGCAAGATCGTCAATCTCCTGAGCGCGTACATCAGCGGCATCAGTTTGACGCTGCTAATCAAGCCGCAGGGCGGGGCGCTTTGGCCGTTCGTCCTCGGCGCGTTTCTCGCGATCGCGTCGAAGTACGTGCTGCAGTACCGCAACAACCATCTCTGGAATCCCACGAACTTCGCCGTCTCGACCCTGCTGCTGGCAGCGCCCAACCGGGTGTCGGTGCTGAGTCACCAGTGGGGCAACGATCTGGCGACCAACCTGGTGATCTGGGCGTTCGGCGTGCTGATCGCGGCGCGCGTGCGCGTTCTGCACATCACGCTGACGTATGTTGTCAGCTTCCTGGTGCTGAACGGCCTACGGAGCGTGGTGGTAGGACAGCCTCTGTTGCCGGAGATCGCACCGATCACCGGGCCGATGTATCAGCTGTTCGTGTTTTTCATGATCACCGACCCGCGCACCATCGTGCGACAGAAGCGGTGGCAGATCGCGGTCGCGGTCATCATCGCGCTTGTGGAGGCGCTGATCCGGTTCGCGTCGGACCAGGCCTGGCCGCTGCCGGTCGCGTTCAACGTCGCGCCAGCGTTCCTGGCGCTGGCGCTCGTCGGTCCGGTGGCGAAGTGGATCGACCTGCGGCGCTCCGGTCGGCGACCGGCGGTTCCGGCGCCATCCCTCGCAGCGCCGGCAGCGCATCGACAAGCTGATCGCGGCTCAGCCCCAGTAGCGCGTGCCGATCGATGAGCAGGTCGAGGTCGACCGGGTAGAGGTGGTGACGTGCCGGATCGGCAAGTCCGGCAATGTTCCGCGGCTCGATCGCGCCGGCCACCCACTCCGCGTAGCGCCGGCACTCGGCCGCGCTGCGGGCATCACCTCGACCCCCGGTGATGCGCCCTCCGGTGATGCGCCGGAGCCGCCGAAGACTCTCGCGCGGTAGCGGCTCGGACACGGGATCGCCCACGCCGAGGAACCCGTTCCACGCCGCGGATTCATCGGGAAGCAGTCGCTGACGAACCTCGGCGAACGAGACGGCCGCGAAATAGAGCATCGCGTGCGCGGTGAACAGATCGAAGTGGGCCATCGCCTCGTAGGCGCCGGCGACGAGCCGATCGATCTGATCCGCTTCCGCGGCGAGCAGCGCGTCGTACCGGGCGAGCTCGCCGGCGTCGGGCACGCGCCGCCCGCCCGCACCGGGCTCGAAGCAGAGCGCCAGTCGCTCGATGGCGCGAAGACTCCAGGCGATCCCCGTCGAGAACAGCGGGTCGACGAAGGCGTACGCATGCGGCAAGAGCGCCCACCGCTCCCCCGCCGCACGCGTGAGGCGATATTGCATGCGAGGCCGAAAGCCGAGCGGCATGAGGGGCTCGGCGTCGGCGAACGCGCTCGCCAGCGTCGGATAGCGGTCGAGCAATGTGCGCCAGAGAGCGTCCGCGTCGCCGGTCCCGGACGCGTTCAACTCGGCGAGGCCGCGCGGTGTCAGCGCGAACCCCGCACTCGTCACGCCGTGGTCGAACCGAAGACTGTACATCCAGCCTTCGTCGATCAGATGATGCATCGCGGCCCAATCGTCGGGATACGGACCGTCCGGCAGACCGGGGGCGACCTCGCTCATCGGGCGCACGTCGCCGAAGTGGCTGAAGACGAGCGCGGAGCGAGTCTCGGTGCGCTCCAGGCCCGACGGAATGGACAGCTGGCGCGCGAGGAATCCGGCCGGCCCCGACGCGTCGATGACGAAGGCCGCGTGAAGGTCGAATGCGGCGCCGTTCCGCTGTCCGGTGAGCCCCACTCCATTCGAGGCGATGTCCGCCCCGGTCAGCTCGACGCGATCGCGATAGTCCACGCCCGCGGCGATCGCCTGGCGAACGAAATGATGGTCGACGTCCGCGCGCAGCCAATGCGTGTCGGAGACGGCGTCGTTCGGACTGGCCGCGACGAGGAGTCGCTCCGAATCGAGTCCGCGATCGGCGAACGACTGACCGGGATGATGCCGGTAGAACGTGAACCCACGCTTCAGCCCGCGGCGAACGTCGGGAAAATGCTCGAGCCAGCGCCCGTGCGCTGCCAGGCGGTAGCAGTCCGTCAGCCCGTACCTGCGGCCGAGTCGCTCCAGGGACAGGTTGGCGAGGGGCGTGGACGATTCGCCGATCGCGAAGCGCGGATGCGTGCCACGCTCTAGGAGCACGACGTCGTAGCCGAGCACCGCGAGGACGCGCGCCGTTAGCGATCCGGCGAAGCCGCTTCCGACGACCGCGACCTCACACCGCTGCGTCATCGCTCCATCCTCGCTGTATCATCGCGCGTCGCACACCGGGCAAACGATCGACGGCTCGGCGCGGCCCGTCACGTTGAGGCGACGCAGGCGATCGATGCGTGCCGAGCGACACTCGGCACAGGCGGGTAGACGCTCGGCGTCCCACAGGTCGGCGGTGATCACGCTGGGCGCGAAGTGGAGGCAGCGATCGAGCGCAGCTTCCAGCTGGGACAGTGTCGGCGGCGTGAAGTGGCCGAGTGACGCGAGCCGCTCCATCTCGCCGTTGCCGCCGCGCACCGGGATGATCGACACGACGGACGCGCCGCGCTGCGCCGCGTGCTCGACGGTGCGCACCACCCACTCGACCGATTCGTCGGATGGCACGTAAGGCGCGCCGAGGAGCACGAAGACGCGGAGGTCAATGCCATTGTCGGACAGAAAGCGCGCCGCCGTGTCGAACCGCGCCAGGTCGAGGCGCTTGTTGAGATGCGCGGCTGCGGTCGGATGGATGGTCTCGAGGCCAACGGCAACTTCGAGTCGGCCGGAGAGCTGTCGGGCAAATTTCAACGCCAGCGGGCCGACGGTGTTAGCGTGCGACTCGACCGTGACGCTGGCGAAGGGCGCCGCCAGCGCCGCGATACCCGGCACGTCTTCAGCGGGTACGGCCCGCCGGTCGAAGAAGTTGCTGGCGTTGTAGAGCTTGAGCCGATCGGCGGGCGGCGCGGGACCGCCCAGCGATCGAAGAACGTCAGTCAACTGCTTGGTCAACGCGCCCGGCGGAGTGGGGCCGTCGATTGTCCAGCGCCACAGGTCGCAGAACGAGCAGGTGAAGGGACACTCGGCGCCCGCGAGAAAGACCGCCAACGCGCGTTCGACTCTCCCGCCGGGCCTGCGCTCCTCCTCGACCAACGACCCGTGCGCATGCCATGGGTTGACGGCTGGCTTTGGCGGGCGCAAGCTCCGAATCCGCCGATCGGCGGCCGGCGCGCTCACACGCCTGCCGCGTACAGCGTTTGGAAGTGCCGCCGGTAACGCGCTTCGTTCTGTTGGAACAGCCGAGCGACCACGCCTGCGGACACCGACCCGTGCTGGAAACGGCGCTTGGGGAAGACCGGCATCTCGAGGCCCAGCACCGAGCGAACGCCGCGCGCCACGATCTCGCCCTTCAACGCGTACAGTCGCTCGTGCGACCCCTCCGTCAGCTCGGCAAAGGGAATCGCCTCGGCCACCGCGATCACAGCGGGACGCGTGTAGGGGCTGAACCCGGCGAACCCGTACTCGCGCGCGCAGGCGTAGCTGCGGACGCATCCGCGGCTGTACCCGCCCGAGTAGGTGAGCGAGTGCTTGATGGACTCGACGCCCCACCCCTCCTGGTACAACATGCGGTTGTTTACTACGCTCCGGATCGTCAGCTCGCTGTTCTCCTCTATGGGATAGTCCTTGAGGTTCTCGTCGCCACCGTCTCCGTCCACCAGCAGGCGCCAGTCGGGATAGCGGTCGCGAATGGCGGCAAGCAGGCCCAGGTTCACGGCGGCACATTCGACGTCGAGCGGCTTGTAGTCCTCCATCACGGCGACGGCGCGCAGCGGATCGAGCGCGCTCGAGGGGACGTCGATGATCTCGCCGAGGATCTCGAGATCGGTTCGCCTCAGGAACTCGCGCGCCTGCCGCGCATCGTTCCCTTCACCGTCCACGGAGAGCGTGAAGGCCTTCAGTCGCGCGGGTGATTGCCCTTCGTGCAGTAGCAGCGTATACAGGCAGAGCAGGACCGCGCCGCTGTCGATGCCGCCGGAGAACGGGACGCCGACGGGTGCCGCGGGATCCTGCGCCGCGAGCCAGCGGCGCAGCTCGCCATAGACGGCCTCGATGTAGTAACGGCCGATGACGTCCAGGTCCGTGGGCAGCGTGCCGCGCGGCGGGTCGAAGAAGCGCCGGTGAACGGGATTCGGGTCCGGACATCCGATTAGCCGAAGCGTCGTGACGTGATGCGCGGGCACCATGCGGGTGTAGCTCGGGTGGAACTGATCGGCCCATCCGAGACGCGCCAGCTCCGCCGCGATCTCGTCGATGCGTTCGGCCACGACCAGCACCGGCCCGTCGGCGGCCTTTGCGAGGAAGTAGCGGAG
>JALZIF010000191.1 GCA_030860435.1 Gemmatimonadota bacterium | reverse complement strand
CGACGGCGCTACTCTTGCTCTCGCCCTACGTCCCACTGCTATTCATGGGGCAGGAATACGGCGAGATCCATCCGTTCCTGTACTTCGTGAGCCACGGCGACGAGGCGCTCATCGAGGCCGTGCGTGACGGCCGCCGGCGGGAGTTCGCGTCCTTCGCCTGGCAGGGAGAGGTGCCCGACCCGGCCGCCGTCGGGACGTTCGAGCGCAGCCGGCTGGACCGGAGTCGCGCGTCCGCGTCGCCGCACGCGGAGCTACTCGCGCTACACCGCGACCTGCTGCGACTACGGGCGAGGGAGGCGGCATTACGGCCGGGGAACGCGGAGGTGCGGGTAGACTGCGACGAGGCGGAGGGGTGGATCGTGATGGAGCTGATTCTGAGGGATGGACGGGAGGCTGCGGGGGCTGCGGCACTCTGCGCGGTTTTCAACCTTGGCGGGGAGCCGGTCCGTGTTCCGCTGCCTGCCGCGGAAGGAGCGACGTGGCGCGCCGAGCTCGCTACGGAGAGCCCCGCGTACGGTGGCACGAGCGCGTTCTTCCGCGGCGACAGCTCGCACGCGCTCGTCGCGCCCTATGCGGCCGAATTGTACAGCCAGGAGATTGCGTGATGCGCGTGTGGCCCGGACAGCCGTACCCCCTTGGCGCGACGTGGGACGGCGAGGGAGTCAACTTCGCTCTCTTCTCGCAGCACGCTGTCGGCGTAGAGCTGTGCCTCTTCGCCGGACCGCACGAAGCGACCGAGTTGTCCAAAATTCGGATGCGGGAGCGCACCGACCAGATCTGGCACTGCTATCTCCCGGACGCGCGTCCAGGACAGCTCTACGGATACCGGGTGCACGGTCCGTTCGAGCCGCACCGGGGCCACCGGTTCGACTCGTCACAGCTCCTCATCGATCCGTACGCGAAGGCGATCAGCGGCACGATCAAGTGGAGCGACGCGCTTTTCGCCTACAAGGTGGGGGGGCCGCGGCAGGACCTCGAGATGAGTACGGACAACTCCGCTGGCGGCGTCCCCAAGTGCGTGGTCGTCGACTCGGCGTTTACCTGGGGGGACGACAGCCCGCTGCAGATCCCGTGGAACCGCACCGTGATCTACGAATGCCACGTCAAGGGCATGACGATCCGGCACCCCGACGTGCCGGAACGCTTTCGGGGAACGTATCTCGGCCTGGCGTCGGAGCCGATGATCGAGCACTTTCAGTCGTTAGGCGTCACCGCCCTCGAGCTGCTCCCGGTGCACCAGTTCGTCGTCGACAGGCACCTCGCGGAGCGCGGGCTGACGAACTACTGGGGATACAACTCGATCGGCTTCTTCGCGCCGGACGTGCGCTACTCGACGGGGGGGCTCGCGAGCCAGGTCTACGAGTTCAAATCGATGGTGAAGAAGCTGCACTCGGCGGGCATCGAGGTCATCCTCGACGTTGTCTACAACCACACCGGCGAGGGGAATCACCTCGGGCCCACGATCTCGCTGCGTGGTATCGACAACGTCGCTTACTACCGGCTCATGCCCGACAATCCCCGCTTCTACATGGATTTCACGGGCTGCGGCAACAGCCTCAACATGCTCCATCCGCGCACGATCCAGCTCATCATGGACTCGCTGCGCTACTGGGCGCTCGAGATGCACGTCGACGGCTTCCGCTTCGATCTCGCTACCGTGCTCGCGCGCGAGCTGTTCGAGGTGAACAGACTCGGAACCTTCTTCGACATCATCCACCAGGATCCTGTGCTCTCACGCGTGAAGCTGATCGCCGAGCCGTGGGACGTGGGACCGGGCGGCTATCAGGTTGGGAACTTTCCGATCGGCTGGGCTGAGTGGAATGGGAAGTACCGCGACTCGGTGCGCAAGTTCTGGAAAGGGGAGCGGGGCCAGGTGCCGGAGATGGCGAGCCGCCTCGCCGGCAGCAGCGATCTGTACCAGTGGAGCGATCGCTCCGCGTACGCGAGCATCAATTTCGTCGTCGCGCACGATGGCTTCACCCTGCGCGACCTCGTGTCCTACGAGCGGAAGCACAACCACGCGAATGGTGAGCACAACCAGGACGGTCATAACGACAACATCAGCCGTAACTGGGGGATAGAGGGGGAGACGGACACCCCGAGCGTCCTCGCACTGCGGCGTCGCGCGATGCGGAACTTTCTCGCCACGCTCTTCCTCTCCCAGGGCGTCCCGATGCTCTCTCACGGAGACGAGCTCGGGCGCACGCAGCGCGGGAACAACAACGCCTACGCCCAGGACAACGACGTCTCCTGGGTGAATTGGGAGCTCGAGGAGTGGCAGGCCGAACTGCTCGACTTCACGCGCAAGCTCATCGCCATCCGGCGCTCCAATCCTGTGCTCCGCCGCCGCCACTTCTTCCGCGGGCAGCCGGTGGTGGGTGAAGGGACGAAAGACGTCACGTGGCTGGGCCCCGGCGGAAACGAGATGATGGACGCCGATTGGCGGAATGCTGGCAACCATGCGCTCGGGATGCTCATCCGCGGCGACGCGACGGACGAGACCGACGATCGCGGCCGCCCGGTGCTTGGCGACACGATGCTCATCCTCGTGAACGGCGGCGACCACCCTGTGCACTTCAGGCTCCCGGGGCTCGCTACGCCCGGCCGCTGGGCGGAGCTGGTCCACACCGCGCGTCCTGAGCTGCACGGCATCCGGAAGGGGGCGGGCGTGACGCTCGAGCCCTACTCATTGGTGCTGCTTCGATACGGCTCCGAGCGGCGATACGTCGTGCACGTGCCCGCGCGCGCCGAGATTGGAGCACAGGTCAGCGGCGTCGAGACGGTGGGCGCGGGGGCGGGCGGATGAGCAACGTCCACTCCGATGCGCTGCGGCGCATCCTCGCCGGGGAGCACCCTGACCCACACAGCGTTCTCGGCGCCCATCCGGCCACGGTCAACGGGCGGTCCGGGATCGTGGTGCGCGCGTTCCACCCGGAGGCGGAGAGCGCTGAATGTATCCTCCCGCGCGGCGCGGTCGCGATGGAGCGCGTGGAAGGGGGACTGTTCGCGACGAGGATACCGGGGGGAACGTTCCCGGTCGACTACCGCGTCCGCTTCCGTTTCCCGAACGGCGCTACCTGGGACCGCGTTGACCCGTACCGGTTCGCGCCGACGTTAGGCGATGTGGACGTGCACCTGTTCAACGAGGGCACGCACCGGCGGCTCTGGGAGAAGCTCGGCGCGCACCCGCGGACGGTAGATGGAGTGGAGGGGGTATCGTTCGCCGTCTGGGCGCCGAACGCGCGGCGGGTCAGCGTCGTCGGCGATTGGTGCGAGTGGGACGGGCGCCTGTTCCCGATGCGCCTCCTCGGCCTTTCCGGCGTCTGGGAGCTGTTCATCCCCGGCGTGCGACCGGGCGCGCTCTACAAGTACGAGCTGCTCACGCACGACCGCGCGTTGCGAGTGAAGACCGACCCGTTCGCGTTCGCCATGGAGATGCCGCCGGCTAGCGCGTCACGTGTCGTGCGGTCGAGCCACGAGTGGCGCGACGGCGAATGGATGGCGAAACGCGGCGCGCATAACCACCTGCGCGAGGCGATGCTCATCTATGAGGTCCATCTGGGATCGTGGGCACGCGTCCCGGAGGAGGGGAACCGCTTCCTCACCTACCGAGAGATCGTCCCCGCGCTCGTCGAGCACGTCCGGCGCCTCGGCTTCACGCACGTCGAGCTGATGCCGGTGATGGAGCATCCGTTCTATGGGAGCTGGGGCTACCAGGTGAGCGGGTACTTCGCGACGAGTGCGCGCTACGGCACGCCTGACGACTTCCGGTACATGGTGGATCACTGCCACCAGCACGGGATCGGCGTGATCCTGGACTGGGTACCGGCGCACTTCCCCAAGGACGACTACGCGCTCCGGCGATTCGACGGCACCGCCCTCTAC
>JALZIF010000173.1 GCA_030860435.1 Gemmatimonadota bacterium | reverse complement strand
CGTCCTCTTTGAGTGCGCCGTAGGCGCGTGTGATGGCCCGATCGGCGTCGCTGAGGAGCGGGAAACCGAACGCCATCTTCTTCGCGTAAACGCGGTGGCTCTCGACACCCGCCGGGTTGACGCCCAGAGGCTGGACGCCCGCTTCATGGAACCTGGTCAGCTCATCGCGCACGGCGGAGAGTTGGCGGTTTCAGCCAGGGGTATCGTTGCCGGGATAAAAGAAGAGCGCGACGCCGTGCGCACCGGAGGAGCCCGGCGCGAGGAGGTCGGCCAGAGCGTACGTACTGCCGTCGCTCGCCTGGGCGCGGAAGTCTGGAGCGGCTGAGCCGACCGCGAGAAGCTCGGACGCGCTCATGCGACCAGCCCTTGCGCCATGCGGTCGCGGAGCCGCGCCTCCTGCCGCTCGAGCCATTCGTGCGGCACGCGCATGCCGCCAAGGACTCGCGCGCCCTCCATGGCGCCGTGCCAGTCGGAGCCGCCGCTCGGGACCAACCCGAAGTGGTCCGCGAGGGCCTGGAGGCGCGCGGTATCCTCGGCGCCGTGCCCGGGGTGCCGTATCTCGATTCCGTCGACGCCGAGCGCGATCCACGCTTCGACCCGCCGCCTAGTGCCGATCGGGCCGGGGTGGGCGACGATCGCCAGTCCGCCCGAGCGATGCACCAATTGGACCCCGTCCGCGAGCGGAAGCGCGTATTTCGCCACGAAGGCGGGGCGACCATTCCCAAGGTAGCGGTCGAAGGCGTCGCGGAAATCATGGGCCCAGCCGCTCGCGATCATGGCCCGCGCGATGTGCGGGCGGCCGATCGCCGCGCCGTCCGCGATCTCGAGTACGCTGTCGAGCGAGACGGCGACCCCGATCTCATTCAACCGGTGCACTATCCGTTCGGCGCGAGTCCGGCGTGCCGTGCGAAAGGTGAGGAGATGGCGCTCCAGCTCGCCGAGGCGTGAGAGGTGGAGACCAAGGAGATGTATCTCCGCACCACCATCGACTGTGCTCAGCTCGACGCCGGTGATGATCCGAACCCCGAGCTCGATGCCGGCGGACGTCGCCTCGGCCAACCCACCGAGAGTGTCGTGGTCGGTAAGGGCCAGCGCAGACACGCCCGCGGCGCTCGCCGCCGCGACGACCGCCGCGGGGGCGAACGCGCCGTCCGATGCGGTCGAGTGCGCGTGCAAATCCACAAACCGGGCGACGGGCGTCATCTGCGGTAGCCGGCCTCAGGGGAGGTGAAACTCGGCTGCGAAAACTCGAACAGCCGCGCGAGGTCGTCGTCGGTCAGCTCAGCGAACGACTGCTCCCGCCAGCGAGCGCCCTGCGGAGAGTAACGCGTCACGCGCATCACACGGTCCGCACCCTCTCCCGAGACGAAAATAAGGCTGAATTCATCGCGATCGTACTGGGTGGTGCGCCCCGAGTGCGAGACGTCCCACCGCTTCCCATCGACGACGATCGAGCGAATCGGCACGCTCTATTCGAGCTCCAGCTCCTGGTAGATTCGGCTCTGGTCGAGAACGCGGTCGGGCGCCCCGTCGAGCGCGGACTGGAGCGTTTCGCCGTCTGAGGCCTCGACGAACTCGATAAGCGCGCCGGGGAGGCCGATCTCCTCGAAGAGCCAGTACCGGCAGCCAGCGCGCTGGAAGTGTTCGCGCCGAACGCGATACCGCTCAAGAAACTTGTCGCGTTCGGCGGCGGTGACGACTGAGCGTTGGATAGTTAGAGAGCGCGGCACGTCAGAGCACAGTATCTGGAAACGCCTCGAGCTGCTTCTTGACGAACGCCATGAATCTATCCGCATCCGCGCCATCGACGATGCGGTGATCGAACGAGATCGAAAAGTAGGCGCAGCTACGCACGGCGATCGTGTCCTCGCCATCCGGCCCCGGGAGCACCTTGGGACGCTTTTCTATGGCGCCGAGGCCAAGGATCGCAGAAGTCCCGACGGGGATGATCGGCGTCCCCATGAGGGATCCGAAGACACCCGGATTGGTGATGGTGAACGTGGCATCCTGGATCTCGCGCGGGTCGAGCTTCTTCGAGCGAGCACGGGCCGCGAGATCGTTGAGCTGGCGTGTAAGCCCGGTGATCGAGAGCCCGTCGGCGTTCTTGATAACGGGGACGATGAGACCCCAGTCGAGGGCGACAGCGATCCCGATGTTGTACTGCCGGCGGTGGATTATGCTCGCGCCGCTCACCGCCGCATTCAGCACCGGGAACTGCTTGAGCCCATCGACCACCGCTCTGATGATGAACGGTAGGAAGGTGAGCTTCTGTCCCGTCGCGGCCTCGAAATCGGCACGGTGCTTGGCGCGAATGCGGGCGACCCGCGTAAGGTCGATCTCGAAGAAGCTCGTGACGTGCGCCGCTGTGCGCCGCGCGAGCGTCATGTGGTCAGCGGTGAGCTGGCGGATGCGGGACATGGCCTCGACAACATCGCCCGGCCAGGGCTGCGCCGTGGGCCCGTGCGGCTCGCCTCCAGAGATAGGGTGTCTGGCCGGCTGCGGGGCGCCCGCCGCGGGTAGAGCGGCGCCGGACTCGATGTAGCGAAGGATGTCCCGCTTGGTAACGCGGCCGGCGACACCGGTACCCTGCATGGCGGCGACCTCGATGCCGTGCTCCGCGGCGATCTTCCGCACGAGGGGAGAAGAGCGGGTGCGGATGCGTTCCTCAAAACTGGCACCGTCGCCGGACGGGGGTGGGAGGGGATGGGGGGGCGAACCGGGCACAGGCGCGCTCGAGGGAAGTGATACGGATGGCGCTGTGGCGCTAGGCGGCGGCCCTTGGGCCGCGTCGCTCCCCGCCCCGCCCTTGCCCGCCTCACCGTCCGCGGCGAACGCTGCCCTGTCGGTCTCGAGCCGCGCGACGACGGTCTGAACGGGTACCGTCTGACCCTCCGTCACCAGAATCTCGGCGAGCACGCCCGCAACCGGCGCCGGGATCTCCGCATCCACCTTATCGGTGGAGATCTCGAAGATCGGCTCGTCGCGCTTGACATCCTCTCCCGCTTTCTTGAGCCACTTGGAGAGCGTCCCTTCGGCGATGGACTCCCCCATCTGCGGCATGATCACGTCAACGCGTGCCACCGGTCGAGCTCCTCGTTGAATTTCGCGTTTCGGCGGCCCCGCGCCGCAGCCGCCAGAGGACGATGCCAGGAAGAGAAAGTGCCCCGATGAACATCCCGGGTAGCCAGTAATCGTAGATGTCGCAGATCGGGAACCCCTGCGGTGGAACGCATCCGCGCAACTTCGTCACCACCCATCCGAAGGCAACTCCAAGCATCCCGCCGGCGAACACGCCCGCTATTGCGAGCAGACACCCGATCGAAGCGTAATGAGGTTCGCCGGCCGGCGCCTCCTCGTCCGCCACGCCTAGTACGCAGCGAGGGTGCGGGCCGCCTTCACTATGTCAGTTGTCTGAGGCAGCACGTAATCCTCCAACGGTGGCGAGTACGGGAGCGGTACGTCCGCGGCCGTCACGCGCATTACCGGGGCGTCGAGCCACTCGAAGGCGCCCTCGTTGATGCGTGCCGTGATCTCCCCCGCCACGCCACCCGTCCGCGTGTCCTCGTGAACGATCAGAACGCGGTTCGTCTTCCGCACCGTCGCGATTATTGCATCGTCGTCCATTGGGAGCAGCGAGCGCAGATCGATGACCTCGACGCCGAGCCCGTCCTCCTTCTCTAACTGCTCGGCCGCCTCGAGTGCTTTCCAGACCGTCGCGGCGTACGTGATGATCGAAAGATCCTTTCCCTCCCTCGCCGTCCGCGCCTGTCCGATCGGCACTACGTGGTCACCTTCGGGGAGGGTCTCCTTGATACGGCGGTAGAGGTATTTGTGCTCGAAGTACAGCACGGGGTCGTCGTCCCGGATGGCGGCCTTTAGCAGCCCCTTCGCGTCGCTCGCGGTCGCGGGATACACGATCTTGAGCCCTGGCGTGTGGAGGAACGCCGCCTCCGGGTTCTGCGAGTGGAACGGCCCGCCTCGCACGTAGCCTCCGCTCGGGCCGCGAACTACGAGCGGACATGGGAGGAACGCGCGATAGCGCGACGTCGCCACGTAGTTGGTGAGCATGTCGTACGCGCACGAGATGAAGTCGATGAACTGCATCTCGCAGACTGGGCGCATTCCCATGTGCGCGGCGCCCGCCGCGGCGCCCACGATTGCCGCCTCGGAGATCGGCGTGTCGATCACCCGGTCGGCACCGAAGCGCTCAAACAGACCCTGGGTGACCTTGAACGCGCCACCGTAGGCGCCGATGTCCTCGCCCATGCAAAACACGTTGGCGTCGCGCTCCATCTCTTCGAAGAGCGCCTGACGAATCGCTTCGAGGTACGTCGTTTCAGCCATCGAATGCGCCCCAGCCGGCGGCGCGCTCATGCCGGTCGACGGCGGAGCGAACTCCGGCCCGGAACCAGAGCGGATCCACTGCCGGCAGGTCTGCGTAAACGCCGACGAGCGCGTCTTCGGGCTCCGGCATCGGCGACGCCTCGGCGACCTCGGTAGCTTCGTCGATCTCACGCTGGGCGCGCGAATCGATGGCGGCGATCTCGTTCTCGCCCACGTCGAGCTCGTCGCGCAGCACCGTCAGATAACGGTCGAGCGGATCGTTGTCTCTCTCCCACCGCTCGATCTCGCCAGTGGGCACGTAGCTCTGGTTGTCGTGCTCGGCGTGCCCTTTGCGGCGATAGGTGATGAGCTCTATCAGTGTCACCCCGGCCCCGCCGCGGGCGCGGTCCACCGCCTGACGAGTGACGTCATAGACGGCGAGGACGTCGTTTCCGTCGGCCTGCACACCGGGGATGCCGTACGCCAGCGCCTTGTCCGTGAACGAGGCCGACGCGGTCTGCTTCGAGATGGGAGTCGAGTACGCGTAACCGTTGTTCTCGACGATGACGACGAGCGGGCAGCGCTGGACCGCTGCGAAGTTGATCCCTTCGTGGAAGGCGCCCGTGGAAGTGGCGCCGTCGCCGACGTACACGAGCCCGACGCGGTCCTGCCCTCTGAGCTTGAACGAGAGCGTGACGCCAGTCATCACGGGCACCATGTCGCCGAGGTGGGAGATCTGCCCGATGAAGCCGCGCTCCAGGTCGCCGAAGTGGATGTTGAGCTCCCGGCCGCGCGTCGGCGAGTCTCCCTTCGCCATGTACTGCCGCAGGATCTCCACCGGACGAGCGCCTTGCACCAGCATCGACCCGAGATTGCGGATGAGGGGCGAGAGGAAGTCGCCTTTGGCGCGGTCCAGCGCGTAAGCGCTGCCGACGGCATCTGCTTCCTGCCCCAGTGAACGGAACAATCCGCCGATGACCTTGGTCTGGCGATACAGATTGACGAGGCGCTCCTCGAGCGCTCTCGTCAGGCGCATCCAATAATAGAGCTCCAGCTTCTGCTCGCGTTCGAGGGCATCGCTCGGCCGGGCGCTCGGGGCTCCCCGATTACGCGACGCGCGGGGCGCGCCGCGCCCGCCAGACGTCCGCGAGGCCATCAGTAGGCGGCCCCCAGCGTGTGCGCCGGGTCGGCGCGCCGGTGGATCGCCACGAAAAAGCGCTTGACGTTTCGATCGAGCCGGCTCTCCCCCACCTGGTCCGTCTCGGCCTCAACGAAGGTGTAGTGGCCGCCCTCGGGCCTAACGCGCAGCGTCGCGGTCCCGAGGGCGCCGCGGAACGTGCGGGAGCGCGCGTCGCCCCCCGCGTTGGTGAGTGCCAGCGACGGGAAGAACGTGTCGGCGATCGCCAGGACCTCCTCCGGCTTGATGTGCGTGCGGTGGAAGTGGCGCATGCGGCTTACGGGGTGACCGTCTCGCGCTCGGCCTGCACCTGTTGCATCCAGTCGATGCGTTCGATCGCAGCGGCGGAGTCGCGCCGAAACTCGAGCGCCACGGCCCAATCGCCTGCCGTCAGGTAACTCAGCTTGGCGTGGTAGGTGCCGACCTCCGGGCCGGCCGCGAATCCGTCCCACGTCCGCTTGCCATCACGGCTCTCGGCGAAGATCCGCCCTTCGCCGTTCTCGATCGGCTGATTCGTGTCCTTGTCGAGCACGACGACCTTGTAGCGGATGTCTTCGCGGGCGAACGGCGGCTGCGGGTCTGCGTCGATGCGGAAGACGTAGGAGTCCGAGAACGCCCGATATCCGGCGCGAGGACGGGGCGACCCGCACGCGACGAGAGTGGCCAGCGCCGCGGCGAGGAGAACGGAGCGCCGGAACCCAGTCATGCCTGATAGTACTCCAGCCCGAGATGCGTGATCTGCTCTTCACCCATGAGGTGGCGGAGCGTGTTCTTCAGCTTCGTCTGCTGGATGAAAAGATCGTGCTCGGCCTGGAGCCCCTGAGCAGCCATAGGGCTCTTGAAGTAAAACGAGAGCCACTCCTGAATCCCCTTCATCCCTGCTCGTTGCGCGAAATCCATGAACAGTGCGAGGTCGAGCACGATCGGCGCGGCAAGGATCGAATCCCGGCAGAGAAAATTGATCTTGATCTGCATCGGGTAGCCCATCCAACCGACGATGTCGATGTTGTCCCAACCCTCCTTGTTGTCTCCGCGCGGCGGATAGTAGTTGATCCGGACGACGTGGGAGAAATTCTTGTATAGGTCGGGATAGATGTCTGGCTGGAGGATCGTGTGGAGGACGGAAAGCTTCGACTCTTCCTTCGTCTTGAACGAGGCAGGATCGTCGAGCACCTCGCCGTCTCGATTGCCGAGGATGTTCGTCGAGTACCAGCCGGCGAGGCCGAGCATGCGCGCCTTAAGTCCGGGGGCGATGACGGTCTTCATCCATGTCTGCCCTGTCTTGAAGTCCTTCCCGGCGATAGGAACGCCGCGGTCCAGGGCGAGCTGCTGCAGCGCCGGCGTGTCGACGGCGAGATTCGGAGCGCCGTTGGCGTACGGTACACCCTCCATGATCGCCGCCCACGCGTACAGCATCGACGGGGCAATCGCGTCGTCATTGCGTTCCATCGCGCGCTCGAACTGCTCGATCGTCGCGTGCTGCGGCCCGGCCTTGATGAACACCTCGGTGGAGGCACACCAGACCATTACGCACCGGTCGACGGCGTTCCGCGCCTTGAACTCGCGAATGTCCTGGCGAAGCTGCTCCGCAAGGTCGCGCTTCGACTTCCCGTGCTTGACGTTCGTCCCGTTCAGCCGGGCGACATACTTCTGGTCGAAGACCGCTGGCATCGGGACGATCCCGCGGAGAAAGTCGGCTACGGGCTCGAGATGCTTCTCCTCGAGAACCCCTGCGGTGCGCGCCGCCGTGAGCGCGTCGTCGGGAATCGGATCCCATGCGCCGAACGCGAGGTCATCCAGGCCGGCCAGCGGCACGAGCTCCTTGATGAGCGGTGACCGGTTCTCGGTCCGCTTTCCGAGGCGGATGGTCGCCATCTGCGTGAGCGAGCCAACGGGCTTCGTGAGCCCCCGCCGGATGCTCTCGACGCCTGCGATGAACGTCGTGGCCACAGCGCCGAGCCCCGGGATGAGGACGCCCAGGCGACCGGCGGGTGCCCCAGGCACTGATGCCGTGGGGGCGCGATTCGAAGAGGTCAAAGGAGAAGAGTAAGAATCGCAATGAGATACAACACGGGCCGGAGCATCGCTCCGGCCCGATAAGCTAGCCGTTCACCGATGGCGCTGCAACCCGCGCTCAGGGCACCGTCCACGTAACGTTCCCGCTCAATGTGACGTTCGGCCGCGACCATCCGGTGGCGCTCCCGACCGGGCGCGCCCGCAACGTCACGGTCGTGCCGTCCGCGACGCCGGAGACGGTCAGCGTGCGGGTGTTGTTGGCGTCCACTTGTCCGACGAACAGCTCGGTGCCGGCGGTCTCCACGTAGACGTTGACCTGCTGCGCCGAGTTGTTGGTGACGGTGACCGACGTCTGGCTCTGCGGTGCGGTTCCGGTCGTGACGTCCACCTGGCGCGGTCCGCACGCGGCGGCACCGAGCAGCGAGGCCATCGTCGCGACGGCGAAGATCGCTTTCATTTGTGTCCTCCTGTGACGTTCGTGTTCGCAACTGTTCGGCCCGGACGGTTGCAAGAGGTGTGCGCGGGATCCCAGCGTTCAGCGGTACAGCCTGAATCTCCGCGTCCGCCGCTCGAATTCGACCGTGGCGGGTACCTCGCGATCGAGTACGGAGTCGGGATCCTCCCCGCTCACGATCGCTTCCCGTATCCGCGGCGGGCCGAGCCGCTCGTCGAACGTCGCCTCGCGAATGCGGAGCGAATCCCGGTTGGTCTGCGCCACCGCCCAGAGGATCGCCGCGCCCACGCGCACCGCCTGAACTCGATCGCGCTCGATGATTATGACCTTGATCCACGGAAGCTCCACGCCACCGTACTTCCGATCGGTGGGATCCACCGGAGCGCGACGATCCATCTCGAACCGGACGCCGGAGAGACCGCGATCGTTGAGCAGGTCCACCGCGCGACGGGCATCGAGCCACGGAGCACCGACTCGCTGGAAGGCGTCTGGAGTTCCCCGCCCTACCGACAGGTTGCTTCCCTCGAATGGGACGATCCCCGGATATAGCGTGGCGCTAGTCAGGGAGGGCATGTTCGGGGATGGTTTTACCCACGGAAGCCCCGTTTCATCGAACCACATCGCGCGCCGCCAACCAGCGGCCGGGATGACGCGCAAGTCGGCGTCGATGCCGAGCACCTCATTGTAGAAGCGCGCCAGCTCGCCGAAGGTGAGGCCGTGGCGCAGCGGGAGCGGATAGACGGACACTGGCTGAGCGCGCCGCTGCGGCGAGTGGGAGTCGGCGTACGTTTGAGCGCTGTCAAGGATAGGGCCCTCGGTGCGCGCGCCAGTAATCGGATTGGGGCGGTCGAGGACGATCACGCGGACGCCGTTGCGGGCCGCGGCGCGCATTGCGTATACCATGGAGGCTGGATACGTCCAGGTACGCGCGCCCAGGTCTTGAAGGTCGATCACAAGCGCATCCAGGCCGCGGAGTGTGCTGTCCGGGGGCTCTATCGTCGTCGGGTTATACAGCGAGTGGATAGGTAGCCCCGTGCGTTCATCGCGCCCGCTCGCGATATTGGATCGGTCTTCGGTGCCGCGGATTCCGTGCTCGGGCGAGAACAAGGCGACGAGCCGCGGTCCCCCCGACTCTCCCGCGCGGTGCAACAGGTCGATGTCGCTTATTCCGTTCTCGTCGATCCCAGTCTGGTTCGTAAGCAAGCCGATCCGTTTCCCATTGACCAACTCCGCGCTGTCCTGGAGCAGCACGGTGATGCCGGGCCGGACGCGCTCGCGCGCCGACGCCACACCACCCGACCTCGATCCCGGGCCGGCGCCGCCCTCCCTCCCCCCACCCGCCACGCACGCTGGCTGCGTCCATGGGACCGCCATCGCCACCACGACACTCAAGCGTCCGATTCGATGCATTGCCAGTCCCTTCACAAAGTGTTGAGCACGGCAAGCCAGTTCCTACTCGCTGCGACGGTTGTCGCCGCGTGCGCGTACCCCCCCCCCGGGTCCCGCGACGGCATGCCGATGCCGGGGCCCGCACCCGACCTGACGCGCACCCTCACCGCCCCGCTCACACCGGCGCAAAGCGATTGGGTGGAGCGTACCCTCGCCGGCCTGTCACTGCGTGAGCGCGTCGGGCAGATGGTCCACGTCTGGGTGCTTGGCGACTACGTGAACGTAGAGGATGCGAGCTTCATTGAAGTTCGCCGCTGGATTACGGAGGACAAGGTGGGTGGCGTCACGATGTCGCTGGGGTCCCCGATCGAGGTCGCGGCGAAGGTCAACACATTTCAGCGCATGGCGCGCGTTCCGCTACTCGTCGCATCGGATGTCGAGCCAGGGCTAGGGCGGCTCGCCGGCGGCGTCCACGCACCGTCGCTCCTCCCGGGTGGCAGCGCGACGCTCGTCACCACGAACATGGCGATCGGCGCCTCCGGACGTGACGACGACGCGTACCGGATAGGACGGATAGTCGGTCGAGAGGCGCGCGCGATCGGAATAACGGTCGCCTTCGCCCCGACGGTGGATGTCAACAACAACCCGGCGAACCCAGTCATCAATACTCGATCGTTCGGGGAAGAGCCGCGAGCGGTCGCGCGGCTGGCCGCCGCCTTCGTGCGTGGGGTGCAGGAGCAAGGGGTTCTCGCGACGGCTAAGCACTTCCCCGGTCACGGCGACACCGACGTGGACTCACACCTCGCGCTCCCAATCGTGCAGAGCGACCGCGCCCGCCTCGACAGCGTGGAGCTCGTCCCATTCCGCGCGTCGATCGCCGCCGGAGTCGGGGCGGTGATGACCGCGCACATCGCTCTCCCCGCGCTCGACGAGCCCTCCACTCCGGCGACGCTCGTCCCGAAGGTGATCACGGGCCTTCTTCGCGACACGCTCGGCTTTAGAGGGATGATCTTCACCGACGCGCTGACGATGGAGGGCGTGGGCCAGGGTTATCCGGTCGAGCGGAGCGCGGTCCTGGCGGTCCAGGCTGGAGCAGACATCCTCCTTAAGCCGAGCAGCGTCCCGAGAGCGATCGACGCGGTGGTGAACGGTGTCGACCGGGGTGAGATACCGGCCGCGCGAATCGAGCAGTCGGCGCGCCGCACGCTCGAGATGAAGGCGCGGCTCGGACTGAACGAGCATCGTTATGTGGATCTCGAGCGATTGCGCCAGGTAGTCGGTGCGCCCGAGCACTGGACGGTCGCGCGGGAAGTCGCGGCGCGCGCGGTCACGCTGCTCCGCGACACCGGGTCGCTCGTTCCCGCGCCGCGCGATGGGCAGATCGCCGTCATCAGCTACGCGCCGGAGCTGGAGGTGACCGCCGGCCGCGCCTTCGCCGCTGAGCTGCGAGTGCTGGCGAAAGGTGTGAGCGTCGCGCGCATCACGCCGCGGAGCGCCCGGGCCGAGCTTGATTCGCTCGCCGCAGCCGCCTCGAACGCGGAACGAATCGTCATCACCACACACGTCCGGACGATCGAAGGGGAGGGGCGCGCGGCGATTCCGCCTCACATCGCCGCTTGGATTGACGAGCTAGCGCGGGGCAACAGGGTCGTCGTGATCGCGAACGGAAACCCGTACGTCATCCGCCAGTTCCCGCGAGTGGGGAGCTACATGGCCACGTACGGAATCGACCCGTCGCTCGAGCGGGCGTCGGCGCGCGCGCTCGTTGGGGCGGCGGCGATCACGGGGCGGGCGCCGATCTCGCTCCCGGGATTCTTCGCGCACGGTGACGGAATCTCTAGGAGCGGAGCGAACGTGGATGAACCGACAGTCGCCAGCGCGGTCGCGGACTCGGTACGCCGGGTGCTTCGGCGCGCGCACGGCGACAGCGCCTTCCCTGGTGCTTACGTGGTCGTCGGGACGCACGACAGTATCTATGTGAGCGATGGGATCGGCATGCTCGACTGGTCGCTGTCCCCCCGCCCCGACGAGCACACCATCTGGGATCTGGCGTCGCTGACCAAGGTGGTGGGAACGACGTCCGCGATGATGCAGCTCGTCGCGCAGGGAACGGTCGGGGTCGACACCCCGGCGCAGCGCTATCTACCGGAGCTCGAGGGGCCAGGAAAGGAGCGAGTGACCGTCCGTCACCTGCTCACCCACTCCTCAGGGCTGCCCGCCTGGCGCCCGCTCCACAAGGAGGCGACATCGCCGGAGTCGGCGATGGCCATCGTCTACGCGACTCCGCTCGACACCGTGCCTGGCGCACGCACCGTGTATAGCGACCTCGGGGTCATCCTACTAGGGAAGATCGTCGAGCGGGTGAGCGGCGAGCCGCTCGACCGCTACCTCGCGCAGAATGTATTCGCGCCGCTCGGCATGTCGGAGACCGGGTACCGGCCCGACAGTGCGCTTCTCCCTCGCATCGCTCCGACTGAGTTCGACCCGTGGCGGCAGCGGCACCTGCGGGGCGAGGTGCACGACGAGAACGCGTTCGCACTCGGCGGCGTCGCGGGGCACGCTGGACTGTTCAGCTCAGCGCACGACCTCGCCCGCTTCGCGCAAAGTCTGTTGGCCGCGTACCGCGGCACTGGGGAGGAGGGGGGGGGGATCGTCCCGCGGGCGACGCTCGTGCAGTTCACGACGGTACAGGACAGCCTGCTCTCCCACCGCGCGCTCGGGTGGGAAACGGCGAGCGGAGAGAACTCCGCGGGGCGGCGGCTCTCCCGTCAGGCTTTCGGGCACACCGGGTTCACCGGCACTTCGGTCTGGATCGACCCGCAACGCGACCTGTTCATCATTCTGCTGTCGAATCGGGTCAATCCGACGCGCGAGAACCGGCGGATCGGGGCCGTACGCGTAGCGCTCGCAGATGCGGTCGCGGCGGCGGTGGACGCAAACGCTGCCTCGCCCATCCTCTCGCCGTCGAGGTGAGGCCTCAATCAGCTTCGCGCTGCAACCGACGAGCGTCGCGGGCGCATCAGGTGATTCGAGATGACTATGAGCGCCGCTCCCGGCGTGGGCGGCAGAGCCTTTATGCAGCCGCGGTGAATTACCATGGATGAACGACCACGCATCAGATATCGCTCGACGGCGCAATCGCTATGGAGGGACGACTTGTCGCGAAGAAGATCGCCCGCGACGGATGGGAAGCGAGTCGCGGCCGATGATGTGCGACAGTCGGTCACTGCGGAGCGCGCAGTCGATGGCGCTGCCTCATACGAAATCACTGGTTCAAGCCGCCAGAACGAAGCGGGGGTGGTCGAGATCTACGCAATTCTCGCTGATCGCCTGCGAGCCGATGGCCTTCTAGTAGGGGAGGCCCGCCGCAGGCGGATTGAGTTCAACAAGGAATTGCTGCCACGCCCCATACTCTGATGGAATGCCACCGTGGCTGCGCCACGCCGGCTTATTTGCTGATGCCGCGCGCTAGAATTCCAGTGCGTTAGGCCCCTGAGCCAAAGGAGATCACGATGGAAGGAGCTAGCTTCTGGATCAGCGTGGCTGCGCTTATCCTCTCCGGGCTCTCCTACTATTTCGCCAAACGGTCGTGGGGAGAATCACACAGGCCGCTAGTCACTGCTCGCGTAGTCAGCTGCGGCACTGGGCTCGGAGACTCTCAATCAGCTGCGTCTCTCAACCTGGTCGTCGAGAACTCTGGGAACCGGCCAGCCAGGAATATTCGCCTGACAGTCGCCGAGCAAGGGCTGGCGGTTGCTTTCGCCAACAACCTGCCCGACGAAGAGCGAGAGACAATCCGTGGGTGCTTCAGCGCTAGATTCACGATCCCCGTTTTACCGAACGGTGCAGCCACCTCCAATGCGTTCGGGCATGTGAGCTTCAAGGCGGATGCCGATTGGAAACTCCACTCGCGAGTTCCGATCATTGTTCACTATGAGGACCTCGATGGGCGCACGTTTAGACACGGGCAAGAGCTCTTCGTTGCGGACAACTCAGGGTTTGCCGGGACTCACTGGTCCAGGATGATCATCTCGCGTTGTACGCGTCCGAAGCGATTGAAGTCGCGTTGCTGCACGGCGAGATCGGCGCGCGGGGGCCGACAGGCGCCGGCTTTGCCCGGCTTTGCGCGTCCGGTGCATGCGTCCATGCGCCCGTTCTCCTGGGGTGAGGCCGGGTGAAGGCGCTGGTGCTTGGCGTCGAGGCGCATCCACCAGACGAAACGGCGAGCCGTTAGGCTTCACGCTTACAGCGACTATTTTTTTGCTCGGAGAGTAGCTTGGCTGAACTCAACGAGGCGTAGGCTTCTCTTCGCAATGAGATGATGCAGCGTCAGCAACGGATGCACTCTACGCTTACCTATTCAGTGGGCGCATCTCTGGCCGGACTGGCGTTTGTGCTCACGGCCAACGATGGTCACCTATCTCCTTGGCTGGTCCCGTTGATACGCAGTGGAACGGCGAGCCGTTAGGCGCCCGAGGGCGGTGGCCGCGACAAGGAAGGCAGTAGCCGTCAACGACGGGATCTCATGAAGCCTCGACGGATCAACGCCGACAAGCCACATCTCTGGAAGGCCGACATCGCTGCCTCTGTTGACCAGTTTAACCAGTGGTTCATGAGGTTCGCGCCCGAGGCGTTCCGCTCGACGCGCGTAAAGACCACCGAGCACGTCAAGGCTGCCCTACTGGCCACTCGCGATCTGCGGAGTCTCGATGCCGCGACGCTGCGAGCGAATCCGATCGCGCTCTCAACGCTTCGAATGTGTACCGCCCCGCCGCTGGCCGTGGACCGGCTGGTCGGGCTTGCCGGCGCGAACAAGTCGCTCATCGGCAGCATGGCCGAAGGGAAGCTTGCCTCACGGATGAAGGCCGAACTGCTCGAAGAGAACTTGACCAAAGTTTGCCGCGTGCTGACCAAGCTCCTGGACCGCGACATCTTTCCGTGGCTGGAGACAGCGGAAGACCCGACCGACCATGAACGGGACAGAGCATCAACGATTGTCGCCGACCGGCTCTGCAGCGCCGTCGCGAACCCGATCGTCCGCAATGCTCAGGAGCAACGGCAACTCGCTATGATCGGCGACTATCTCGACAAACGTGGGTATCGGAGGCAGGCCCACCCCCCCGGGAAGCCGCTGACTCAGATGGAGGCGGCCACATACAGCTTCCGCATGAATCTGCCTGTCGGAAAGACGATCAGAATCAACATCCCAGCCGACGTGGTCGTTCAGCTCAAGAAGCCGCGAAAGGATCGCCTGCCCATACTCATCGAGGCCAAGTCGGCGGGCGATTTCACCAACACCAACAAACGTCGCAAGGAAGAGGCGACGAAGGTCCACCAACTCCAGGCGACATACGGTGAGAGCGTACGGTACGTGCTGTTCCTCTGCGGCTACTTCGGCAGCGACTACCTGGGGTACGAGGCCGCGGAGGGCATCGACTGGGTCTGGGAGCATCGCATCGACGACTTTGCGAAGCTGGGGCTGTGAGCGGCATGAACGCGCACGACAACCCGACCGAGACGCGCCGCAAAGCAATTCAAGCGGCCATCGATGCAACCAGGTCCGCGGCCGATCGCAATCGCCTCGGCCAGTTCGCGACGCCCAACGCGCTCGCCATCGACATCGCCCGGTACGTGGACTCGATGATTGACGACCGTACGCGCGGTGTCCACTTCGCCGATCCCTCGATCGGTTCCGGCAGCTTCTTCTCCGCGGCGCTCGCGGTGTTCGGCCGCAAGCGTATCAGAAGCGCCGTCGGGGTCGAACTCGATTCGGCCTTCTGCGAGGCCGCCCGGGATCTGTGGTCCGACACAGCGCTCGAGGTCGTACCCGGCGACTTTACTCGAATCGTCTCCAATGCGTCTCGCCCGCCCGCGCCCAACCTCATCCTGGCCAACCCTCCCTACGTCCGTCACCATCACATGAGCGGCGAGGACAAGGAACGCCTGCAACGGCTCGCGCACGAGATGACCGGCGTCCAAGTCAACGGCCTTGCGGGTCTGTACGTCTACTTCCTCCTGCTCGCCACGGCGTGGATGGAGGACGGGGGCTACGCCGCGTGGCTCATCCCGTCGGAGTTCATGGACGTCAACTACGGCGCGGCCCTCAAGCGCTACCTCACGGATCGCGTGACG
Organism: Gemmatimonadota bacterium; assembly: GCA_030860435.1. Lineage (GTDB taxonomy): Bacteria > Gemmatimonadota > Gemmatimonadetes > Gemmatimonadales > Gemmatimonadaceae. The sequence continues at coordinate 2,091 of JALZIF010000173.1, read as the reverse complement.
CTAATCCGCGCCCATCGGTTCGATCCCGAAAACGTTCAGTTCGGCGATGCCCTGGTTTCGTCGGTCGTTCTCGTGTTCAGAAAGGCTCCGCCGCCGCGAGGCCACGAGGCCGAGTTCACGTTCGGCGGCACCATGAACGAGCCGCACGCCAGCGAGCGAATCCCGCTCGAACGGCTGCGCGAGTCACGCAAGTGGAGCGTGTATCCGAGCCACGCCGGAAACGACCGGCACACGGTCAGCGATGGCAACAGCCCGACACTCTCTGACTTCTTCCGCATCCAGCGCGGCATCGCAACGGGCAGCAACGAGTTCTTCGTGCTCGACCGCGCCGAAGCCAAGCGTCACCGGCTCCCAACGAAGTATCTCCGCCCGATCCTGCCGAGCCCGCGGCACCTCAAGACCACCGTCATCGAAGGGGACGACGACGGCTACCCGCGCATCGACCGCCAACTGTGTGTCATTGACTGCGACCTCCCCGAGCATGTTGTCGAAAAGCGATATCCGGCGCTCTGGAAGTACCTGCAAACCGCCGCGCCGCTGGGCATCATGGACGGCTACCTCGTCGGCAAGCGCAGCCCATGGTACAAGCAGGAGCAGCGCGCCCCCTCCCCTTTCCTCTGCACATATATGGGCCGCGGCGCAGACGACAAGCAGCCCTTCCGCTTCATCCTCAACCGATCGAAGGCTATCGGAACGAATCTCTATCTCATGCTCTACCCGGTGAACGGCCTCGCGGCCATGCTCCGTAAGCACCCCGGCCGCGCCGTCGACGCGCATGAACTTCTGGGCCGCGTCAGCGGCCACGAGCTGCGCGGCGAGGGTCGCGTGTACGGTGGGGGGCTGAACAAGATCGAGCCGAGCGAACTCGGGCGCATCTCCGCGGCGCCGTTCGTCGAGCGCTGGCCGGAACTCCGGTCCTGGGTCCAGCGACAGGGAGACCTCTTTGGCGAGCAGTCGGGAAGAGTGGGCGCCTAGCAAGCCCGACGAAGCTGACGGTCGCCTTGGGCTCCCCCAGCTTATCGGCAAGCCGTTCAGACTCCCATACGCGCTCGGGTGCGGGTAGATTGCTCATCCCTCTCACTGGGAGGCCGTATGGCCAAGATCGACGAGCATGACCTGGCGAGCTTTCACGTCGTTTGAGCGCACGAGCAAGCGACGCCGGGGGTTCCCTGAGCGAGACACGCGTTGGGCGCGGCGATCGCGTCGTCCGCGGCGATAAAGAGCTGCTGGAGAAATTGGGGCGGAAGGATCTGTGTCCGTGCGGCTCTGGACGCCGGTTTCAAGAAGTGTTGTTTGGCGTCGGGACGGTTTGATGGTGTCACGCGCGCATATTATCGGCGTTCCTAGCGCGGTACTTCTGGGTGGGATGCCGCATTGACGGTGTCTCACCCAGTGTCGTGGCGGGAGTATAACGGAGCGCGCTCAAACGGACGGGACCCGGTCCCCGGGGGTTGGGAGGAAGTGGGGGTCTGGGCTGGTCGACCTGGGTGGCCGACCTGGTCGCGGTGTACGCGGCTCTTGGGCTCGGACCCAGTCGCGGGAGACTTGCTCCGGCGGGGGCACGGACCGTGCTTGAACGAGACGGGTACGATCGTCATATTTCAGTGTGGTCCACGGGGTTGGATCCCGTCATTCACCCAGAGGGTTTCATGGCTTCCACTCAGCAACCCACCGTCGCGGTGAGCGTCACACCGGGCGCGGCGGTCGAGGTCAAGCGGTTCATGGTGCAGGAGAACGTCCCGGAGACCGTCGGCGGGCTCCGGGTGAGCGTACAACCCGGCGGGTGCAGCGGCTTCAAGTACGGGCTCCTGATCGAGGAGCAGGCGGCGGATGACGATTACGTGCTCGAGTCGGGGGGGGTCCGCGTGTTTGTCGACCCGTTCTCGGCGCAGTATCTGAGCGGCACGACGATCGATTACGTGTCGTCGATGCAGGGCTCGGGCTTCACCTTCACGAATCCGAACGCGACCGGCGGCTGCGGGTGCGGCAGCTCGTTTAACGCTTAACCCTGCTCCGATGAAGACGGAAACCGGCGTCCGCGGGGACGCTGGCACCGTGCAGGAGGCCCGCGACTCTCGCACGAGTCGCGGG
>JALZIF010000171.1 GCA_030860435.1 Gemmatimonadota bacterium | reverse complement strand
CGGAAGAAGGAATCGGACATAGCATCGTCGTAATGCTGCCCTGTGTGTACGATGCGCTGTCGCAACCCTGGCATCGCCGCCAACGCGCGGAGGCACGGGGCGAGCTTCATGAAGTTCGGGCGCGCTCCGACGACGTGCAGCACCTTCATGCGCGTCCTCCGCCGGCCGCGGCAAGCTCTCCGGCTCTCACCGCCCACTCGCTCACCTCCACAAGCTCCTCGACCGGTATCGGTGGCGCGCCGCCCGAGCGCACGGCGCTCACGAATGCGGCGGCGAGCGCCGTATGCCCCTTGTCCTGGGTGCGCGGCCACCGAGTCTCGATCCCCGGCACGCCCCACGCCCGCAGTGCCTTGTAGTTGTCCACCTGTATCGTGCGACCGTCGAAAAACATCTCGATTCGTTCCTTGGGGAATCCTCGGTGTCCATTCGCAAGATAGTGGATTACCGCGAGCGACCCGTCCTCGAAGCCCATCTCGATCGCCGCCACGTCGTCGACGGGCCGACCTCCGGCTCGCGCTGTACGCACTGTCAGATCAGCGATCGGCGCTCCGACCAGAAAACGCCCGAGATCGATGAAGTGACACGCTTCGCCGACAACGCGCCCGCCCCCCACCTCCCGGTCCTGCGTCCAATGATCGCGCGGAATCGCCCCGGCATTCACGAGACAGGTGACCACAAGCGGCCCGGAGCGAGCGGCGAGCGACGCCTTCGCGGTTCGAACCATCGGTGCGAACCGGCGGTTGAATCCAACGCACAGCATCGACCGCGACGCGGCCAGCGCCGCGCGGACGCGCTCCAGGTCCTCGTCGGTGAGGGCTAGCGGCTTCTCCACGAAGACGTGTTTCCCTGCCTCAAGGGCGCGCGCGGTCCAGGTGGCGTGCGAGTCGTGGCGGGTGGTCACTACCACGGTGTCCACCACCGGGTCCGCGAGCAATGTCTCAGTGTCCGTTGTGGCGCGCCTGAACCCGCGTGCGCTTCCGACCACCGCGGCAGAAACGCCGGCGGCGGATGCAAGCGTTTCGAGCTGCGCTCCGGCCTTCGCGAACGCCGGGATGAGCACACGCGACGCAAAGTTCCCCGCTCCGATCCACCCGACCACCGCGCTTCCGCGCGGCGCGATGCCATCACGCAGCATCACGGTACGCGACACACGCGGGGCGTCCATCTCTTTCGCGCCGTACGTCAGCACGATCCCCAGGCTTCGCTCCACGCTCGTGACGACCGCGTACGCGCTCTCCGCATTCTCGATCGGGAAACGGTCCGTGATCAGTGTGCTGGGGTCGAGCCGCCCATCGGCCATCAGCTCCAGCACAGCGGCAAAGTTCCGCCCTGCGGTCCATCGCACGAATGGCGATGGATAGTCGATCCCTCTCTCCTCGTGGACGGGATCGTATCTCCCTGGCCCGTAACTGCACGACACCTGAAAGGACAGCTCCTTCTTGTAGAAGTCGTCGCGGCGAAGCGCAAGACCCGCAGTGCCGACTAGGACAATGCGCCCGCGCTTGCGTGCCATCGTTGCGGCGGCGTGCACCGGCTCGCTCGCGTCGGTCGCGAGCGTGAGGAGAACTATGTCAGCGCCGTCGCCGCCCGTTAGGTCGATAATCGCCGCCGCGACATCCACCTCATCGCTGGCATGCACGGCGATCGCGCCAAAGGAGCGCGCCATCGCGACGCGATCGGCCGCGCGGTCGATACCGATCACCCTGCACCCGGCGGCGCGAGCGAGCTGCACGGTCAACAGTCCAATCAGCCCGAGGCCATAGACAACGACGGTCTCCCCAAGCGTGGGGGCCGCAAGGCGAAGTCCCTGGAGCCCTATCGCGGCCAGAGGCGTGAAGGCGGCGTGCTCCAGGCTCACGTGTGCCGGGACCGTCGCCGCGAGGGTCTGGGCGACGCGCACGTACTCGGCGTGTGCCCCGTTGGTAACCACGCGATCACCGGGCGCGAATCGCTCGACATTCGGGCCGGTCTCGACGACGACGCCGGCGTTGCAGTAGCCAAGCGGGATCGGCGAGTCGAGCTTCGCGCGCACCGCCTCGAGGGTCAAAAGCAGCCCGTCAGTGCGGACCTTATCCAGCACTTGCCGAACCTTGTCCGGTTGTCGTCGCGCCTTCGCGACCAAGCTCCCTCTCCCGAACTCCACGAGCATCCGTTCGGTTCCTGGCGACACTACACTGGCACGGCTCTCGACGACGAGCATCGCGCCAGACGCGAAAGGGATCGGGACGTCGATGAGCTTCGTAGTGCCGTCGGCGAGCGATTGCAGGAGCTGGATCATTAGGAGAGATTCACCGGGAACGCGCGCGCCCGGGCCATCCCATGAGGCAACGACGGCATTGCGAGAATGACCTCTGCCCTCGGATATTCTGGAAAGCGATTACTCGATCTCGCGCTCGTCACGCTCGCCGCGCCGGTCTGGTTACCGGCGCTTGGCGTGGCGGCGCTTCTAGTGCGGGCGCGGCTCGGCGCGCCAGTCTTCTTCCGGCAGGAGCGCCCGGGACTCGGTGGGCGTCCGTTCTCGCTGATCAAGTTCCGCTCCATGACCGACGCCCGCGACGCACGCGGCGAATTGCTGCCTGACGCGCAGCGACTCACGCCGTTCGGGGTCCGCTTGCGCGCGTCCTCACTCGACGAACTCCCTGAGCTGCTCAACGTGCTCCGAGGTGAGATGAGTCTCGTCGGCCCGCGGCC
>JALZIF010000154.1 GCA_030860435.1 Gemmatimonadota bacterium | reverse complement strand
CCAAGCGCGAGGCGGAGCGCCCAGCACGCGCGATCCGCGAGCGCGGGTGAGCGCCCGAGAGCTCGCGTCTGAGAAGACGGCGCGGGAGCGACCCTCACTATCCTCGTGGCGTTTGCGACGTGAGGCGCGTCCATCGCTTCACGCGGTCGAGGACGCCATTGCCGGCGCCGTTCCGGTGACCGTCCTGGCCGTAGTAGTAATAGTAGTAATAGCCGTATCCCGCGCCGTAGCCGCCCTGGCGGAAGTCCACGTCGTTCAGCACCGCGCCCACCAGGTGGCCGTGGACAGCCTGGAGCTGAGCGATCGAGCGCCGCACCGACGCGCGAGGCGTCGCGCCCATGCGAACTATGAGGACTGCGGCATCCACCATCGTCGCGAGAACCGCCGCGTCGGTGACGGCGAGGAGCGGCGGCGAGTCGAGGAGAACGATGTCGAACAAGCCGCTCGCCTCGCTCAGAGCATCGCGCATCGCGGAGGAGCCCAGGAGCTCGGACGGGTTCGGCGGGAACGAACCGCTTCCCAGCACCGAGAGGTTGGCAATGGCGGTTTCTCGGACGACGTCAGGCACTTTAGCCTGGCCCACCAGCACATCGGTCAACCCTGGCGATCGCGGGACATCGAACAGCTTGTCGAGAACGGCCCGGCGCAGGTCGGCGTCAATAAGCAGCGTGCGCTGCCCCTGCTGCGCGAACGTGATCGCCAGGTTCGCTACGGTGGTGGACTTCCCGTCGGATGGGCCGGGACTCGTCAGGACGATCGTGCGCAGCGCCTGGTGCGCCCGGGCGAACGCGAGATTTGTTCGCAGCGATCGGTATGCCTCCGCGACCGGCGACCGAGGGTCGAGATGCGTAACCAGGCGCTCGCCAGCGCTCCCATCGAGCTCGCGTCCGGAGCGAATGTCCTTGATCTCGGGAATCGTCCCCAACACCGCGAGGTCGAAGCGGTCACGCATTTCGTCGGGTGACTTGACCGAGTTGTCGAGCTGCTCGACGGCCACCGCGGCTCCCAACCCAAGCAGTGTCCCGAAGATGATCGCTGTGAGTAGAGCGCGCCTCCGGTTCGGCGAGACGGGGACGGTGGGCCGCGCGGCCTCATCGATGATGCGGACGTTCGTCTCGTCGATCGACTGGGCGATGCGTGCTCGCTGGTAGTCCGACAGAAGCCCCTCGTACACGCTCTGCACCATCCGCAGGTTCGCGACGAGCCTGCTCTCCTGGGCCTCGAGCGACGGGTATTTCGCGATGTCATCGCGCAGGCTCGCGATACGCGATTCGACCGACTCCAGCCGCGACTGCAAGGTCTGGAGGTACAGGCTGCTCGCCTCGCGCAGATCGTCCTTCGTGTCGACGATCAAGCTGTCGACCGAGCGGACGTCACGATTCCTGGATGTGTACCCCCTGGCTACGAGCTCGCTGCGCTGCTTCAGCAGTTCGTACCAGCGGTCATAGAGGTTCGAGATGTACGCATTCTGCTCGAGGGCACGCGTGCCGGCCAGACGGCGCAGCTCCTCGGCCGACGTGTCCGTCGCGGCGAGCCGGCCAAGAATCTTCTCGTAGATGGCGCGTTCGATCAGCACCTCATCGCGATTCCCCTCGAACTGAGTGATCGCCGCGATGAGCGCCTGCTGCTCGGCCCCCACGTTGCTGAGCTGCTCGCGCTCTTTGAAGAGTTGCAGCGAGGCCTGCGAGGAGTCCAGTCGCACCTGCTGCTCCAGCAGCGACTGCTGGATGATGTCCGTCCGCTGGTGGGCCGCCTGACGGCGCTCCTCCGTCGAGAACTCCCGGTAAGCCTGGGCAACCCCGTTTGCGATCCGCTGCACCATCAGCGGCTCCGTCCCCTTGTACGCGACCTCGATGATGTTCGTCTGCAAGCGCGCCCTTGTCGTGATGCTGTAGCGAACCGCCCGGGCGGCCGCGGCGCGACTGATCACCTGCAGGACTATCTCGTCGGAACCCACCGGCGGGCGCGCCGGAAGCGTGAGCATGACCCCGGAGCCCGACACCGGAAGCCCGTACCGCGCGGTGCCGAGCGGCCGGCCATTCTCTACGAGCGAATAGCTGTCGGGGCCCAAGCGCAGCGTGAAGCTCGCAAACTCGAGCGTGGAGTCCACGAACGGCGTCGTTTCGCCGAAGAGCACGGTTCGGGGTAGTTTTGCTGGCTCCGCGATGGCGAGCCGCAGGCCGAGCGCGTGCGCGACGCGCTCCGCGATCTCTTGGCTCTTGATGATCTCCTGCGCGGATTGAACCGGATCCACCCGCCAGTCGGACGGCGTCCGTTGGTCGGCAACCGCGAGGGGGCGGTTCGACTGCTCCAGCTGCACCACCGCGGCCGTCTCGTAGAGCCGTGGCTGCCGAATCGTGCGCCACATCGCCCCCGCCACGACCACCGCGAAGACGGCGGCGACGAGCCACCACCTGCGCCGGATCGCGGAGAGCGCGGCGGCGAGCGTGGCCGCGCGGTCCCCCGCTCGCCCGCTCGGGGACTCGCCGTTTGGGTCGTCCAAGTACTCGCTCATAGTTGGCTACCGGCGAGAAACGGTCACGATGAACGTGGCGACAGAGAGAAGCGCCGTCATCGAGTTAAGCACGAAGGCGATTGTCTCGCGATTCAAGCTGCGCCGCCGCGGGATGACAAGTACGTCGTTCGAGTATAGCACGTAGCGCCCAGTCGCCGCGCCCGAGAGCGCGCTCAACAGGTCGATCTGGACCGATCGACCTTCCCGTATCACCCGCGATTCGCGGAGTGCCGCCTGCTCCGTCGGCCCACCAGCTCGTGCGAGAAGCTGCAGCAGGCTCGTCCCCGGCTCCACCTCGACGATGCCCGGCTGCCGCACCTCGCCGAGCACCGACACGCGAATGAGCGGCTCCACCGAGAGCTCCGGATTGCTGATCCCGCGAGCAATCAACCGCTCCCGCAGGCGCTCCTTCACCGCGACCGGACTCAACCCCGTCGCCTGAATGTCACCGAGCCCCGGAATCTGGACGTTGCCGCGCGCGTCGATGAGGAACGGTCCGCTGAAATCTGCTTCACGGTAGACGTTGATCCGCAGCACGTCACCCGGCCGAAGGACACCAACGCGCACCGCCGCCGCGCTGTCGATCGCAACGCGAACGCTGTCCTGCGCGGCCCCGACGCAAGGTGCCACGCACGCCAGCAAGAGCGTAGCAAGCGCGTTACGGAAAGCGGAAGCGATAGGTACCAATGACACTGACCCGGTAATATGTCGCCGAAGACGCCGGCTGGTTGTTCACGTTGTCGATGCGCGCGACTTCCGCCCTCGCCGTCACTGGGAAAGCCTGATCCAAGAACTGGACTGAGGCGTCGCCGAGCCAGGCACGCTGCGCCACTGGACGGTCCGTCGTTACCGATGGGTACGGCTCCCCCGCGTGACCGAACGCTCCCACCGCAGGCCGCTGCTCGATCCGCTGGGCGCCGCGCCGCCAGCGCCCAATGCCACCGCCGATGCGCAGTCGCCCGTTCGGCCACAGCTCGCCCGACGCGCGGAGCAGGTCCGCATCCGGTCCGAGCTCGGACCCGATCGGCTGGTCGTACGCCTGATACACCTCGGCGTAGGAATCGCGCAAGAACGTATAGCTCCCCACGCGCCGGTACTCGAGCCCGACGCTCGTTGGCAGAGGCAACGGAACTCCGAGCGTACCAGCCAGGCGCCAGGCGAGCTGATCCGGAATATTCTCGCGGTCGGCGTCGTCGATCTGAATGTCGTCGATCACCAACTCAGCCCCGAGGTTAGCGGCACCGACGGTGAGGCGCGTCGCGCCGAACACCGTGAGGTTGTTGTCGTCCCCCGCCGCCCCGGTCCGTCCGGAATCGTTCTCGGCGACAAGAAAGAGCATCACGGGGTTGACGAACGCCAAGTCGATGCCGGTCCCGCGGCGCGTGAGCAGCGCCGTTTCCCCGAGCGTGATCTCCCACTGTGGAGTGGGACGGAAAGTGAGGGCGTGCGCCGCGAGAAAGCGATGGAAGCGCTGCGGCGCGATGGCGTCGTCGAGCCCGTCCAGCGCGCCGAGTACGACGTCGCTCGTCGAGGCGAACAGCGCGTGCGCCTCGAAGCGGGACCAGCGGGCCGTCCCACGCAGGCGATCCATCGGCACGCCGTTCGCCGAGAGAACCAGCGACTCCACACCCTCGCCGAGCCACGCCTCACTCGACCGCCCCAGCGACACCGTCACCGGTCCGAGCCGTCCGGCGACGTACGCCTCGGAGATATCCACTACTGCTTCGCTCTCGCGGAAACCGCGGGCACGGGCGACCGTCGGGTCGTTCTGCCGGTCGCTCTGCGCGAATCCCTCCACCACGGCGACAACGCTCGGGCCGCCCTCCCAGGTGACGCGCCCGCGCAGCCGCCCGACGAGAACCGGGTCCCCCGCTGAGTCCGGCCGAACGTCGCGCCAGAGGGGGCGGAAGTCCTGGTCCCGGCGCGCGGTCGCTCGGATCGTTGCCGCCAAGCCGGCGGTCAAACCCGTCCGCGCGCTGTCGACTCCCAAGGTTTCCGGCTGGTTCCCTGACTGCGTGAAGCGAGTGCGGAGGCTAGCGAGGATTGGCCCGGCGCAGCGCGGATCGGTGGCATTGCCTAGCGCGTCACGCACGGTCGACACGGTAAACGGACGTACGCTGGAGGCGATCGCGGCGCCGCATCCCTGCCTTACGAGCGCGTCGAGCTGCACATATGCGGGATCGTCGAGCGGGAGGGTTACGAGTGGGTGCTGGGATAATACCGGTTCCGCGGTCGCGACGACCGCCGCAACCGCCGAGAAGATCGTGCGCCGGCGCATCACACCGCGGGGCGACTCCGCGCCTTCGCCTCGGAGCCGCCGAGCCGGTCGCGCAGGCTGGCCAGCAGCGCCGCCTGGGGAGAGAACTCCGGAACCACCTCTTGCAAGCGGCGGAGGATGGTCCGCTCGTCGCGCCCGTCGAGCGACTCCCAGAGCAGCGTCAGCCCGCGCTCGATCGAGGGCGGTGCGCCGGTCTTCACGATGCGGATCTTCTCGTATCGCGTGGGGATCGTCTCCTCACAGTCGGAAGTGAGTTGCTCGTGCAGCTTCTCCCCGGGTCGCAGGCCGGTGAAGACGATCGGGATGTCGACGTCGGGCTCGAGCCCCGAAAGCCGGATGAGATTCCGCGCGAGCTCGGAGATCTTCATCGGCTCGCCCATCTCGAGCATGACGATCTTGTCCCGCGCCTCCGGGAGCGCCGCGGCCTGAAGGACCAGTTGCACCGCTTCCGGGATCGTCATGAAGTAGCGCGTCGCCTCCGGGTGCGTAACCGTCACCGGGCCGCCGTCGGCGATCTGTTCCCGGAACAGAGGGACGACGGAGCCGTTGCTCCCGAGTACGTTGCCGAAGCGCACGGCGACGAAGTGGTTTCGCCCGCGCGCATTCAGGGCGAGCACGAGCTTCTCTGCGAGCCGCTTGGTCGCGCCCATGACGTTGCTCGGCTGGACGGCCTTGTCGGTCGAGATGAGGACGAACTTCGCGCCGTGGTCGGCTGCCATCTCAGCGACGTTGAGCGTGCCGAAGACGTTGTTGTGGACCGCGTGCGCGACGTGGCTCTCCATCATCGGCACGTGCTTGAACGCAGCCGCGTGGTAGACCACGTCCGGGCGGAGGTTGCGGAAGATCCCCTCCAGATCACGGCGGTCACGTACGTCGCATATGAGCGCGCGAACGTCGAGCTCCGAGTACTTCCGCGCCAGCTCCTGCTCGATGAGGTACAGGGCGTTCTCGCTCCGCTCGAGGAGCCCGATCACGGCGGGACCGTAGGAGGCGATCTGACGCGCGAGCTCGGCGCCGATCGAGCCTCCGGCGCCGGTGATGAGCACGCGACGGCCGGCCAGGTCTGCGCGGATCTCGGTCGCGTCGAAGTGCACCGGCTCGCGCCCGAGCAAATCCTCGATTCGCACGGGGCGAACCTGACTCATGTGCACCTGGCCGTCGCGCAGCATCGCGATCGCCGGAATGATCTTGAACGGGAGCGTCGATTCCAGACACCGGTTGACGATCGCCTGGATCTGCTCGCGGGTCCCCGATGGGATGGCGATGATCAGCTCGTCCGCGGGGTGCGCGGCGAGCACCTCCAGGAGCTGCGCGCTCGTTCCCAGGACCTCGACCCCGTGAATGCGAAAGCCTGTCTTGCGCGCGTCGTCATCGACGAACCCGACCGGCAAGTAGCCGAGCTTCGGGTTGTTGTGCATCTCACGGAGGAGAAGCTCTCCTGCGTCGCCCGCACCGATGATCAGGACCCGACGCAAGCGCGGCGAGTTGGCCGGGCGCCGCCGTTCGCGCACCGCGCGAAGGAAAAAGCGGGCGCCGCCGATCAACCCGATTGTCAACATCGGGTCGAGGATGTAGATCGTGCGCGGGACGTCGGCCGCCAGGCCGAAGAATGCTAGGAGCGCGATGAAGAAGAGCGAGCTGACCCCGACCGCCTTGAGCAGGTCGTGCAGGTCGCGCATCCCGACGTAGCGCCACCATCCCTGGTAGAGTCGGAACTGGGCGAACGCGAGCAACCGTACGAAGAGGACGACTGGCAGAGTGCGCCAGTACGTCTCCGCATACGTCTGGGGAATCACCCACTCGAACCGCAACAGGAACGCCAGCGTATAGCTGGCGACAATGAGCAGAAAATGGAGAGCGACCAGTACCAGCGTCCGGTACCGGAACAGCAGCGTGATCACGGTTGGCTCACGTCCGACATCGAGGTAGACACCCGTAGCGATCTGAGCGCTCTCGGGCAAAAAGCGGGCCCATGAGGCATACGGTCAACGGCCGAAGAAGCGACGGATCGCCTCTGTCGTCTCGTCCTGCTGCGAGAGGGCCAGCTCCGGGTAGATCGGGAGCGACAGCACTTCCTTTGCCGCGCGCTCCGACTCAGGAAAGCGCCCCGAGCGATAGTCGAGGTAAGCGAAGCATGGCTGCAAGTGGAGCGGGAGCGGATAGTAGATCTTGCTGCCTATCCCTGCCGCCTTGAGAAACGCTTGCAGCTCATCGCGTCGCTCGGCGCGAATGGTGTACTGATTGTAGATAGATTCGCTGTCTGCCCCGACGACGGGCGTCCGCACTTCGGCGACTTCGGCAAGCGCCACGTCGTAGTAGCGAGCGTGGTCGCGTCGCGCCGCGCTCCACACCCCGAGGTGCGGGAGCTTCGCAAGCAGGACTGCCGCCTGGAGCGTGTCGAGCCGGCTGTTGTAGCCCACCTCATCGTGAAAGTACTCGGTGGCGCCGCCGTGAACCCGCAGCCGGCGGAGGCGGGTGGCGAGCAAGTCGTCCTGCATGACCATCATCCCACCATCCCCATATCCGCCAAGGTTCTTCGTCGGGAAGAAGCTCAGCGTTCCGATCGTCGCCCGCTCGCCCGCCAACACCCACTCGCCGCCGATCCGCCGCCGCGCGCCGATCGACTGCGCAGCGTCCTCGACGATTGGAATCTCCGGCATCAATTCGGCGAACCGCTCGACGACGGCCATCTGCCCGAACAGATCCACCGGCACCACCGCCTTCGTGCGCTCGGTGACGGCTTCCGCCGCCAGCTCGGGGCTCAGATTGAACGTGTCGGGCTCGATGTCGGCGAAGACCGGGCGAGCCCCGACGTTGTGAATCGCCCCCGCCGTCGCGAAAAAGGTGAACGGCGTCGTGATAACCTCGTCACCGCGGCCGATGTCGAGGGCGTGAAATGCCAGTAGCAGGGCATCGGTTCCGCTGGCGCATCCGATAGCGAAGCGGGTGCGCGACAGCTCGGCGACCTTGCTCTCCAGCTCGGCGACGGCCGGGCCGAGGATGAACGCCTGGTCATCCACGACGCGCATTACCGCTCGCATCACGTCGTCCTTTACTTGGGCGTGCTGCGCACGCAAATCGAGCAACGGTACTGGCATCGGTAGTGTCGGATGAAACGAACCGCCCACGACAGGCGGAAGCCTGGAAAGTTGTCCGGCCAGGCGCGCCGTGTCAACGCAGCTCCAATTGGTGACCGAGCGCACATATAGGTACGCTCACCTTACCGCGGTTGCGCGGGCGATCTCATGCCACTCCTGCAGCGAGCGGACCGTATGTGGGCGGAAGCGCAACGCGAGGATCGCGTCACACGCCGCGCTTGCCGCCGACATCGTCGTGGTGTAGGCGACGCGATGTGCCACGGCCGCCTGACGCATCGTATAGTCGTCCCGCTGCGCGCGCTTGCCGAGCGGCGTGTTGATGAGTAGCTGCACCTGCCCGTTCACGATGTGGTCGATCGTGTTCGGGCGCCCCTCGTGCGCCTTGAGCACGCTCCCGGCCGGAATTCCGCGGTCACGGAGGAACGCCGCAGTTCCGCTCGTCGCCAGAATGCTGAACCCCATGTCGCGGAACCTGCGCACCAACGGCGCGACCGTCGGCTTGTCGGGCTCGTTGACCGTCACCATCACGGCCCCCTCGGTCGGCAGGCCGTTGTCAGCGGCTATCTGCGCCTTCGCGAACGCCGTGCCGAACGAGTCGGAGATGCCCATCACCTCGCCCGTCGAGCGCATCTCGGGGCCGAGGACCGGGTCCGCCTCGCGGAACTTGTTGAACGGGAACACTGCCTCCTTCACGCAGACGTATGGCGGGATGACCTCCTCGGTGAAGCCGATCTCGTCGAGCGACTCGCCGAGCATCGTGCGCGCCGCGATGGACGCGAGCGGAACGCCGATCGCCTTCGAGACGAATGGGATGGTGCGGCTCGCACGCGGGTTCACCTCGAGCACGTAGACGACGCGATCCTTGATCGCGAACTGGACGTTGATCAGCCCGCGCACGCCGAGGGCGGTCGCCAGGGCCACCGTGTGCTGCCGCATCGTAGCGAGATCCGCGGCGCCGATGATGTACGGCGGGAGCACGCTCGCGGAGTCGCCGGAATGAATGCCGGCGTCCTCGATGTGCTGCATCACCCCGCCAATGACGACGCGGTCGCCGTCGGCAACGGCGTCCACGTCAACCTCGTACGCGTCCTCGAGGAACCGGTCGATCAGCACGGGGCGGTCCTCGGATACGAGTGCCGCCCGGGCGAAGTACTCGTGCAGCGATCCCTCGTCGTACACTATCTCCATCGCGCGCCCGCCCAGGACGTAGGACGGCCGCACGAGCGCCGGATACCCGACCCGGGCAGCGACCTCGATCGCTTCGTCGACGCTGGTCGCGGTCCCGTTGGGCGGCTGGTGAATCCCGAGCTCGCGCGCGATGCGGTCGAAACGGCGGCGGTCCTCGGCGATGTCGATCGCGTCGGGGGATGTCCCCAGGATCGCGACTCCCTCGGCCTCGAGCGCGCGCGTGAGCTTGAGTGGCGTTTGGCCCCCGAGCTGCACGATCACTCCGATCGGCTCCTCGCGTTGCACGATCTCCAGTACGTCCTCGAGCGCAAGTGGCTCGAAATACAGCTTGTCGGAAACGTTCCAGTCCGTGGAGACGGTTTCGGGATTGGAGTTGACCATGATGGTCTCGTACCCGCGCTCGCGCAGAGCCATCACCGCCCGCACGCAACAGTAGTCGAATTCCACCCCCTGTCCGATCCGGTTCGGCCCGCTTCCAAGGATGACCACCGACGGTCGCCCGCTCTTCGGCGCTTCGCTCTCTTCCTCGTAGCTCCCGTAGAGATACGGTGTCGCCGCGGGAAACTCACCGGCGCATGTGTCCACCATCTTGTAGGCCGGCCTGATCCCCATTTCCCACCTGCGCTCGCGCGCCACGCGCTCGCTCTCGCCGCGGAGTGCCGCGAGTTGCCTGTCTGAGAAGCCGAGCCTCTTCATGCGTCTCAGCGCCGCTGGCTCCACCTGTGGTAGAGCCGCGAACCAGCGCTCTCCCTCGACCAGCTCCTCGAGCTGCTCGAGAAACCATGGGTCGATATGCGTCAGCTCGGCGATCTCGGCGACAGTCATCCCGCGGTCGAGCGCGCGCTTGATCTGAAAGACGCGCTCCGGGGTCGGCTGGCGGAGCGCCGCACGCAACGTCTCGGCCGAGTCGTCCGACAGTCGGTCGCCCTCCCGCGTAGCGGCCACTTCCCAGCCTGCGCGCCCTGTCTCCAGCGCCCGGAGCCCCTTCTGGAAGGCCTCCTTGAAGGTTCGCCCGATCGCCATCGACTCCCCTACCGACTTCATCTGCGTCGTCAGGTTCGGATTGGCCTTCGGGAACTTCTCGAAGTCGAAGCGCGGGCACTTCACGACGACATAGTCGAGGACCGGCTCGAACGAGGCAGGCGTGGTCCGGGTGATGTCGTTCGCCAGCTCGTCAAGGCGGTAGCCGACGGCGAGCTTGGCGCCGATACGGGCGATCGGGAACCCAGTCGCCTTCGACGCGAGCGCCGATGAGCGCGAGACACGCGGGTTCATCTCGATCACCAGCATCTCGCCGTCAGCGGGACAGACAGCGAACTGGATGTTGCACCCTCCCGCCTCGACTCCGATCTCGCGAATGATTCGCACGGCGGCGTCGCGCATAGTCTGGTATTCCCGGTCGGTTAGCGTCATCGCTGGCGCGACCGTGATCGAGTCTCCCGTATGCACGCCCATCGGGTCGAAGTTCTCGATCGAACAGACGATGACGACGTTGTCCGCTCCGTCGCGCATCACCTCGAGCTCGAACTCCTTCCACCCGAGCACGCTTCGCTCCACCAACACCTGTGCCACCGGCGAGAGCTCGAGCCCGCGCCTGACTGTCTCCTCGTACTCATCGCGGTTGTACGCGATGCCTCCGCCGGTCCCGCCGAGCGTGAACGACGGCCGAACGATCGCCGGGAAGCCCGAGACGGTGAGGAGCTCGATCGCGTCGTCGAGCGACCGGGCGATCCCGCCAACCGGAACCTTGAGTCCGATTCGCCGCATCGCAGCCGCGAACTGCTCGCGGTCCTCCGCCATCCGGATCGCGCGTTCGTTAGCCCCGATCAGCTCGACGCCATATTTAGCTAGCACGCCACTCCCCGCGAGCGCCATCGCGACGTTGAGCGCCGTCTGGCCGCCCATCGTGGGGAGGAGCGCGTCGGGGCGCTCTTGCGCGATCACCAACTCGACGAACTCCGGCGTTACGGGCTCGATGTACGTACGGTCCGCGAGCTCAGGGTCCGTCATGATCGTCGCCGGATTCGAGTTCACGAGCACGACCTCGAACCCTTCCTCCCGCAATGCCGTGATCGCCTGCGTTCCCGAGTAGTCGAACTCGGCCGCCTGCCCGATCACGATCGGTCCCGACCCGATCAGGAGGATGCGATGGATGTCAGCTCGCCGCGGCACGGATCAGGTCTTCGATGATTGAATCAAGTGAGTGCTGGGGCGCCCACCCGGTCACCCCCCTCAGCTTGGCTGGATCGCCGACGAGAACCGGCACATCCGCCGAGCGCTGGAGCGCCGGATCGATGTGCAATCTCGCATCGATGCCGAGGTGGACAAGCACTCGGTCGGCCACCGTCCGTACATCCACGCCAGCGCCGCTGGCGACGTTATAGGCCTCGCCTGGCGCGCCGCGCTCCACGAGCGCGACGTACGCCCGCGCGACGTCGGCGACGTGAAGGAAGTCGCGGACCGGTGTGATGTTGCCAAGCGTGAGCGCGGTCCCACCGCTCCGCCGCAGCGCGAGCGCCTCGCGCACCAGCCTGGGGATCAGATAGCGCGGCTCCTGACCGGGGCCGGCGTGGTTGAAGCTGCGCGTCGCGATGACGCGGACGCCATCGGCGTGGAACGCCTCGAGCGCGACGATCTCCTGGGCGGCCTTCGACGCCGCGTAGAGGTCCTGCGGGCGCTGCGCCGCGTCCTCGCGGAGCGGCATAGCCGTGACTTCATGGCGCCCGTACTGCAAGCCGCTCCCGACTATGAGGACCACGGGATCGAGCGTTCCCGCCTGGCGGCGCGTCCGGACCTCGGCGAGCAGTCGCGCCGCGGCGATGACATTCACCTCGAGGGCCGCTCCGGGGTCAGCGCTCGCCGCTGGCACGTAGGCGACGCCCGCGAGATGGAAGATCGCGTCCGGTGCGCTGGCCTCGACCGCCGCCCGGACGTCCGCCTGGCGGCGGAGGTCGGCTTGTACCCAGTCGATGCCCGCAGGAGGCGCGATCGCGGCGAGCGGCTCGGCTGCCGGGTCCCCGTGCACTGTCCCGGTGACCTCCCAGCCGCGGGCGAGCAGTTCCCGGCAGAGCCATGGGCCGACGAAGCCGGTGGCGCCAGTCACCAGGGCCCGCATCGGCTAGCGCGGTGACCGGTGGCGCGCCAGGTCAGCCTCGACCATCCGAGTCACTAGCTCCTGGAACGAGACCACGGGCTCCCATCCCAGCCGCGCACGCGCCTTCGACGCGTCCGCAACGAGCAGGTCGACCTCCGCCGGCCGGAAGAACTTCGGGTCCTGGACGACGTGCTCGCGGTAGTCCAGCCCCACGGCGCCGAACGCGGCCTCGCAGAGGTCGCGAACGGACCATGTCTGCCCAGTGCCCACCACGTAGTCGTCAGGCTCGTCTTGCTGGAGCATCCGCCACATCGCGTCGGCGTAATCGCCGGCGAATCCCCAATCACGCCGCGCTTCCAGATTACCCAGATGGAGCGCCGTGGCCTTCCCTAGCTTGATGCGAGCCGCACCGTCGGTGACCTTGCGCGTGACGAACTCCAGTCCGCGACGCTCGCTCTCGTGGTTGAACAGGATGCCAGATACCGCGTAGATGCCGTAGCTCTCTCGATAGTTGACGGTGATCCAGTGCCCGTAAACCTTGGCGACGCCGTACGGGGAGCGGGGGTAGAAGGGGGTGGTCTCGCGTTGCGGTGTCTCCCTGACCTTGCCGAACATCTCGCTGGAGCTAGCCTGGTAGAATCGCGCCGCCGGGGCGGCTTTGCGGACCGCCTCGAGCATCCGTGTGACGCCGAGGGCGGTGAACTCGCCCGTGAGCACCGGCTGAGTCCATGAGGTCTGGACGAAGCTCTGTGCGGCGAGGTTGTAGATCTCATCGGGCCCACACGCCGCGACAGCATCCACGAGTGAGTGCTGGTCGAGGAGGTCCGCGGACACGAGCTCGATCTCGTCGACGAGGTGCGCGATTCGTTCATACGGCGTTGTCGAGCTGCGGCGCACGATCCCGACGACGCGGTATCCCCTGGCGAGCAAGAGCTCGGCGAGGTAGGAACCGTCCTGGCCGGTGACGCCTGTAATGAGGGCGGTGGGCATGGGGGGGGCTAAGAAAAAAGGAGCCCCGTCGCGGCGGCTCCCTTCGTGAACGGCTGCGCCGCTCTTCTCACGCGACGGGCGCGACGCCGCGTGGCGCCCGCTGGATTTTCCCGGCGCTGAGACAGCGAGTGCAGACCTTCACCTTGATGATCTTGCCGTCAACCATGATTCGGGCCACCTGGAGGTTCGGCTTCCAGACACGGCGAGTCCTGTTGTTGGCGTGCGAGACGTTGTTACCGAACGCGACACCCTTTCCGCATACGTAGCAGCTTCTGTTGGGCATGGCTCAGCCCTCGACCAGCTCGATGCGCGCCATCTCGGCGCCGTCGCCCTGGCGGTGCCCGGTCTTCAGGATGCGCGTGTAGCCGCCGTTGCGGGTCTGAAAGCGCGGGCCAATCTCCTGAAACAGCTTGTCAGCGGCGGCGCGCTGTTGGACGTGCCGGCCCGCGAGCCGCCGGTCGTGCAACGTGCCCGAGCGGGCCTTGGTGATCAGCTTCTCGACGAAGGGACGGAGCTCCTTGGCCTTCGCCTCGGTCGTCTCGAGGGCGCCGTGCTGGATGAGCGACGTCGCGAGACTTCGCATGAGTGCGAGCTTCTGCTCGCTCGTCCGGCGGAGCTGCCGGCCAGCCTTACGATGGCGCATCTGAGTTACTCCTCGTCGTCTGGCGCGTTGGCCGCGGCGTGACTCGGCGGAGTACCCCAATCAAGGATACGCACCCCGTCCGCCGTCTCGTCGTACCGCATGCCGAAGTTCAATCCTTCGCGCTCGAGGAGATCCGCGATCTCCTGGAGCGACTTCTTGCCGAAGTTTTTGACTTGGAGCATCTGTGCCTCGGTCTGGCGCACCAGGTCACCGAGGGTCCGGATATCCGAGTTCTTGAGCGAGTTCACCGATCGCACCGAAAGCTGGAGCTCGTCGATCGGAGTCTTGAACAGTCCCGCGAACCGCTGCGCGTCAGCACCGCCCTCGGAGTCCGCCTGCACCATCGCCGAAGCGTGCGAGCCGAAGCTGACGAAGTACTGGAAGTGCGTCTGCGCCAGCGCCGCGCCGTAACTGACCGCCTCCTCCGGCGAAACCGTACCGTTCGTCTCCACCGTCAGCGTCAGGCGGTCGTAGTCGGTGCGCTGCCCCACGCGCGTCTCGGCGACGGTGAAGTTGACGCGACGCACGGGGTTATAGATCGAGTCAATCCGAACGAGATCCACCGGCAGCCCCCGGTCGAGCGGGTGCTGGTCAGCCTCGACATAGCCGCGCCCCTTATTCACGTACAGCTCGACGTTCAGCTCGCGGTCATCCTGAAGCGTGAAAAAGTGGTGCGAGGAATCGATGATCTTGACCGCGCCGCTACCCTCGACGTCCCCGGCGGTGACCGGCCCGGCCTCCGATTTCCGGATACGGAGAATCGTCTCGTCCACGTCTTCGGCTAGGGCAATCGTAAACCCTTTGAGATTCCCGATGATCTGGTGAACATCCTCTACGACGCCGCCAATCGTCTGATGCTCGTGCAGTACGCCGTCAATCCGGAATCCCCACACCGCCGATCCACGGAGCGACGAGAGGAGCATGCGCCGCATCGCATTCCCGAGAGTGTGTCCGAAACCACGCTCGAGCGGCTGGAGTCGGAACTCGGCGACGTTGGGGTTGTCGTCGCGCTTGGTTGCTTCGACGAGCTGTGGACGAACCAGCCCGGAGAGATCTATTGCCTGTGCCATTGGTATCCCGTGTGGTCACACCAGCAGAGCCCGCGCTGGCGACGCCTCACCCCGCCCCTAACGCGCGGTGAGCTCGTGTGGAGGTTAGGGCTCCGACCTGAACATCGGGGAACCGGTACCGGGGAGGATGGTGCCGTCCCCGTTCCCCGTTCCCCGTTCCCCGTTCCGTATTCCCCGTTCCCTGTTCCCCGCCGTTCCCTACTTCGAGTACAACTCTACGATCAGTTGCTCCTGCGCGGCAATCGGGATGTCGTGTCGCCCGGGGCGCTCGAGCATCCTGCCGCTGAACGTGTCGCGGTCCACCGCGATCCAGGAAAGCGGCGCGCCGCGGGACGACTGGTCCATCGCGACCAGGATCGCGACCTGCTCGCGCGACTTTGGCCGCACCCGCACTTCCTCGCCGGGACGCACCAGGTAGCTCGGGATGTCGACCGCTCTGCCGGCGATCTCCACGTGCCGGTGGCGGATGAGCTGGCGTGCGGCCTTCCGGCTCGGCGCGAAGCCCATTCGATACACGATGTTGTCGAGCCGGCTCTCGAGCGCCGCCAGCAGGTTGTGACCCGTGACCCCGGGAAGCGCGCTCACCCGCTCGAACGTGTTGCGGAACTGTCGCTCGCTCACGCCGTAGATGCGCTTCACCTTCTGCTTTTCACGTAACTGCTTCGAGTACTCGGATGCTTTCCTGCGCCGGGCCGTGGTCTGGCCATGCTGGCCGGGCGGGAACGGGCGCCGCTCGACCGGGCACTTCTCAGTGAAGCACTTCGTGCCCTTGAGGAACAGCTTCGTCCCCTCTCGGCGGCACTGCCGGCAGCTCGGGCCCGTGTAGCGCGCCACGGCTCAGACCCTCCGCCGCTTAGGCGGCCGGCAACCGTTGTGCGGAATCGGCGTCACGTCCTTGATCGAGCGGACCTGGAGCCCGGCAGTGGCCAGCGCTTGGATCGCCGACTCACGCCCGCTACCCGGCCCCTGGACCCGCACGTGCACGCGCCGGACGCCGAGGGAGTACGCCTCGCGCGCGGCCTGCTCGGCCGCGACCGTCGCCGCGAAGGGTGTGGACTTCTTCGATCCCTTGAACCCCGCCTTCCCCGACGACGACCACGCCACCGCGTTCCCACGCATGTCGGTGATCGTCACCATGGTGTTGTTGAAGGTCGCGTTGATGTGGGCAATGCACTCCGCATCGACCACCTTCTTGGACTTCTTTGCCGTACCCGGCTTCGCTGTCGCCATGATCTCGAGGAATGCCTGCTGCGTGCGGGCTTACTTGGTCACTTTCTTCTTGCCGGCAATCGCGCGGCGCGGTCCCTTCTTGGTGCGTGCGTTCGTGTGCGTCCGCTGACCCCGCACCGGGAGCCCGCGGCGATGGCGAACTCCGCGGTACGAGCCGATGTCCATCAATCGCTTGATGTTCATCGCTATCTCGGTTCGCAGCGCCCCCTCTACGCGATGGTCCCGCTCGATGCTCTGGCGCAGCTTGTTCACGTCGGCGTCGTTCAAGTCCCGCACGCGCGTGCTGGGACTCACGCCGGTGTCGGAGAGAATCCTCTGAGCGGTCTTACGGCCGATTCCGTAGATGTACGTGAGGCCGATCTCGACGCGCTTTTCGCGCGGCAGATCGACGCCGGCAATTCGTGCCATAGTCGCTCAGCCCTGACGCTGCTTGTGTTTTGGATTGCGCTTGCAGATGATGCGCATGACGCCGTTGCGTTTGATCACCTTGCAATGCTCGCACATCGGCTTCACGCTGCTGCGGACTTTCACAGGCGCTCCAGTCGGTTCGACCACGTCGCTCTAACGCGACTCCAAGCCGGACGTAATTCCGGCCAAGACCGTAAAATTAAACATGGCATGAACATCACGCAAGTGAGCCGGCTCGCGGCTCATATGATCGCCGCACGAATCTCTGCCAGCGCGGCCTCCGGGTCGGCGGCCGCCGTGACCGCACGGCCGAGTACCAGATAGGTCGCGTCGGCCGCGACCGCGGCCCGCGGGGTCACCACGCGCGATTGGTCGTGCGCGCCGGCGCCAGCCGGGCGTATGCCGGGGATGAGAAGCGCGAGGGCTTTCCCGTGCCGCGTTCGCACTGCCGCGGCTTCGGCCCCACCGCAGACGATCCCGTGAGCGCCGGCCTCCCGCGCCGAGCCGGCGAGGCGAAGTACCTCCGCCGTCACGTCCACTGGAGCATCGCGCCCCCACGCGGCACCGAGCGTCGCTCCGTCGAGCGAGGTGATCACCGTGACGGCGAGCACCCCGCAGCGCTCCGCCGCTCCCTCGACCGCCGCCGCCAGCATCGCCTCGCCGCCGGAGCCATGAACCGTCACGAGCACGGCGCCTAGCGACGCCGCGCTTCGCGCCGCACCTCGCACCGTGTTCGGGATATCGTGGAACTTGAGGTCGAGGAAAACTTCCTTCCTTCGCGACGCCAGCAACGTGACGATCCGCGGCCCGGCCGCGACGAACAGCTCGAGCCCCACCTTGTAGAAGTCGCACCCCTCCCCCAGCCGCTCCACCATCGCGAGCGCCCCATCGGCGTCGGGATAGTCCAACGCGACGATCAGCCGGGCCGTCATCGCGGCATCGCGAGCGTCCCGACCAGGTCCCCGATGCGCGCGACCCCGTGCTCCCCGCACCACCGCTGCAGGTCCCTGACAATGCGCTCCGGCACGCGAGGATCGCGGAGTGCCGCCGTCCCGATCCCGACGAGCGACGCCCCCGCGATCATGTATTGCAGCGCGTCGGAGGCGGAAGCGACGCCACCAATCCCGAAGATCGGGACGTCGACCGCTTGCCGGACCCTCCAGGTCGCCAGCACCCCCACCGGGAGGAGCGCGGCGCCGCTCACGCCGCCGGTGCCGAACCCGAGCGCCGGCCGTCGATCGTCGACGTCAATCACCAGTCCGGGGAGCGTGTTCACGAGAGTGATCGCGTCCGCCCCGGCCTCCACTGCCGTTCGAGCGCTCGCCCCAATGTCCGGAAGCGCTGGCGAGAGCTTCACGAAGAGTGGGCGCTTTGTCGCGCCGCGTGCGCGGCGCACGACCTCGGTGAGCGTTCGCATGTCGGCGCCGAACTCCGTTCCCCCCGCCTCCACGTTCGGGCAGCTCACGTTGAGCTCGAACGCCGCCACGCCGGGCGAATCGGCGAGTCCCCCGACTACGGCCTCGTACTCACCGACCGCGTCGCCGACGACGTTGACGATCACGCGAGCCCGTCGCACGTGCTCGTGCAACCAGGGAAGCTCGTTCGCGCGGACGTACTCCAGACCGGGGTTGGCGAGTCCGATCGCGTTGAGCATCCCGCCGGCCCATTCCGCGACGCGTGGGGCCGGCGCGCCGTGACGAGGGTGGACGCTCACCGCTTTCGTGACCAGCCCGCCGAGCGCGTCGAGATCGATCACGCGTGCGAGCTCGCGACCGTAAGCGGCGGTTCCCGCTGCGAGGACGATCGGATTCTGGAACGTGAGTCCGGCCGCAACCACTCCGAGCGGGAGCTCTTCTTCTTGGGGGGGGGGCGAGGAAGCTGGGATGGTGGTTGGGCCGGGACCGCTCGCGGCACGGCCCGCCGCGGCAGCGACTTGCGTCATGGCAATGGTGGTGTCACTACGGGAGAAGCGGCCGGAGACTGGGAGTTCGTTGCGGCGACCGGTCCCGGCGGTGGGCCACGGCGAAGCACGGCGAGCGTGTCGGCGAACGCCTTCGCTCCGAAGCTCCACGCCTGCTCGAGAAGGCGGTCGCCAGGGACGGGGCTGCCATCGGCGCCGTCGACACCGTCGACACCGTCGACACCGTCGAGGGCACGGGTGTAAGCAGAGCTGGGGTAGTCGCGCCGGAGACGGGCAAGGTAGGACGCCGCCGCGTCAGGTGGTGCGACGGCAGACGCGGCGAGCAGCGCTTTCGGGGCGACGTGCGAAGTCGGGAAGTTGTCGCCGACTCGAGCGAACATCGCTTGCGCGAGAGAGCGCGCGCGCAGGCTATCGCGCGCGACCTCGGCCGCGAGAAAGAGCGATGCACCGGTCGTGTCACGGCGCCCCGCCAGCACCTGCAGGAGCAGGAGGTTGTCGGCGAGGCGCTGCGCGAGCGCGGTGCCGGCCGCCTCACCCTGTGCGCGGGCGATCATCGTCTCGATATCCACGAGGTCGGACCGGTCGCGCACTTCTAGCAACGTCAGGCGCGCCGCGGCCTCGCGGCCAACCACGGAGTCACGGGCGGCGCGATGCGCCAGCTGGAGCTGCGCGCGCGCCGCAGAGTCGCGCCCCGCGCCGAGCATCAAATCTCCCACCGTCAGGTGCAGCCGCGCTCGATCGCCGCTCGGCAATCGCGCGCGTTCGTAGTGGGTGATGAGGCGAAGCGCACTCTCCTCGCGCCCCTCACGCCAGAGGCGGGCAACGATGTCGGGCGTGTCGTGGCGGAAGTCGCCCGCCTTGGCGCGAAGCGCGAGTAGCGATTCGGCGGGGACGTAGCGTCCGTCGCGGAGGTACGCCGCAGCGAGCTCCCACTCCGCGGCCGCGGCGTTCGCCGAGCGTAGGTACGCGAGCGCGCCGTCGGTATCACCCGAAGCCAGCGCCGTTCGTGCCGTCCAGATCGCGCTTTCATTTGCGATCTGGCGGTCCCGGGAGGCGACCAGTGGGACGAGTATCTCGCGCGCGGCTGCGTGATCGCCGAGTCGGACGCGGCAGATTCCCAGTGCGAGGCGCGCCCGTTCGGCCCGGGGATCGGTGGAGGCGGCTGGTGATGGAGGAGGGGCGTTCGCGAGCGCGAGGTATTCATCGAGAAGTGGTACGGCTCGGTCGCACTCGTTGGCGAGCGCCCAGCCGCGTCCGGCAAGATAGAGGGCCTCGCTCCGCCAACGGCTCCTCGGATGCCTAACGAGGACTGTCTCGGCCTTGGTGGCAGCGGTGACGTAGAATGTCGCGGCCGCCGCCTCACGCCCGCGGCTCGAGAGCCGATCGGCAGCCCTTTCCGCCTGGCGAGCGTTGTAGACGCCGTTGAAGTACGCACATCCCGGGAGCACCAACAACACCGCGAGGGCCGCGGCGTGTCTCACCGGCTGGCGGCTCCGACGCGCCGCGAATAGTGCTCTAAATACTCCACCGTAGCGTCTGCGAGAGCCGTCGCGATCTCCTGCTGCCTCTTCGGGTCCGCGAGGAACTTCGCCTCGGTGGCGTTCGTCCCGAACCCGAGCTCGACGAGCACCGCCGGCATGAACGAAGTGCGGAGCACGGCGAAGTTCGCCTGCTTCACCCCGCGATTCGGACCGGGATGCGTAGTTGCGAGTCGCGACTGGATCGTGGAGGCGAGATCGTTCGACTCACGCAGATGCTCATTGCGCGCCATGTCGTTGATGATGAATGAGAGCGGGTCGCTCTTCGGCGCGTTCACTCCGGTCTCGAAGCGAACGGCTTCGTTCTCCATCTGCTCGACATGGCGCGCGTCCTCGGTCTTTGCCTCGGATAGGAAGAAGGTTTCGAAGCCGCGCGCGTCCTGCGGACGCCGCCACCGCCTGTTGGCGGCGTTCACATGGATAGAGATGAAGAGGTCCGCTTTCCGCTGGTTGGCGATTCGTCCGCGGTCGGAGAGCGCGATGAGCGTGTCGCTCCTCCGCGTCATGACGACCTCGATCCCCCGGGTCCGGAGGGCGGCGTCCAATCGCTTGGCGACAGCGAGGGTGATGGTCTTCTCGTAAATTCTCGGGCCGCCGCCGATCGGTCCGCTCATCCCGTTGTCGGGGCCGCCGTGCCCGGCGTCGATGACTACGCGGCGGCGCGTTACGGGTCGCGACGGCGCTGAAGCGCGGCCCGGGGACGCCGGGCGGGTCGTGGCCGTCGCGGGAGGTGGTGAGGCCGAAACGGGACGGGCGGCGGTACTGGCCGGCGCGCCGGAGAAGGCATCGCGGATCGCGGTGGGCGACGCCCGGTCGGTCGAAGCGGTGGCAGCAAGAAGGCGCAGCTCCCCCTTGACCGGATTGTAGCGCAACTTGTCGGGTGCAACCCTTGGGAGCTGCTCCGTCAGCGCTTGGAGCGGAAGGAAGAGTCGTCCCTCCTGCAACCAGGGAGCGATGGCTAGTGGCACGACGCGGCCCCCCAACTCCATGAACGGCGACCCTTCCGTCACGGCGAAGTTGATGCCGGCGAACGTTACGACCCAGCGACCTCCGCCGGCGTCCTGGAGCCTGATCGGGACGACCGGAGCGATCCGGTCGAGCTGTACGGCACGGCCGTGTCGCGTTTCGACGATGGGGATGACGGCTTCGCTCGTCCCGGCGCGCACCGTCAGCACGGACGGGTCCGGTGCGATCTGCAACATCGCAGCCAGCAGTGGGGCGATCATCTGGCTCGAACCACGCGCGCCATGTCGCGCTCGTCGTCGCGGCGGCGCGCGTCCTCGCGCTTGTCGTGGAGTTTCTTCCCCTTCGCCAACGCCAAGGTCACCTTCGCCTTCCCCCGTTTGAAGTACAGATCCAGCGGAACGAGGGTGAGCCCCTGCCGCTCCACCGCGCCGATCAGGCGGCGGATCTCCTGGCGGTTGAGGAGCAGCTTCCGGGTGCGGGTCGGCTCGTGATTGTACCGGTTGCCTTGCTCGTACGGCGAGATGTGCAGGTTGAGCACGAAGACCTCGCCACCCTTCACGATCCCGAAGCTGTCCGTCAAATTCGCCTTGCCTTGCCGCAGCGACTTGACCTCGGTGCCGCTGAGCACGAGTCCCGCCTCCCACATGTCCAGAATGTGGTAGTCGTGGCGCGCACGTTTGTTCCGGGCAATGAGGTCGCGGTCCTCTTCGTCGGGCTGGGGCATGACGTACAGTGGAGAGACGGGCCGCCGTGGAGCGGCGTCACGAGCCGCACCTCAGCGGATGCCGGCCGCGCGCCCCCCCCGGGCCCGCCGAGGGGCGGCGCGATGCGCGGGAAAGGTAGAGCGCGCGTCGAACGCCGACAATGCCCCTCATCGTTGACGGAACCCAAACGCACGACTAGGTTTGACGACTCTCGCGGACGCGGCGCGGCGGCGTTCCGGCGGGGCCGCTCGGGTGGCGGAACTGGTATACGCGCATGGCTCAGGACCATGTGGTCGCAAGACCTTGGGGGTTCGAGTCCCCCCTCGAGCATCCGCGAACTTCACTTCTGGACGGCGGCGTGGATTCCACGCCGCCGTTCTTGCGTTCACGGGGTTTCGCGACGTGAGGGAGGGACCGCTTCAGGAAGCGATGCCGCACCGAACTGATCGCGGAGTGCGGAGTTGGCCTCGGCCATGTAGGCTGCCATCATCTCGCTCGCTCGCGCAACAAGCTCAGCGGCCCCACCCTCCTTCCGGCCGGCGAACCGCAAGAGCGTGCGCCCTAAGTGCCAGCCCGTGCCCGCGCCCTCGCGGTTGGCGAGGGCGTCGCCATAAGCGGTGAGGCGAGCGTTCAACTGCCGCTCGACGACTCCCAGCTTGCCGGCGGCCACCTCCGGGTCCCGGGTCAGGGCCGCGGACAGGGCTCGCGCAACGGCTGAAGCGGTACGGTCGTCGAGAGCGTCGCGTTGGGCGGTCAGCAGACCGAGCGCGCGCCTGGCGTAGCGGAGCTCCCAGCGGGCATGGTCCGCGTCGCCCGCGGTTCCGTGCTCAGCGAGCCAGCGCACGTCATCGAGCGAAGGGTCCTGCTGCAGCACTTCCACGTACGCCGTGGCGCGCGCTCGGACGGCGCGCCCCGACCGCCATTCCTCCAGCAGCGAGGTGAGAAGGTTAAGCGAGCCCGCAGCCATCGGGCGGGACGCTACCGAAGGATTGGAAGCCCGACGCGGCCGCGCACCGTAGCCTCATCATACAGTAGGTCGGCGAGGTGCACGCTCTCGAGAACGTCGTCGATCCGACGCTGCAGCATCACCCATACGGGGCGAATGCTGCACTCGTGAGAGGCGGAGCAGCGCTCGTCGTCCACCGGGTGCGACACACAGTGAAGGTCGAACGTCATCAGCTCGGAGGCGCTGATCACATCCCGGACTGAGATCTCCGACGGAAGGCGCGACAACGAGTAGCCCCCCTGCGCCCCGCGCGTGCTCTTGACGATGCCGGCCCGGCGAAGCCTCAGGAGTATCTGCTCCACGTAGTCCGGTGGCAGCCGTTCGGCTGACGCGATCTCGCGACCCGCGATAGGCGCCACGGCGCCGCGGCGCGCGAGGTGGAGCGCGCAGATCAAGCCGTACTCAGCCCAGGTCGTGATGCGCACGTGCGTAAGATGGAACAGGGAGTAGACCAGGGACAAGGGACCAGATGCGCTCAGCCCCCCGCTGAAACCGCGTGCTGGCCCCCGGGTACGCCGATCTCGGTCATCTTGCGGAGGTCGAGCACCTCATCGACCTGGTCCTCGGGGATGATCTTATCGCGCTTGACGAGGTCGCGGATCAGCACGCCTTCCTTTACCGACTGCTTACTGATCTCGGCGGCACGCGCGTACCCGATCTGAGGCGCGAGCACTGTTGCGAGCGCGGCGGAACGTTCCACCCAGTACTCGCACATCTCACGGTTCGCCTCGATCCCCGCAACGCACTTCTCGCTGGCGAGCACATCGGCGGCGCTGGTCAAGATGCGCACGGAGAGAAGCACGTTGAACGCGATCACGGGCATCATCACGTTCAACTCGAGCTGCCCGTGCTCGGCGGCGATCGAAACCGTTGTGTCGCACCCCATCACCTGATAGCACACCTGATTCACCATCTCGGGAATGGACGGGTTGATCTTGCCCGGCATGATGGATGATCCGGGCTGAACAGCCGGGAGACGGATCTCGTCGAGTCCGGTGCGTGGCCCCATCACCATCAAGCGTAAGTCGCTGGCGATCTTGCTGAGATCGACCGCGAGAACGCGCAAGCTCGCCGAGAAGGCAGCGACGTCGCCCATGCTCTGCATTAGCTGGATGCGATCCTCGCCGACGCGCAGCTCGAGCCCGGTGATCCGGCCGAGATGTTTGACCGTCAACGCCGGATACTCCCGTTCGACGGTTACGCCGGTACCAACCGCGCTGCCCCCAATGCCGAGGTCGCGCAGGTAGTCAGCTGACTCGCGTACGCGGCGTAGGCCGCGATCGACAGAGCCAGCGTAGGCGGCGAACTCCTGCCCGAGCCGGATCGGCATCGCGTCTTGCAGGTGTGTGCGCCCCGCCTTCACGACGTCGTCGAGCTCGCGACCCTTCGCGGCGAGCGCCTCCCGCAACCGCCCGAAGGCCGCGGCTAGACCGCCGAGCTCCGACAGGCACGCCAGGCGGATGTTGGTCGGGATAGTGTCGTTCGTGCTCTGCGCCATGTTGACATGATCGTTGGGGTGCACCGGCGCATACTCGCCGCGCGCCCCGCCGAGGAGCTCGTTCGCGCGATTCGCGAGCACCTCGTTCACGTTCATGTTGTGCGATGTCCCCGCCCCGGCCTGATACGGATCCACGAGGAATTGGTCGCGGAAGCGGCCGAAGTCAGTCAGGATCTCATCCGCGGCACGGATGATCGCGTCCGCCAAGCGGGCGTCGAGACGACCCGTCTCCTTGTGCGTGAGCGCGGCGGCCTTCTTGATCCACACCTGGGCGACGACGAACGGCTCGAGTGGACGCAGCCCGCTGATCGGGAAGTTCTCGATCGCGCGAACCGTTTGTACACCGTACAACGCGTCCGCGGGAACCTGCTTCATTCCGAGCGGATCCTTTTCCATGCGGAAAGCGTCAGCCATCGAGTCGCTCCTCCGGTCGTTCCGCGCGAGGCCGCCACCACTCGTGCGCGATCATCTAAGCCGGCTCGACCGGAGGCGCCGGCGCGTTCTCCGCCACTGCCTCGTAACGGGCTAGGATGAGCAGCATCGAACCACCGACGTCCTTGGCCGTGGTCCGCAACCGTACCACGCTGTTCACTCGTATGCCGTCGGTCGCGTTGATGTAGTTGGTCGATAGACCCTGCGGGATAAACTCGGATCCATCGTCGCGAAAGGAACAGAGAATCTGGTCCGTCGGCTGGTCACCTGCCCCCGCATCGGGACTCCGATACTGGAGGGTGAGCACGATCTTAACGTCCGGGTCATTGGTCGCGGGCGACCACGTGACATGTATTCCCGGTTCCCCGGGGACGATCTCGAGCGGGATTGAGTCCACCGTTAACGGCTCGGCCGATTTCCCCGAGATGTCGGAGGCAGGGAAGCCGCTGGAGGAGCCGAGCACGGTGAAAGTGAGCTGTGCCCCCGGGTCCGTTTCCATGCGCCCGGGCGGCCGCAGCCGGTACTCCGTGATGTCCCCGACAGGGGTGGGCTGCAGATACTCGGTGACGCCGCCAGCGCTGAACCCGATGCTGTCGCCAGGGCTGATGAAGCGCGGCGGAGCACCATCGGCCGGAATCCGCTGCGAGAAGCAGGCGTTCTCATCCGTCCGGCTCGATGGCAAATTGACCTCGAACGAGCGGAAGAAGAACCCGCTAGGCTCTACTAGCACTCTCCCCGGAGTTCCGGAATCGCGTCCCACGACGTTGAAGATGGCATAGTTGATCTCCTCGCCGAGCGGAACGTTGAGATCCGAACAGGCTGCCAGCAGCGCGACGCTTGCGGCGCCCAGACTTGACTTCTTCATGGTACTCCTCTGCGGTAATGGACTGTGGTCGCGTCAGCGAGTAGGCGGGATGCGCAGCGCCTCGGCGAACCGGTTGAAGTCATTGAAGAGTGTGATCACGGCGGTCATCTCCACTATCTGCGCCGTCGTCCAGTGGCGTGCCAGCTCGCCGAACCCTTCGTCCGACAAACGACCGCGCGTTGGAGTGACCGCGTCGGCGTAGACGAAGGCGGCCCGCCATGCCGGTTCGAGCTCATCGTAGTCAGCGCGCTCGATCCGTTCGAGCTGCGCCTCGGTCGCGCCCAGCCGCCTTGCCAAGACGGTGTGCGACGCCAGTCAGTAGCGACATGCATTGATGTGCGACACGCGCACCGAAAGAAGCTCCTTGAGGAGCACCGGCACTTCACCAGCGCCCATCACGGCGCGCATGTGCGCGAACAACGTTTCGGCGATTGGCGGCCGGTGCGCCGCGATGCGGAAGAGGTTCGGGATGTTGCCGCGCTCGCGAAGGAAAGCCTCGAAGAGGGTACGGACGCGTCCGTCGACGTCGTCAACACCGAGCATCGGAAGGCGCGCCACCTCACTCACGCGGATTCTCCGTCCCGCGAGCGGCAGGTACATGGGGAGGTAACTTCCGGCGCGACGACCGTCGTCATCCCAGCCCCACGAGCCGGGCAGCCCCGGTGAGAAATGGGTTGCTCACCTTCTCCTCGCCGATCGTCGTCGCCGGTCCATGGCCGGGATAAACGACTGTGTCGTCAGGCAGCGTACAGATTCGCTCGAGCGACCGCGCGAGGTCGGGGCCGTTCGCCAACGGGAGATCCGTCCGCCCAATCGAGCCCGCGAAAAGGCAATCCCCCACGAACGCGATGCCATGCCCGTGGATGATGACGTGACCGGGGGCGTGCCCCGGGACGTGCATGACGCTGAATCGGAGCGACCCACATTCGAGCGTGTCACCTTCCGCAAGCGCCCGCTCGGGGGGCGGTGGCGAGTCGATCCGCAGGCCGAAGAGCAGCCCATGCTGAACGGCGTTGTCATACAGCGGCCGCTCGAGCGGATGGAGGTAGACGGGGACGTCGGCGAGCCGTTTGATCGCCGCGATCCCGCCCACGTGGTCCACATGAGCGTGTGTCAGCCAGATCGCCTCCAGCTCCGCGCCCGAGCCGCCGACGGCGCGGTATAGTCGTTCGCCTTCGTCCCCCGGGTCAACGAGCACCGCACGGCGGGCCGTGTCATCGACGAGCAAGTAGGCGTTCTCCTGGAACGCGCCGACGGGAAAGGTGCGGACGATCACGAAACCGGAACCGATGCGGCAGCGGGGACAGGTGCCTCCGCCGTCTCCAGGATCGGCGATACGCCCAACCCATGATGCGCCAGCCAGCGCTCCGCCTCGAGCGCTGCCATGCACCCGGTTCCGGCTGCGGTGACCGCCTGACGATAGTAGTCGTCCATCACGTCGCCGCAGGCAAAGACACCGGGAATGTTCGTCGCGGTGCGCCACGACTGGGTCTTGACGTAGCCGTGCGGGGTCAACTGGAGCTGTCCGCCGAGAAAGGCTGTGTTCGGCGTGTGGCCGATCGCGACGAAGAGGCCCGCAACAGCGACATTGCTGCGCTCCCCGGTGAGGACGTCCTCTAGCTGCACTCCCGAGATCGACTCATCCCCGAGCACCTCGACCACCCGCCGGTTCCAGAAAATCCGGATCTTGGGGTTCTTGAGGACCCGATCGGCCATCACCTTTGATGCGCGGAACCTGTCGCGACGGTGGATCACCAGCACCTCTCGCGCGAACTTGGTGAGGTAAAGGCTCTCCTCCATGGCCGTGTCGCCGCCTCCCACGACCGCGAGCACCCTTCCCCGAAAGGCCGGCAGGGCGCCGTCGCAGACCGCGCATGCCGACACGCCGCCGCCCGTCTGGGCGAGACGTTCCTCATTCGGCACGCCGAGCCACTGGGCGTTCGCGCCCGTCGCCACGATCACGGCAAGCGCCGTGATCTCCGCACCGTAGCTCGGCTCGAGGGTGAAGGGGTGTGCGCCGAGAGCGGCGGCCGTGATCCGCTCAGGAACGACGCGGACGCCGAAACGGAGCGCCTGAGCGCGCATGCGCTCCATCAACTCCGGGCCCGTGATGCCGTCGGCGAAGCCGGGGTAGTTCTCGACCTCGGTCGTCGTCATTAACTGGCCGCCCGGCACCATCGTGCCGATAGGCTCGCCCTCGTAGACAACGGGATGAAGGTTGGCGCGAGCGGCGTAGATCGCCGCTGTCCAAGCAGCCGGTCCAGAGCCTATGATGACGAGGTTCTCGTGAGTTCGTTCGCTCATGGACTCGAAGTCGAGTTCAGGGCGGCACGGGTGGGTCCGACCACCCGCGTCAATTCCGGGACGACCCACCGCCCCGGCCCGGCGTCACCGAACGTGCCGCCCGCCGTCTACGATGATCGTCTCTCCCGTAACGTAATCGGCGTCGAGCAGATAGAGGACCGCCTGGGCGACGTCGTCCGGCGACCCCAAACGCCGGAGCGGCGTCGTGCTGGCAAGCCGGTCCGCGGCCGCGGCTGGCCAGTCCTCCGGAAGGAGCACGGCGCCCGGTGCGACTGCGTTCACCCGGACGCGCGGCGCGAGGGTGCGGGCAAGGCCACGCGTCATCTGGATCACGCCGGCTTTCGTAATTCCGTGCGGAACGTAGCCCGGCCAGACCTCGATGCCGGCGAGGTCCGCGATGTTCACTATCGCGCCTCCCCTATCCCCCATGGCCTTCGCCGCGGCCTGCGCGCAGAAAAAGGGGGCGCGAAGGTTGAGCGCGAACATGTCGTCCCACGCCTGCGGCGTAACGTCGCCGACGGGAGTGCGCAGCATCATCGCGGCCGAGTTGACGAGGACGTCCAGGCGCCCAAATGTGCGCTCGGCCTCGCTAACGAGCGCCTCACAGGCCGCGACGCCGCGGAGATCGGCGGCGAACGGAAGCGCCTCCCCGCCGCCGGCGCGGATAGCAGACACCGTCTCATCGGCCCCCTCGCGCGACGCGTTGAAGTGAACGGCGACGCGCATCCCTCGCGCGCCTAGCGCGAGCGCGATCGCCCGTCCGACGCGACGGCCGGCCCCCGTGACGAGCGCAACGCGCCCGGGGAGCTTCAAGGTTAGCGCTCTAGGGCGGCGAGGATCTCGGCGCCAGGCGGCGCTCCCCGCGCGGCGAACGCGACCGTTCCGTCAGGACGGATCGCGTACACGGTTCGCTGTACGCCGCGCCCGTCCTCTTTGAGTGCGCCGTAGGCGCGTGTGATGGCCCGATCGGCGTCGCTGAGGAGCGGGAAACCGAACGCCATCTTCTTCGCGTAAACGCGGTGGCTCTCGACACCCGCCGGGTTGACGCCCAG
>JALZIF010000132.1 GCA_030860435.1 Gemmatimonadota bacterium | reverse complement strand
CCTTCAGGATGGCCGGCAGCAGGGCCGCGCGGTGCGGCGCGTCGGGCGCAGAGGAGCTGGGGGTGGGGGGGGAGGCGGGGTGGGGGTGCACTCGTGAGATAGTCGGGGGAACGCGTGCATGCGCGGCCGTGACCATGCGCCGGCGCTAACGCGGGCGGAGGGTGCGACGGCAAAGGGGGAGGACATGGGAACGATGATCATGGCAGCGGTCGACGGGCGCGATGAGATGGCGCCCGCTCGCGTGGCGGAAGATGACCCGCGAAGCGGCACCGGGAACGAGCCTGCCCGCCGTGAGGCGTTCGAGGCGGAGGCGCTCGTCTATCTAGATGCGCTCTACAGCTTCGCGCTCAAGCTTACACGCTCGCGCGACGACGCCGAGGACCTCGTGTCGGACACGGTGCTGCGCGCCTTCGACCGGTGGGAGCAATACCGGCTCGGCAGCAACATTCGGGCGTGGCTCTTCACGATCTTGTATCACACCTTCGTGAGCCGGAAGCGGCGCCTGGAGGCGCGAGAGGTGCAGCTTCCCGAGGACGCCGAATCCTGGTCGGCCTACGAGGCCGTGGGAGAGGCGGATCCCGAGGGCCGCTTCTACGACAGCTTCCTCGACGACGAGATCACGGGCGCGATCGACTCGTTGCCGGAGGACTACCGTTCGGCGGTGGTGCTCAGCGACATCCAGGGGCTGCGCTACGCCGAGATCGCAGAGATCCTCGGAATCCCGGAAGGGACGGTGAAATCGCGCCTCTTCCGCGGCCGGCGCCTCCTCCAGAAAAAGTTGGTTGGCTACGCCGTGGAGATGGGCTACATCAGGCCGCGCGACGCGGCGGTCGCCGGGTAGCGTGGCGTCGACAATGGCTTGCCGCATCTTCGCTGTCCTCGCTGCCGCCATGCTCTCCGTCCCCGCCGTCGCGCCGGCCCAGATCCGCCTGTGGCCGGGCGCGATGGTCGAGGGGAAGGTGGTCGCGCAGGTCAACGTCACGCTCTCTGACACGGTGACGACGTATTACCCGGTCGTGGACCTGCGGCTCGCGCTCATTGGCCCCAACGCTGACACCGTCACCGTCACGACCAACGAGTCGGGTACCGCCATCGCGCTCCTCGCCAGTGGCGAATACCTGGTCGAGTCCTTAGGTGGGGTGGGCTGGAAGCAGCGCCGCTACCGGTGGAGCCTGCCGGTGGACGTCCAGCCGGGGATGCAGACCATCGAGCTGACGCCGCTGAACGCCGCGGCGCCCGCGACCGCGCGCCGCCCGCCGCCCCCTGTGGACACGAGCGGCGGGCCTCCCGCGGCGCCAGAGCCCCAGCGCTACGCCTTCGCGGAGGTGCCCTGGGGTATCAGCGGCGACAGCGTCCAGCGGCTCATGTCCGCGCGCGGCTACGCGTTCGAAGGGACTACCACAACGGGAAGCCCCCGCTTCCGGACGTCGCTGCTGGGAGTCCCGTCGGACGTTCTCGTGCTGCTTCGTGACGGGCGAGCCGCAAGAGTGGTCGTCGCCCTCCGCACGTCGCAGGAACAGACCGAGAACATCTACCGAGATCTCAAGGCGACGCTCACCGCGAAGTACGGTCCGCCCACGACGTCGTCCGAGCAGGCCGTTCCGCCAGGCGCTGCCGCGGAGCGCGCCGAGGACGACGTGCTGGGCGTTGGGAGAGCGATCGCCTCGACCGAGTGGATAGCTGGCGACACCACCACCGAATCGCTCGTGCTGTCCATCACCGAGGCCCTCAACGTGGTGGTGGCGTACGAATCACGCGCCTGGCGTCGTTAGGGTAGCGTTGAGCGTTGAGCGTTGAGCGTTGAGCGTCGAGCGTCGAGGGGGTGACGCTCGACGGAGTAAGCTAGACCGGGACAGCGATCTTACGCTCGCTCCCGCTCTCCTCCCCGGCGAGCATATCCTGCTCGCGCGCCGCCCCCGGCTCCGGCCCAGGCCCTGACCCAGACCCAGCCCCAGCCCCAGACCCAGCCCCTGCAACCTGTTCCGTCGCTTCGGGGAGTTTCGCCCGATGCCGCGCCGCCTTGGCCCGGTTGCCGCAGGCGGCCATGTCGCACCACCGGCGGCGGCCGTTCTTCGTGGCGTCATAGAACACGCGCGGGCAACGCGCGTCGGCGCAGCGGTGTACCCGCGCGAGCTCGCCAAGCACGAGTGCGTCGGCCGCTGACTCGACGACCGGGATCATCAGTCCCGCGAAGGCGTCCCCGCCCGGCACGAAGCCGCGCGCGAACGTGCCGTCGGAGCGCGCCTCGAGACGCCGCGTGCCGGCGCTCCGCCCGAGGACGCGATTGATCTCGGCGATCGCGTGCATGCGTACGTCGTGCACAACTCCGCCTCGCTCCGCGAGTGCCCGTAGGGCCGCTCGCACCCGGCGCGCATCCGCCAATGCCGCCGCCGCGCCAGCGGGCTGCTGTGCAGCGCGCCGGCGGATCCCTCCCGCGCGCTCGGCGTCGAGGACGACGGCCGCCTCCATCCATCGGACGAGCGAAGTGAAATCGCGCAGCAGGTCCAAACGCTGCCCCCGGCGGGCGTCATCCGTGTTGACGTAGTCGAGCCAGAGCCGCTCGCCGACGAAGATGAACTCGTATACGGTCGGCGTGCCGGGGGGAAGTTGGATCATGTGCGGCGCTGCCTGCTGAAGGGACAGCAAGTCTATCGCGCCCGGACGCGGTGAGCAAGCGATTCCGCGCGCGGCCGCGCCGCGCAACTTCACTGCGCGAAAGGTGGCGCGTCACGGACACGCCGTGGCGGCCAGGGCAGCCAGAAACAGGCGATCGAAGCGTACGTACGGGCAGGGCATCTGCTCTACTCGATCGCGGTGCGGGCTTCATCTGCGAATCTGTGTAACTGCGGATTGCAGTTTCCGAGAAACGCTATCCAGCACCGTGTCGCCCAAACTGTCGCTCAGCCCGCCCGCGAAGCGATACGGCAGGTGACACGGCGCGGCCGCGCGGATAACTTGATCGCTTCAGCCTTGAAACCTGGAGCGAATGATGATGCGAACGACAACGCGGGCGCTTTTTGGCGCACTTTCCCTCTCGGTGATCACCTCCTGCGCTCAATCGCCGCGCGAGGCGACGCCCGTCAGCGAGGCCGAGCGTGACGCGGCGCCGGCCGCGGCGCCGGCCGCCGACACCGCGACTCCGCCCGGCGGTCAACCTCTTGCCTCGCCGCGCGACTCGGCAACGGCGACGGTGAGTGGGGCGACGGTTTCCATCAACTACGGGCGACCGTCGATGCGCGGACGCACGATCTTCGGCGGGCTCGTCCCGTATGACAAGGTGTGGCGCACAGGCGCGAACGAGGCGACCGCGTTCACCACCACACGCGCGGTGACGATCGGGAGCGCCGCCGTTCCGGCGGGCAACTACACGCTCTACACCAACCTCACCGCGACGACCACGATGCCGGACTGCTCGGCCAGCGAGGACGGCGTGGCGGGCGGTCACCTGATCATCAGCAAGCAGACGGGCCAGTGGGGTACCGAGTACAGCGAGGGAATGGACCTCGCGCGCGTCCCGATGCGCGCGTGCCGCCTCGCGGCACCGGTGGAGCAATTCGAGATCAGCATTGTCCCCTCGGGGAGCGATGCTGGCACCTTGCATTTCTCATGGGCGACGACGCGGTACTCGGTGCCCTTCCGCGTGAGCCAGTGAGTCGAAAGGAAGTAACGACCGCGACTCGGGCGGAACCCAAGAAGGTCCCGTCTTCGACGACGGAGGCACCACGGAGCGCCAAACCGGCGGCGACGTCTGGCGGAAAGGCAGGCCGGAAGCGCGCGCAACGGCTGACGGCGGTGACCGCGCCCGAAGCCCCGTCGCTTGCGATGGAGATGCCCGCCGGCCCGGCGGACGTCGCGCCGCTTGTTGTCGCGGCGGGCGTTCCCGAGGTCTACTCGTCAGGCGAGCCAGGGGCGAGCGGGCCGACGATGCGCGAACAACTCCTCGCCCTCTACGTCGCCGGGCCGAATGACCTCCGCGCCGCCGTGCGCGGGCTCTCCGATAACCAACTGGACACGCCGCAAGGAGACGGGCAGTGGAGCGCGCGTGAGCTCGTTATACACCTCGCCGACGCCGAGCTGCACGGCATTGCGAGGATGCGCCGCATCATCGCCGAACCCGGGAGCGCGCTGCAGCCGTACGACCAGGACCGGTGGGTGCGGGCCCTCGCCACTGCGACGCCGTTGGAGCTCGCGCTCGACCTTTTCGCGGCGCTGCGCCGGGTAGGCGCCGAGATACTCCGCACCGCCAGCGACGCCCAGCGCGCGCGGACCTGCCTCCACCCGGAGCACGGTAAGCTGAGCCTCGACGAGCTGCTCCAGACGCACGCGCTGCACGCCGAGCACCACATCCGCCAACTTCGCGCCTTCCGGGCAACTCAGGGGTGGTGACGGCGCTCGGATGAAGAGGCCGTTCGTCATCTCAGAGTATGTCCGCTGGGGCGACATCGACCTTGCGGGGATCATCTGCTATGGCGCCTACATCCGCTTCTTCGAGCTTGCCGAGACAGAGATCTTCCGCGCTGCGGGGCTGCCGTTCCGCGAGATGTTCGAGCGGTACGACGTGTGGCTGCCGCGCAAAGTCATGCACACCGAGTTCCACTCGCCCGCGGTACTGGACGAGCAGCTCAAGGTCGTCACGTACTTCAGCCACGTCGGGCGCACGTCACTGACCATCAACTTCGACGTGATGAGCGCGGACGGGGCGACGCTGCATGCGACGGCGCACCAGGTACTCGTCTGCGTTGGGCGGAAGACGTTCGCGAAGCAGCCAATCCCTCCGGAGGTGGTGCTGGCGCTCGAGCCGTTCGTGATGGCGCCTGAGGAGGCGCGTGGCGCGGCGTAGCCTCGGTGCATCGTTGATGAGGAGCTGCGCTAGCGCAACGCGCGCCCTGCCCGCTGCTCGCTCCTCTGCCCCTCCGTCAGTGCCGGCGCTCCGTTCACGAAGACGGCGCGGATCCCGTCCGGATACTGAAATGGCTCGGTGAATGTTGCCCTGTCCCGCACCGTCCCCGGATCGAAGATGACGACATCCGCGGCGAGCCCGGCGCGGAGCAAGCCCCGATCGCGAATGCGCAGGCGCGACGCGGGGAGTCCCGACATCTTGTGTACCGCTTGCGCGAGCGTGAGCACCCTGCGCTCGCGCGCGTAATGTCCGAGGACCCGAGGGAAGGTACCGAGCCCGCGCGGGTGCGGATGCCCGGCGCGAGCCGGACCCTCCGTGGCGTGGGCACCACCGTCGCTGCAGACCATCGCGAGCGGATGCGCGAGGATGCGGGCGAGGTTCTCCTCGCTCATCCCGAATCCAACCATGCCGACCGCGCCGCGACTGCCCTCGAGCAGCGCGACCGCGACGTCGTACGGGTCCGATCCTGACGACGCTGCGTACGTCCCGAGTCGCGACCCCTCTGCCCGGCGGTCCGCATCGCCCGCGACCGATGTGATCATCACGTTGTCCCACCCGCCCAGCCCAGCCACCTTATCCACTGCGGCGATCCGCGCGCGCGCCGATGTGGCAGGATCCCGCAGCCGGCTGAGAAACGCGTCCGTCCCGCCGTCCCGCGTCCACGCCGGCCAGAGGTTGCTGAGTCCCGTCGCGTACGCCACGTACGGGTAACGGTCGAACGCGACATCCAGCCCAGACCGCTGCTCCGCCTCGATGCGTGTAAGAACCTCGTCGATCTTCCCCCAGTTGCGCGCTCCCTACGTCTTGAGGTGCGAGATCTGAAGCGCGCACCCCGCGCCGCGCGCGACGGCGATCGCTTCTTCCACCGCCTCGAGCAGACGATCGTCCTCGTTGCGCATGTGCGTGGCGTACGGCAGCCCGCGCTCGGCGAGCGGGCGGCACAGGGCCACCAGCTCCTCACGCGACGCGAAGGCGCCAGGCGTGTACTCCAATCCGGACGACACGCCGCAGGCACCGTCGCTCAGCGCAGCGTGCACGAGCGCTTCCATCCGCACTAGCTCGCCAGGCGTCGCCGGACGGTCGGCGTTCCCCACGACGGCGCGGCGCACGGTTCCCAATCCCACCATGCTCCCGACGTTCACTGCGGCCGGGAGCCGATCCACCGCGGCGAAGAAGTCCCCCAGCGATGCGAAGCTGCGATTCCCGTCGTCCGGGCCGGCGCGTAACGGCGCGCGCGAGCCGCCATCCTGCCCAACCACCACCGTTGTAACCCCCTGCCGGATGACGGACTCCGCGCGCGGGTCGTCGAAGAGCGTCCCGTCGGCGTGGGAATGGATGTCGATGAACCCAGGCGCGACGGCGAGCGCACGCGCGTCCACTTCCAGGCGCGCGCCACCGCTCAACCGCGGCCCGACCGCCGCAATGCGGTCCCCGATCAGCGCGACATCCGCGTCGATCCCCTCACCGCCAGCGCCGTCGAGCACCGTTCCGCCGCGGATCAGCACGTCGTACCGCCGTCGCGCCGGGGAAACCGGTGTCGCGGTGCCCGCGGACGTTGCCGCCGCGGCGCTTGATCGGGCGCAACCGACGGCGCCAGCCAGGGCCCCGACGGCGTAGCCGAGGAAGACGCGGCGCGCGATCGTCATTCCGCGGCCAACACCGGCTCGTCCACGACGGGGGCGGGGGCGTCCGCGAGCGCTGGCTCGCGCGGCACGAGCGCGTCCTCGCGATAGGCGAGCCACCCCGTCGTGTCTTCCACCACCAGCTCCACGTCGGTGCCCAGCGGAAGCGTGAGATTCGGGACTTCGTGACCGGCCGGAAAGTCGGTGAGAATCGGGACGTGTAGGTCCGACACCAGGTCAAGGAGGAAATCCTCGAATTCTTCCTCCTCGGAGCGGTCGAGAGTGATCTCGCCGAAGACCACACCCCTGATGTGGCGGAGGAGCCCGGCGTTGCGGAGGTGAACCAGTCGCTCGTCCACGAAGCTCATGGGGTCGCGCGTGTCCTCGAGGAACAGGATGGCGTCGCGCGTGTCGATCTCGTACGGCGTCCCGATCGTTTGCTGCACGAGTGAAAGGTTTCCCCCGATGAGCCGCCCCTGCGCGCGCCCTGGACGCACCGCGCGCGCGATCCCACGCCCGATCCGTCCGGGCGCGCGCGGTACGGTGACCGCGGAGAGGAGCGACGCCATCGTCGGATCGCGCAGGCTCGGGATCAGGTCGTCCACCGTGGGGCCGTGGAACACCCGGAGCCCCGCACGGCGCACGAGCCAGAGATGGAGGGCAGTGATGTCGGAGTAGCCGACGAAGACCTTAGGGTTGCGGCGGAAAATCTCCGGCTCGAGGTACGGGATCATGCGGACGGCGCCGTAGCCGCCGGTCCCGCCCATCACCGCCTTCACCCGTGGATCGAGCCACATTCCCATGAAGCTCTCGGCGCGTTGCTCGTCCTGCTTACGGGTGAACCGGCGAGCCTCCTCGATCTCCGGGTCGAGCACCACCGTGAAGCCCGCGTGCTCGAGCGCCCTCACACCGCGCATGAGCGGACCAATTCGCGGCGCGTAGGACGGCGCGACCACCCCGATCGCGTCCCCGCGAACGAGCGCAGAGGGGCGGAGCAGCGGCGGCGTCTCGATCTCGCCAGGCGTCATCGCGACGCACGCGCGGCGAGCGCGGCCTTGAGGACGACGAACTCGGGGTCTGGGAGGGGTGAGGTGGGGTGGGGGTAATTGGGGGTCGCGGCGGGCATACCACCCAATGATGCAGGGGCGGGAGACCAGTGGCCAGGGCGTGGAAAGGAAGGGAAGAGGGAAGAGGGAAGGGGAATGGGGGGGGCGCGCAGCGCTGGCGTTGGCTCGGCCATGGCGGCAGGCGCTTCGGCGAGCCCTTAGATTGCGGTATGACCGACACTTACTTCCGCAAAGGCTTTGGCCTCAAGGCGGAGGTGCAGGGGACGCTCGATGCGGACTATGCCGCGCACCTCGTAGACTTCCTCCGCGCCAACGATTACACGCTCGCGAGCGGTGGTGTCACCGTCCGGCTGGCGCGGGAGTTCGGCTTTTGTTACGGCGTCGAGCGCGCCGTCGAGTACGCCTATCAGGCGCGTAGCAAGTTCCCCGACCGGCGGATCGTCCTCGTTGGAGAGATCATCCACAACCCCCACGTCAACGCCAAGCTCCGCGCGATGGGGGTCGAGATCTTGCTGCCGGGTGAGCGCGGTTTCGACTACTCCGTGCTCGCGCCGCTCGATGTGGCGATCATCCCCGCGTTCGGCGTGACGATCGGTGACTTCCAGACGCTACGTGAGCTGGGGTGTGTGGTCGTGGACACGACCTGCGGATCGGTGCTCAACGTCTGGAAGCGCGTCGAGAGCTACGCCCGCGATGGCTTCACGGCGCTGATCCACGGGAAGCACTACCACGAGGAGACGCGGGCGACGGCGTCGCAGGTGCTCAAGCACGCGGAGGGGCACTACATCGTGGTGCGCGACATGGCCGAAGCACGCATCGTAATCGACTACATCGAGGGGCGGATCGGTGCGGCGCCGCTCCTGGCGAGGTTCGCGCCGCACGCGGTGTCGCCGGGGTTCGACCCCGATCGCCACCTCGCGCGCATCGGCGCCGCCAACCAGACGACGATGCTCGCCAGCGAGTCGCTCGCCATCGCCGCTGCTGTCGGAGACGCGATCGAACGCGCGCGAGGCGCTGAGTCGCGCGCGGCGAGCTTCCGCTCGTTCGACACCATCTGCAGCGCTACGCAGGACCGGCAGGACGCCGTCGAGGCCCTGCTCGCCGAGCCGCTTGACGTGATGCTCGTCGTCGGCGGCTACAACTCGAGCAACACGATCTCGCTCGCGGCCATGTGCGCGGAGCGCGTGGCGACCTACCACATCGAGGACGCCGGATGCATCGACCCGGCGCGGGGCACCATCCGCCATAAGGCGAACGGACAGAACTGCGAGGTGGAGGTCGCGGACTGGCTTCCCGCGGCCGAGCAGCTCCGAATCGGGCTTACAGCCGGGGCGAGCACGCCGAACAACAAGGTGGGCGACACGGTCGCACGGGTGTTCGCGACGTGCGGGATCGATCCGCGGAGCTCGCTGGGGAATCTCGCCGGCTAGGCGAGTCGGCGCTGGGACGCCTTGGCGGAGGTCGTTCGAAGCAGGCCCATCGGCGTGGCCCTTGTTGAGTCAACACCACAATTTGGTGACGCGCTGCCACAACAAATCTTGCCACTGGGCGACAAGATTCGCGCTCCCGCGTCCCAGCGGCGTCGCCTGTCTTTCCGTCGTGCCGCACGAGAAAGCGGGGCCAATCCACCAGCGACCGGCCCCGCTCGAGTTACTGCGACGTACCTTGTGCCTACCGATTGGCAGTAAGCTCGCAGTTGATGAACGTGCCACCCTGCGGATCGGTGCAGACGTCGTTGCCTGGTCCGCCGTCAACGATGTCGGTCCCCTCATCGCCGCGGACGGTGTCATCGCCCCGGTCCCCGCGCACGATGTCATCACCGGGCCCGCCCTCGCACAGGTCGTTGCCGGGGCCGCACTCGATAGTGTCGTTACCGGGCCCCCCGTCGACCGCGCAGTTTGCGATGGGATCCGCGGGGCCGCCGCAGGCGATCAGGTCGTTCCCGCCACGGCCGCAGATGAAGTCGCCACCGCCGTTTCCATCGATAATGTCATCACCGGCGGTGCCCTCGATCACATCTTGCCCAGGGGTGCCGACTGTGGGCACACCCGGAACGGCTGCGATCGTAACCGGGCGCCCGAAGCACCTTCCCAGCGGCGTCGAGCGCTGGGCGTCGGCCGTCGCGAGCTCCGCCAGCTCCGCCATCGGAGTCGTCGGGT
Organism: Gemmatimonadota bacterium; assembly: GCA_030860435.1. Lineage (GTDB taxonomy): Bacteria > Gemmatimonadota > Gemmatimonadetes > Gemmatimonadales > Gemmatimonadaceae. The sequence continues at coordinate 26,802 of JALZIF010000132.1, read as the reverse complement.
CCGGGCCCTCACTACACGCCACGGCCAGGGCGCCCGCCACCGCCAGTGCTGCGATCTTGAGGTACGTTCTCACGGCACTACCTCCATCAAATTGTGAGAGGAACGCCTGTCCGCGGCTGCAAGCCCACCACGTGACGTCCACCATGGAAACCCGGATCCCCGAGCTGCCGGAAAGAAACGTTGCAGTGTCGCAACGAGAGTTTCCGCCAACGGCCGTAACTGCACGATCTGAACCACCGCTGTCGTCGTGCCGACTGCCAAGGAAATCCGAACTAGCTCCCGTCATCCTGGCTGCAACATAATGTGCCACACCAGCCTACGCCCAACGTGGACCCGGCCGCGGCCTCAAGAGCACCCGCTGACGGCGCGGAGTTGTTGACGCATCGCTACACCAGTCCGGACCCGATCGACATACTTTTGGCTATGTCGGCTTGTTGCCCGGCGCAGTAAGGAGGATATTGGCCGGCTACCGACCGGGATCCGACACCGATGACCGACTTGGACGAGCTCTTCGCGCACCTCGACCAGCTCCGGCGCGCCGAGCGACGTGTCGCGATGGCGACTCTCGTCGCGACCCGCGGCACCTCGCCCCGGAAGGAGGGGGCGAAAATGTGGGTAGACGAGGAGGGGCGCGTCTGCGGGTCGGTGACGATCGGCGGGTGCGTGGACGCCCGCGTCATCGAAGTGTCGGCGGAGGTGATCGAGACCGGTGAGTCCCAGCTCATCTCGATGTCGCTCGGAGACGATGAAGCGTGGGATCTCGGCCTGACGTGCAGCGGAACGCTCGACATACTGGTCGAGCGAGTGGATTTCACGCGTCCGGACGAAACGGTGCTGGCTGCGTACGAGGCGGTCCGCGCCGAATCGTCCGGGGCCGGACGAAGCGCCGTGGTCGTAACGCCACTCCCCGCGGCGGAAAGACGCCTCGTCGTTTTCGCCGACGGCTCGGCCTGGGGGACGCTGGGGGATCCCTCGCTCGACGCCGAGGCGTGCCGACATGCGCTAGACGTGATGCGCGAAAGAATGCCGCGAACGATCGCGCTCGACCGGCCGCCGGCGCGCATGAAGGCGTTCTTCGAGCTGCACGCTCCGCCGGCGACTCTACTCGTCTACGGCGCGACGCACGTCGCGATGCCTCTCGCGCGAATGGCGAAGGTGCTCGGCTGGCGCGTCATCGTCGCGGACGGGCGAGAGCGATTCGCAACGCGCGAGCGCTTTCCCGACGCGGACGAGATCCGCGTTGGGCTCCTGGGCGATATCGCCGCCGAGCTACCGGCCGGTCCGGCGACGTTCGTTGTCCTCATGGCGCACGACTACAAGTTCGAGCTACCGGTGCTGCGGGCGGTGCTCGCCAAGGAGCCCGCTTACATCGGCCTTCTCGGCAGCCGGCGCCGTGGCGACGCGATCCTCGACTGGCTCCGGCGCGAGGGCATCAGCGACGAGGCGTTGGGGCGCATCCACGTCCCCGTCGGACTCGACATCGGCGCCCGGAGCCCCGCCGAGATAGCGCTCAGCGTCCTCGCGGAAGCTGTAGCCGTGCGCGCTAGGCGTCCGGGGAGTCCTCTGCGCGACCGCGGTTCGGCGCCCATCGAGTCAGGCGCGGCCGCCGAGTTGGAGCGAGACCGACGAGCGACGCCGTGATCTCCGGAATCATCCTCGCCGCCGGCGCGTCGACGCGCTTCGGTTCACAGAAGCTGCTGGCGCCCGTCGATGGCAAGCCGATCGTCTACCACGCCACGCGGCACGCGCTTGCCGCATCGCTCGACGAGCTGGTCGTCGTGGTGAGTCCCGACAGCGAGATGGTGCAGGGTGCCGTGCTCGACCTGCCTGTGCGCCTCGCGCGTGGCGGGCCCGAGGAGATGAGCACATCGCTGCGCGCCGGTGTGGCGGCCGTCGCCGGCGACCCTCGCGTCGAGGCGGTAGTGGTGCTGCTCGGAGACCAGCCAGCGATCGCGCCGGCCGTCATCGACGCGCTCATCGCCGAGTTCCGACGCTCAGGCAAGCCCGTCGTCGTGCCGCTCTACCAGGGTGAGCGCGGCCACCCTGCCTTGTTCGCCGCGAGCATCTTTCCCGAGCTGCTCGCCGTCCGCGGTGACCGAGGGGCGCGCGACGTCATCGCGACTGATCCGAGCCGGGTCGCCACCGTCCGCTTCGACTTCGCGGTGCCGCGGGACGTAGACACCCCCGCCGATCTGCACGCCCTCCGCGACGGCCGCAATGCGCCACTCCCGGACGCCACCGGGTGATCGGGCTCGTCGCCCTAGATATATCCCAGCCCCGCTAGCCGCCGCCGGAGGTCGTCCTCGCCGGGCAAGTGCAGCCGGTCGTGTCCCTGTCCGGGCGGGATGAGGCCGACCAGCTCGAGCGTCTTGACGACCGTCGCCGCGGCGTCGTCTGCACTCTCGCGATCGGCGCGGATGTGCACCTCGGGACGCTCCGGGGTTTCGTAAGGGTCGCTGATGCCGGTGAAGTCCTCGATCTCTCCGGCGCGGGCGCGGGCGTAGACGCCTTCGGTGTCACGCGCCTCCGCGACCTCGAGGGGACAGTCGACGAAGACCTCGATGAAGTTCGTGACGTGGGCGCGGATCTCCTCCCGCGTAGCGCGATAAGGCGAGACGACAGCGCAAATCGCGATGACGGCGTTGCGCGAGAGGAGCTTTGCGACGTAGCCGACGCGGCGCACGTGCTCCTCGCGGTCCTTGCGCGAGAATCCGAGGCCGCGCGACAGACTCTGTCGCACCTCGTGCCCATCGAGCAGCTCCACCGGCAGCCCGCGTCGCAGCAGCAGCGACTCGACCTTGCGCGCGATCGTCGACTTGCCTGACGCGGGCAGTCCGGTGAACCAGATGACGGCGCCGGCGTTGGACATGCTACAGTATCCCGATCAGCGGCCACCAGAGCATGGCGACCAGGATCATACTGATAATGGAGGCGAGCGTCATCAGGGCGCCGGCGCGCAGGAAGTCAGTCATCTTAAGGTAGCCGGACGCGAACGCGATTGTGTTGGGAGCGGAAGAGATCGGAAGCGCGAAGTCGAGGCCGGCGCCGAAGGTGGTCGCGAGCATGATCGCTGTTGGGGGTATCCCGATCTGCTCGCCGATGGTGAAGCCGAGCGGGAGCATGACCGCGACTGCGGCGGCGTTGCTCATGAACTCGGAAACGAAGAGAGTGGCGATCGCGAGGCCGGCGACGGCAAGGAGCGGTGGGATGTCCAGATCGCCAAGCGCGCTCGTGACCACCCACTCCGCAGCGCCGGTTCTATCGAGCGCGACGCCCAGGGCGATCGCGCCACAGTACATCAGGATGACGTTCCAGTAGATTCGTCCATCCAGGTCGTCCCAGGTGAGCGCGCCCGAAAAGAACATCGCCGATGCCGCGAGCAGCGCGATTATCGCGAGGTCCACCATCCCGGCGAGGAAGATCCAGGCGAGCACGGTGCCAAGCATCAGCAGCGCTACCTTCGTCTGCGGCCACCGTATGGGTCCGAGCTCCTGAACCGCGCCCTCGAGTACGGCGCGGGCGCCGCGAAAGTCCACCTGCTCCTTCCGGAAGGAGACTCGGATGATGAGCGGTATCATCAAAATGCCGAGGAGCACGAGCGGGAGCGACGCGATGAACCACTGCGTGAAGGTCACTGTGATTCCGTGCGCATCGTGCAGCATGCCAAGGGCGAGCGCGGCGCGGGTGCTGCCGAGGAAGCTCGCGTTGGAGCCCACCATCGCCCCCCAAGCGAGCGCCAGGAACAGCACCTTGCCGTAAGTGCTGTCCCCCTTTCGCAGCCGCATTGCCTGCGCGACCTCGAAGGCGATCGGGAATAGCATCGCCACGGTCGCCTGCGCCGGCATGAATACCGTCGCCAGCGCCGATGTGAGCATCATCCCCGTGGCGAAGACGTACGGAGACCGCTCGAAGCGGATGAGAAAGAGCAACGCCCACCGCTTGCTCAACCCCGTCTTTACGAGCGCGGCGGCGATGATGAAGACGCCAAGAATGAAGAAGACGGCAGCGTTGCCGGCGGCCGCGAAGGCTTCCGATGGAGTCATCGCGCCGGCGAGGCCGAGGAGTGCCAGCGCGAAGAGTCCGGTGATCCCGAACGGGATGACGTTGGTCACCCAGAGGGTCGTGCAGAGAACGAAGACGGAGCACGCCGCCTTCCCCTGCGGCGTGAGGCCAGCCGGCACGGGCGCGAGATAGATCCACGCCGACAGCAGCACGCCAGTAACCGCGAACGCGATGACGAACCAGTCCTGCCACGATCGAACGGGTGCGGCGGGGGGCGGCAGAGGCCCCTCGGGACGGTCTTCTGGCCAGAGGAATCCTGATGGAGGGGCGTCCACCGCCGGGAGCCGCGGTACAGGGGCGGCGCCGGCATCGTACGCGCCGGCTGGGCCTACAGGCGGCTCAGGCGTTCGCGTTTGCGACATGCCGGGCGCGGCGGGCTCGTGATGCGGCGATGGCGCCGTTCAACTGCTCCACGTACTCGTACGGGAGCCGCACCCGCCCGATAAGCGGCTCGGCGTTCGCGCCGTGATCGTCGGAGCCGCCCGTCATCACGAGGCCGAAGCGCACGGCCATCGCGCGGTAATGCCCTTCCATCGCCGCAGTGTGTCGCGAGTAGAAGACTTCGAGTCCCTCGAGTCCCGCAACGATGTATCGCTCGATCACTTCGTCGCCGACGGTGTCGTCGTCGGAGCGGAAGCGTCCCGGGTGGGCGAGGACGGCGATGCCGCCCGCCGCCCGGATCTGCGCGATGGACTCGTCCGGAGTGATCCGAACGCGCTCGACGTAGCACCGTCCGCCGGAGGCGATGTACGCCCCGGTGAATGCATCCTTGATCTCCCGGATGTAGCCAGCCTCCTGCATCGCGCGGGCGACGTGCGGGCGGCCGACGTTCTCGTCGCCGGCGATCTCCTTCACCCGATCCCACGAGATGAGGACGCCGGCCTCATTCAGCTTCTCCACCATGAGGAAGGCGCGGTCGAAGCGCCCGGCGCTGAGTCGCCGCAGCTCGCGCCTGAGGGTGGCATCGTCGGGATCGAGCCCGTAACCGAGGATGTGGATCTCGCGCTCGCCGTCGAGGGTGGAGTACTCGACGGCCGGGATCAGCTCGATCCCGATCAGCACCGCCGCCTCCGCGGCCTCGGGCACGCCATCCATCGTGTCGTGATCGGCGAGTGCGATCGTGGCAAACCCGAGCTCCGCCGCCCGCCTGACGACTTCGGCAGGCCGGTCAGCCCCGTCGGAGGCGGTCGAGTGGAGGTGGAGGTCGGCGGTAGCGGTCATGGCGTCACACGGTGACTGCCGCAGCCTGATACGCCTCGATCAGGATCTTCGCCACCTCGGGCCGCGTGAACTCGGGCGGTGGGAGCTCGCCGTTGGTGAGCATCTCGCGCACCCTCGTTCCGCTCAGCTGCAAGTGGTGCTCTTTCCCGTGCGGGCAGGTCTTGGCCGAGGCCATGTTGCCGCATTCCTTGCAGAAGAACGAGTGCTCGAACTTGAGTGGCGTGATCCCGAGCTCCTCGAATGAGAAGCGGTCCACCATGATCTGCGCGTCGTAGGTGCCGTAGTAGTTGCCGACGCCGGCGTGGTCTCGTCCGACGATGAAGTGTGTGCACCCGTAGTTCTTGCGACAGATCGCGTGCCACACGGCCTCACGTGGGCCAGCGTAGCGCATGGCCGCCGGGAAGACGCTCAGCATCGCCCGCGTCGGCGGGTAATACTCGGCGAGGATCGTCTCGTAAGTGCGCATGCGCACGTCCGCGGGCACGTCGTCGCTTTTGGTCGCGCCGACGAGCGGATGGAGCAGCAAGCCGTCCACCCCTTCCATCGCCACCTTCTGGAGGTACTCATGCGCGCGGTGTACCGGGTTGCGCGTCTGGAACGCGACCACCGTCTTCCATCCCAGCTCGTCGAACCGCGTGCGCGTCTCGTGTGGCGTCAGGCGGAACTCGGCAAAGCTGTCCGGGTTCGGGCGGTCGAGCACCCACACCGGGCCGCCGAGGTAGACGTCACCCTGCGCGTAAACCCGGGCGACGCCCGGGTGGGCGGCGTCCGTCGTGCCGAAGCACTGCTCGGCCTCGCGATGCTTCTCATAGTTGAACTTCTCGGTCACCTGCATGAGGCCGACGATCTTTCCGTCGCCATCGGTGAGGGCGATCTCCTCGCCCTCGGCGAGCGGCGCCGCTTGCTCGGCCGTGACGGCGAGCGTCACCGGCAGCGCCCACACAAGGCCATCGGAGAGCCGCATGCTATCCACCACGCACTCGTAATCGAGTTTTCGCATGAATCCGGTCAGTGGGCTCAGCGCACCAACACCGATCAACTCGAGGTCGCTCAGCTCTTTCTCGCCAAGCTGCACCGCCCCGAGCGTCGCGGCTCGCGCGAGCGCCTCGTCACGCGGCGGGCCGGTGAGCTCACGGTTGACGAGGACGCCGCCGTGAGGGACGCTCGGGCCCGGAACCTTCTCGCGCTGGCCGCGCTGTCCGACAGACGCGGTGTCGCCGTCACCACGAGCGACAAAGCCGCGTTCCTCGAGAAGCCCCATCACTTTCGCGACGCTCTCCTCGACGCTCTCCTTGTCGGTGTCGCAAACAAGGTCGGGGCTTTCCGGCGCCTCGTACGGATCATTAACGCCGGTAAAGCCCTGTAGCTCCCCGGCTATCGCCTTCTTATAGAGGCCCTTCAGATCGCGCTCGACGAGTACCTCGAGCGGCGTTCGAATGTAGACTTCGAGAAAGGCACCGATCTCGCGGCGGGCGTTCTCGCGCTGCGCCTTATATGGGGAGATGAACGACGAGAGGACGACGACATCGTTGCGGGTGAGCAGCTTCGCGACGAAGGTCACGCGCTCTATGTTCTTGTCGCGATCTTCCTTCGAGAAGCCGAGGTCGCGCGTGAGGCTCTGCCGGACCACGTCGCCGTCGAGCCGTTCGGCGTGCACGCCGCGCTCGTGGAGAAGTATCTCGACCCGTTTGGCGATCGTCGTCTTGCCGGAGCTGGAGAGGCCGGTGAACCAAACCGTCACACCTTTCGTCATATTTGTGGGCCTGGGGCTGGGGTGCTGGGGTGCTGGGGTGCTGAAATCCCGCCGCGATCCGCCATTGTGGGCGGGGCAGTAAACCATGAGGATAAAAGGGGGGCGGCGGGCGCACCACGGCGCAACCGGTTCCGCGACGCCTGCCGAGGGCAAGTTCTACGCCGCCTGCCGACCTCCGCTGGGCCACTGACTCGCGCACCGAAAACGGCGGCGACGGCGCGAGATGGCTCGTCCTGACCGCCGTACGAGTAGGCAATTTCCTGCACGCGCCAGGCCAGTGTTGTAGGTGCGCCACAATACGAGCGCGACAGACGACTCCGCCGCTCAAGTGAACGTAGACGTCGGGCACAGTGTAACGACTGGCTGCGCCATTCGTCGCCCCTGCAAGGCTGCGTGGCGCCCGACGCAGGGGGCGCGGTCTCGTTCTTGATTGCCTGGGAGCGGATTCGTATTTCCTTGGGCGGCGCCAGTACTATCATTCCGTCGACGCCCCCCTATAAATGCCGCTGTCCGTCCGCGATGCTCTCGCCTGAGTGGCGCGCCGGCGCGTCGTTTCCACCGTGGGAGGTCTTTCTCGAATGAAGTCTGTTTCGAACACGCTGCGCCGCTCCGACGCGGCAGGGGGCGAGCTTCACTCAGGGGTTCGCGACGGCTCCAGCTCAGCGTCGGCGCGTGCCACGAGAGTCATCCAGATGGCTGTCTGGTTCGCGCTCGCCGGCGCGCTCACACAGCTCGTCATTCTCGCGGTCTGGAAGTGGGGCTTCGACAGAGTGACGAAGGCGAACCCGCAGATCGTGTGGATGGGCGCGCTTGCCCTGCTGGTGGCGTTCGCGTTCCCCGCTGTCGTCCTCGCCGTCGCGTCGCGCCGGTGGCCGCGCCTGCTGACGTTCCACGCGGTCGCCTGGGTGCTCGCCTTCATGGCGTTCCTCAACCTGCTCCTGATGTACCAGCAGCTGCACACGGTTGCGATCCTCGTCCTGGCCGCCGGGCTGGCCACGCAGGCTGCCAGAATGATCGCGAGGCGACCGGACTCGTTCGGGCGCTTGGTGCGGCGGACGGTTTGGGGGATGGCGGCGGCGGTCGTCGCGATGGGGATCGGGCTGAACGCCTGGTGGGCGCTCGCCGAGCGTCGAGCGATCGCGACGCTCCCCACTCCCGCCGCCGGCGCGCCGAATGTGCTCCTCATCATTCTCGACACCGTGCGCTCGGCGTCGATGAGCCTTTATGGCTATGAGCGTCTGACGACGCCCCATCTGGGCGAGCTGGCGCGGCGCAGCGTCGTTTTCGACTACGCCATCGCAACTTCCTCGTGGACCCTGCCGTCACACGCCAGCCTGATGACTGGCTATTGGCCGCACGAGGTCTCGGCGAACTGGCACACCCCTCTCGACGGCCGGCGGCCTACGCTAGCCGAGGCTTTCGCCAGCCGGGGGTATCGGACCGGCGGGTTCGCGGCCAACCCGATCTTCACGACTCGCGAGTACGGGATAGCGCGCGGGTTTAGCCGCTATCGGGACTTCACGTTCACGCCCGGGGAAATCATCAACAACTCGCCACTCGCGTCGACGATCGCCAAACGTCCGCTGCTGCGCCGAATAATCGGCAATCACGACGTGCTCGGCCGGAAGACGGCGCCGATGGTCACCCGCGAGCTGCTGGACTGGCTGCGGAGCGGGGAGACCGAGCGGCCATTCTTCGCCTTCCTCAACTACTTCGACGCTCACGACCCGTACCTCCCGCCGCCTCCCTTCGAGTCGCGGTTCGGGCCGGTCGAAGCCCGCAACAACCATCTCATACGGGCGTGGGGACGCCGAGGCGGGCGGCTCAACAAGGTGCGGTTTTCTCGGGGGGAGTTCGAGGGGATGATTGCTGCCTACGACGGCACGATCGCGGCTCTCGACCACGAGATGGGGCTACTGTTCGACTCGCTGCGTGCGCGCGGCGTGCTCGAGAACACTGTCGTGATCATCACGTCGGACCATGGCGAGTTTCTCGGTGAGCACGGGCTGTTCGAGCACTCGACGACGCCGTTCATGCCGGTGGTCCGCGTCCCGCTCCTTATATTCGCACCTGGACGCGCGCCCGAGGGGACGCGCGTCGCCGAGCCGGTCACGCTGCGCGATGTCCCGGCGAGCCTGATGTCTCTGATTGGCGCATCCAGCAACGCGGCCTTTCCCGGAGACGCGCTGTCGCGACATTGGGGGGCGCATGCACCGGCCGCCGAGCCGGCGATCTCGGGGCTGGCGAGCGACCCCGGGTCGAGCCGGAAGGGCGCGACATCCCCGAAGACAACACACTCAGTGGTCATGGGCCGGTATCATTACCTACGCCATGAGCGTATCGGCCACACGCCGGGCCCGGAGACGCTGTTCGACTACGTCGCGGACCCCGCGGAATTGAGGGACCTGGTGCGGGTGCCCGAGCGGCGGTCAGACCTCGAGCGGCTCCGTGCCGCTCTCGATTCGGTGCTCGGCAGAGCGCCCAGACCGCCGGTCCCGGTGGCGAACTAGATCCCCGCGGGCGGGGTCGCGGGAACGGATCACCCGGCTTCCGCGGGTACCCCGGCCGACAGCGCGCCGCGGGTGTCGAGGTTCCGCAACATGCGGGCGCCACAAAGCGCCGGCTGGCAGGGCAGAGCTACGGCATCGTAACGGACGTAACTCGCTGAGGTTAAAAACGTTGACGCGTGTTCGCCGGCACCTGCCGGGGCGGCCCCGTCCTTGACTGGAGAGGGGCGCCCCCAGACACGCTCCGCTCCCCGCGCTTTCGCTCCCAGCCTCACGGCTTACCGATACATGTCGCTTCCTACCACCGATCGCATCCATTCTTCCTACGCTCCCTTCCCGGGGAGCGCGCCGACGGACGGTGCGCCCTGGCAGGAGTGGAACGTGTCGGCGTGGCGGTTGATCGGGCCGGGGGTGGTGGCGCTCCTGGTCGCGGGGGTCCTGGGGGTCGCGATCTCGGCGATCCACGCGGAGTTCGGGAGTCGTCCCGAGCGCGCGGTGATGCTCGTCGCGGTGCTCTGCGCCGCGCTAGTTCCGATTCCGGTGATCGCGGCCTGGGTGGCTCGCCCGCGCGAGGCAAATCCGGCGCGGCTCGGGGTCATCCTGCTGGCGACGATCGTTGTCGTGGTCACGGGTATCGATCTGTACGTGATCGGGACGCACGTCACCTTTCCGGCGGATATCCTGATCTGGGCGGAGACCGAATTCGTCAGCGACATCATCAAGCTTCGCACCGGCTACCCGCTCTACACGCCGCAGGTGAATAACGAGTCGTTCATCTACACGCCCGGGTCGCAGGTGCTCACCTGGCTTCTCGCCGCGGCGATGGGGCAGGGGGGGTCGATCGTCGCGTTCCGGGCAATCCAGCTTTTCTACGTCGCGCTCGCGGCAGTGGTTGCACTGCTGTGCGCCCGCCGCATCCTCATCCTGAGTGGCCACGCGGCTCCCGCGGGTTGGGCGTGGGGCGCCGTGTGGCTACTGTCGTGCTTCCTCTTCGCGAGCAACGGCATCACCAATCCTTTCGTTCAGTTTCTGCATAACGACGCGCTCGCCTTGCTAATCGCGGTAGTGGCATTCTGGCTCTTGCTCGAGTACGCGGCGTCGCGGAGCGTGCGGGTACTGGCGCTTATGGCCGTGCTCCCCGCAGCCGCGTTCATGGTCAAGCAGAGCCTCGCGATCTGGGCAGTGCTCTACTGCGTGTACCTTTTCGTCTTTGACCGCTCGCTCTCGCGCTCCCGTCTCGCGCTCTTCGCGCTCGCGTCGTTCGGTGGAGTGGCGGCGACGGTGGGCGCGTGCTATCTCGCGTGGGGGCCGGACTTCTTTTACTGGACGTTCACAGTCCTTGGGGCGCACCCGCACTCGGTGCTGCGCAGTATCCAGCACCTGCTGGATAGCTGGGTATACTTCGCGGTCGGGATCGTAGCGGGTCTCGTACTGTTGCGCCGCCACTCGTTTCGCCTACTCATCGGTCCGTGGCTCGTGTGGCTCGCGTTCCTCGCGATTGAGGGATACACGAGTGGCGTTGCATGGATGCTCAACCATCTTGGCCCGGGCTCACTGATCGCAGGCGCGTGGCTGCTGGCGGCGGCGACGGCGCTCTGGCGCGACCAGCTCGAGGCACCGGCACACCCGCAGCCGCCCTCCGTTCGCTGGCTCGCGCCAGCAATGGCGGTGGCGGTCGGCGCGCTGCTGCTCAGTGGAATGGGCGCTGTCCGCATCCCAAGCGCGACATACGGCGCCGACGCCTATCGTTACGTGGCAGATATCGAGCGCGAGCTCACCGCGCAGCCGGTGGAGGACGTGCTGCTCGACTCCGGAAGCTGGATGTATCTCCGAAGCGGCGTCGTGCAGAAGGACCGCGTCACCTCGTTCGGCGATCGCGGCTGGGGGGCGGTTGGAGACTTCTCCGGCATGATCCGACGCCTGGAGGAGAAGCGCTACCGGAAGATTCTCGTGCGCAACCTCCACTCGCCGGACTTCTGGTATGACCATTACCTCTGGGATCAGTCGAGCGGTGTTCGCGCGGCGCTCCTCGCGAACTATCGCGAGGTAGGTAGGATCGAGGCAGTTGGGGGGAGCGACCCAACAAAATCGCCGCAATACCTGTTGGGCGAAATCAGTATTCTGACGCCGAATGCGCCATGACACAGCGGCTCATGCGTCTCCCTCTCAATCACCGGACCCGTACATGAACGACAGCTACCTGATCGTGGGCGGCGCAGGGTTCATCGGCACGAACGCGGCCGACCGGTATCTCTCGGCCGGCAAGCGAGTCATAGTGCTCGACAACTTCCAGCGCGCGGGAACCCGGGACAACGCGCAGTGGCTGACAGACCGGCACCGCGCGGATGGCCGGCTGACGATCGTCGAGGGGGACATCCGCATCGCCGGCGGCCCGCTACGGGCGCTGGCAGAGCGCGCTGACGTGGTGCTGCACCTCGCCGCGCAGGTAGCGGTGACGACAAGCGTAAAGGATCCTCGCGAGGACTTCGAGATCAACGCGCTCGGGACCTTCAACGTGCTCGAGGCAGCGCGGTTGGCCGCCTCGCGGCCGATCGTTCTCTACAGCTCGACGAACAAGGTCTACGGCAAGATGGACGACCTGGGCATCGCCGAGCGAGGCGGGCGCTATGCATACGCCGACATGCCGGGCGGAATTCCCGAGGCGCGCCCGCTCGACTTCTACTCCCCTTACGGATGCTCGAAGGGAGCGGGCGACCAGTACGTACTCGACTACAACCGCATATACGGGCTGCCCTCGATCGTGATGCGACAGTCGTGCATTTACGGCCCGCACCAGTTCGGGATCGAGGATCAAGGTTGGGTCGCATGGTTCGCGATCCAGGCCATGCGCAACCGGCCGGTCGTGATTTACGGCGATGGCAAGCAGGTGCGCGACGTGCTGTTCGTGGGCGATCTGCTCGACGCGTTCGATGCGGCGATCGTATCGATTGATCGAACGGCGGGACAGGCGTATAACATCGGCGGCGGCCCGGCGAACACAATGTCGCTGCTCGAGCTGCTCGACCATCTGAACGAGCACTTCGGCCGCCGCCCCGAGCTGTCCTTCGACGATTGGCGTCCCGGCGACCAGCTCGTCTACGTGAGCGACGTGTCCAAGGCAGAGCGCGACTTCGGCTGGGTTCCGCGCACGAGCGTGAAGGAAGGGTTGGGCAAGCTTCTCGCCTGGCTCGGCGCGAACGAGCACGTGTTTACCCTGGAAGAGCGGATGAAGGAGATGGCGGTGCCGTAAGAGGCGGCCGATGGCAGCGTGAGAACTGCATGCTGCTTACTGCTTGCTCGCGCCTGCGAAGCGCGCCCGGGCACACGAGCCCACAATCAGCAAGCAGTAAGCAAGAGGAAGCAGCAAGCAGCAAGCAGCAAGCAGTAAGCAGCAAGCAGTAAGCAGTAAGCAGTAAGCAGTAAGCAGTAAGCAGTAAGCAGTAAGGCAGCACTCACAGCACCCAGCACTTACTAGATCCCCCAATGTCCAAGCTCAGCATCATCATTCCCGCCAAGAACGAGGAGGAGACCCTTCCGCTGGTACTGGAGGATCTCAACGCCGTCATCCAGCGGCTTCACGGCTATGAAGTGGAGACACTGGTGGTGGATGACCGATCGACCGACCGGACCAGCGAGATAGCGGCTGGGTTCGGCGCGCGCGTCATCCGGAACACGAAGCCGCGGTCGGGGAAAGGCATGGCGTTACGCGCCGGGTTCGAGGCGGCGAAGGGGGACGTCCTCGTCATGTTGGACGCTGACTACTCGCACCGAGCGGAGGAAATCCCGGCCTTTCTCGACGCAATGAAGCCGGGAGTGGGGCTGGTGATCGGCTCGCGCGTCGTCGGTGGGAGCGAGGAATACCACCATGTTCGCGCGCTCGGCAACGTTTTTCTGAGCGCGACACTCGGGCTCTGCACCGGGCGTTACCTGTCCGACGCGCTCAATGGCTTCAAGATGTTCCGCCGCGACGTCTTCACGGACTTCACGTACACATCCGCGAACTTCGAGATCGAGATCGAGATCATCGCTAACACCCTGCGGAAGGGCTACAAGGTGGTGGAGGTGTCGAGTCATGAGCGCGCGCGCGCGGGCGGGCAGATGAAGTCGCGCGTGGTGCGGCACGGCACGCGTTTCCTCCTCCGCATCCTGTACGAGGGGATGCGCGGCGTGAAGCCGCTCCCGAAACCGGCGACCGGCACGCTCGGGACACCGGCAGCCGTAGGACAGCACGTATCGAAGTAGGTCACCATCTGCCGGCGCTCCGCCGGCTCTCTTTCACGCGAGAGGAAAAGAATCATGTACATCGGTCCTGACGCGCTCATGCCGATTGCCTCGGCGTTCGCCGCCATCGCCGGCATCATCCTGATGTTCTGGCGCCGCATGGTGGGTGCGTTGAAGTTCATGGCGCAGAAGGTCTTCAAACGCTAGACGAGCGGGAGCCGCGCCGTCGTGCCGTACGAAAAGGTCGTCGTCATCGGGCTCGATGGGCTCGAGCCGAAGATCGTCGAGCCCATGCTCGCAAACGGAGAGCTCCCCAATCTCGCGAAATTGCGGGCATCGGGGGGATATTCGCGGTGTCGTACGACGTTCCCCGCGCAGACGCCCGTAGCCTGGTCGTCGTTCGCGACGGGGGTGAATCCCGGCGGGCACGGCATCTATGACTTTATCCGCCGCGACCCGCGGACCTACCTCCCCGACCTCGCGCTCAACCGTTACGAGCAAAAGAGCGCGTTCCTGCCACCGACAGCGGTGAACCTCCGCCACGGCACCCCCGTTTGGGAACTGCTCACCAACGCGGGCGTCAGCTCGGTCGTGCACCGCTGTCCTTGCACCTATCCGCCCGACGACATCAAGGGGCGGATGCTCTCCGGGATGGGAGTTCCCGATCTGCGGGGGGGCCTTGGAACGGCGACGTTCTACTCGTCGGGCGAAGGTGTGAAGGCGGGCGAGAGCGAGACCGTCGTCCCGCTGAAGCCCGACGGACGCGGGGTAGCGAAGACGGTACTCATCGGCCCCCGGGACCCGAAGTCGGGGAGCGACGCGCAGCTCGAGATGACTATCGAGATAGACCGCGCTGCGCGGAAGGTCACGATCAAGACCGACGGCAAGCCGAAGCATCTCGTGGTTCGCGAGGCGGCTTGGAGCGACTGGCTGTGCATCAAGTTCAGGATGGGGATGCTTCAGAGCGTGAGTGGGATGGTGCGCTTTTTTCTGGTACGCACGGAGCCGGTCCTCGAGCTGTACGCGTCGCCGATCAACTTCGACCCGGCCTCGCCGATGTTCCCGATCAGCCACCCGTGGGACTACGCCGCCGAGCTGGCGCGCGAGACCGGGACCTTCTACACGACCGGGATGGTCGAGGACCACGGTGGGCTGAGCAACCTCCGCTTCGACGAGGGCGCGTACCTGGACCAGTGCACGCAGGTGCTGCGTGAGCGGGAGCGGATGATGCTGCACGAGCTGGACCGGCTCGACGAGGGATTCTTCTTCACTCTCTTCGACACGCCGGACCGGCTCCAGCACATGTTCTGGCGCTTTCGCGAGCCGGACCACCCGGCCAATAATGGGGACGGAACGCGCGACGCCGAATGGTCACGCGCGATCGAGCAACACTATCAGGAATGCGATGCGATCGTGGGTCGTGCGATGGAGCGCGCCGACGACCGGACCCTGTTCGTCGTGCTCAGCGACCACGGATTCAATTCGTTTCAGCGCGGGGTGCACCTCAACACGTGGCTGCACGACAACGGCTTCCTCGCCCTCGAGTCCGGCCGCGCTCCGACCGAGGAGGCGGGGAACTTCTTCAAGGATGTAGACTGGGGGCGCACTAAGGCCTACGCGCTCGGGCTCGGGAGCTTGTACCTCAACCTCCAGGGACGCGAGGCGCAAGGAATCGTGACGGCTTCCGACGCCGATGGTGTGACACGGGATGTCGTAGCGGGGCTGACCGGGTTGCGCGACGTAGCGCGCGGCGCCGTCGCCGTGCAGGGTGTGGTGACGCGCGACCAGGTATACTCCGGGGCCTACGTTGCCGAGGCGCCGGACATGGTGGTTAACTTCGCGGCCGGATACCGCGTGAGTTGGGCGACTGCGCTCGGAGGCCTGCCGCACGGCCATTTCGAGGACAACGTCGAGCGCTGGGGCGGCGACCACATCATTGACCCCGCGCTCGTGCCCGGCGTCCTGTTCATGAATCGCCCTTTCGCCGGCGAACGCGTCAGCCTCCTCGACCTCGCGCCGACAGTCCTCAGCGCCCTCGGTGTGCCGAAGGGAAAGGCGATGGAAGGCGCGGCGCTGATCTGATCACAGTTTGTCTCTCAGCCCTCGCTGCTCGCAGTCCGTGACTCCATCTGGGGTTCAACCCGATGTACCCTCTCAAGTCCCTTCCACAACTGCTCGACCAGTCGGCGCGGCGCTGGCCCGATCATGTCGCGGTGGAAGATCCGCCAGCAGGCGCGATTACTTACCGCGAGCTCGACGCGCTCTCCGACCGCGTGCGAGACCGGCTGCGACGGATGGGGGTACGCCCTGGGGACCGGGTTGGCATCTACATGCGCAAGTCCATCGACGCCGTGGCGGCGCTGTTCGGAGCAATGAAGGGAGGGGCAGCGTACGTTCCCGTGGACCCGGCCGCGCCGGCGTCGCGGTGCGCGTACATACTCAACGACTGCTCCGTTGCGGCGGTGGTTATCGAGGACCGTCTCACCGAGGCGTTCCTCGATGAATCGTCCAAGCTCGGCGGGGCGCCGGCCCTCCTCGTACTCGAGGGGACGAATTCCGGAGGGCCGCTCCGTTCCGCGCTCGATAGCCTGGATGCGCGCGATTCGTGCGCCGCAATGGCCAGCGCGGTCCCCGAGCTCGACGACATCGCGTACATCCTCTACACGTCAGGCTCCACCGGCAAGCCGAAGGGTGTCGTGCTCTCGCACCGGAACGCCATCACATTTGTCGACTGGTGCTCCGAGACTTTTACGCCACGTGAGGACGACCGTTTCAGCTCGCATGCGCCCTTCCACTTCGACCTGTCCATCCTCGACATCTACGTCCCGATCAAGCACGGCGCGACGCTCGTGTTGATCGGCGCCGAGCTGGGGAAAGACCCGCAGGCGCTTGCCGCGTTCATCAGCGATCGTCGCATCACGAGCTGGTACTCGACTCCGTCAATCCTCAGTATGCTCGCGCAGTATGGAAAGATGTCGCGGCACGACTACTCCGCACTCCGCATCGTCCACTTTGCCGGCGAGGTGTTCCCGGTGAAGCACCTGCGCCTGCTCAAGAGTCTCCTCGCGCAACCTCGCTACTTCAATCTTTACGGGCCGACTGAGACGAACGTCTGCACCTGGTACGAGATCCCGCGCGACATTCCCGACGATCGCACTGAGCCATTTCCGATCGGTGCGGTGTGCTCACACCTGCGCGCCAAGGTCGTGGACGAGCAAGGGAGCGAAGTGCCGTGGGGAAGCGAGGGGGAACTGTGCATCGCCGGACCCGGCGTGATGCGGGGGTACTGGAACCTTCCCCAGCGCAGCGCCGACGCTTTCCTCGTGGATGCGGACGGCACGCGCTGGTACAGGACGGGTGACATCGTCGTCGAGACCGAGCGTGACGGCTATATCTACGTGAGTCGGCGCGACCGGATGGTCAAGCGTCGCGGCTACCGCATCGAGCTGGGAGAGATCGAGGCGGGACTCTACCGCCATCCCGCGGTGAAAGAAGCCGCGGTGATCGCGCTCAAGGACGCGGACGCCGGCGTGCGGATCAAGGCGTTCCTGAGCTGCCGCGACGGAGAGTGGCCGTCGGTAATCGAGCTCAAGAAGTTCTGCGCGGAGATGTTGCCGATGTCGATGATCCCGGACGCGTTCGCCATTGAGTCGGCGCTGCCGAAGACGTCCACCGACAAGGTGGATTATCAGCGCTTGACGGAGATGGCGTGATGGACTTCGCGTTCACGGCCGAGCAGCAGACGCTTCGCGACGAGATCATCCGCTTCGCGAAGGGGGAGTTGAACGACGGCCTCATCGAGCGCGACCGGGCGCAGACCTTTCCACGCGAGCTGTGGCTCAAGTGTGGGCAGGTCGGGCTGCAGGGGCTACCGGTGCCGGAGCAGTATGGTGGGAGCGGGTTCGACGCGCTCACCTCTGCGATTGCGCTCGAGGCGTTCGGCTATGGGTGCCGCGACAACGGACTCGTGTTCTCGGTTTGTGCGCACCTGCTCTCCTGCGTCGTCCCGCTCTGGAAGTTCGGCACGGAGGCGCAGCGATGCCGCTTCCTGCCGGGTCTTTGCAACGGAACGCTCATAGGCGTGCACGCGATGAGCGAGCCCGGCTCCGGCTCGGATGCGTTTGCACTCCGCACCCGCGCCGAGCGCGATGGCGAAGGCTGGGTGATCAACGGAACCAAGACGTTCATCTCGAACGGACCGGTCGCCGACGTGGTCATTGTCTTCGCGATGACGGACCAGGTGAAGGGCTACCACGGCGGCGTGTCCGCCTTTCTGGTGACGAAAGGAATGGCGGGTTTCCACGCAACGACGAAGATCGAGAAGATGGGACTCCGCACTTCCCCTTTCAGTGAGCTCGTGTTCGACGATGTCCGCGTGCCTGACGACCTGGCCCTGGGGCAGACAGGTGCTGGCGCGGGGATCTTCACGCACGCGATGGACTGGGAGCGGATCTGCCTGTTCGCGAGCCACGTCGGCGCGATGGAGCGGCTTCTCGAGCAGGCGCGCGAGTACGCGCGCACACGCAGCCAGTTCGGGCATACGATCGGGAAGTTCCAGGCGATCTCGCACAAAGTGGCCGATATGAAGGTGCAGCTCGAGGCGGCGCGGCTGCTCACCTACCGTTCGGCGTGGAAGCTCGACCGAACGCGGAACGTCGCGATGGATGCTGCGATGACGAAGCTGTTCGTGAGCGAATCGCTTGTTCGAACGGCGATGGACACAGTCCAATTGTTCGGCGGCTACGGCTACACCACGGAGTACGAGGTGGAGCGCGCCCTGCGCGACGCCATCGGCAGCACCCTCTACTCGGGGACGTCCGAGATGCAGCGCAACATCATCGCCCGCTGGCTCGGGCTCTGACACGGATGACGGACCTTCTGGGTCGTGAGATGATGACGCCCGCGCCGCCAGGCGCGGCTGCCGCTGCGTACACGCTCGCGGACCGCCGCGCGACTTACGTCGAACGTGGAGCTTCCGTAGTGTTGCTCGCGCTGGGCATGGCGATCGTCGTGGTCGCCGTCGCCGTCGACTACGTCGGGGACGCGGCGAGCGGAGCGCGCGGCTTCGGCGCAGGGCAGATAGTCCTCGCGGTCACCGGGCTGTGGATCGCCACATGGGGCGCCGACCTGTGGAGGCCGCAGGGAGTAATGGAGCTGCGCGCGTGGCGGGGCGATCCGCGTCGGATCTTGACCGCTATCCGGGAGGCCCGCGTTGGCGCGTTCCTGACCGTAGTGGCGATGGTGGCGCTTGTCGTCGCGGCGATGCGGGAGCTTCGAATCGAGGGACCGGGATTCTACGACAAGGTGGCGGTGCTGGCCGCCGCCGGATTCGTCGCGCACCACCTGCTGCCCCTGAGGCAGCGTCTAACGTACTTCGTAGCGCTGTCGATTCTCGGCATTTACGCTCTCTTCGGCGCGCGCGATGGCGCTTGGCTGCTAGTGACCTCGATCGGCCTCATCGCGCTTTGCCATCTCCCGATTGCCTTCTGGGGCCGCGTGGCCGTCGTCGTCGCGGCGGGCGGGGCGCTCGCGATGATGCGCGCCGATCTTCTCGCCGCGCCCTGGTCGCCCGGCGTGTGGCCGATCCTCGGCTCCATCTTCATGTTCCGCCTGATCTGCTACATGTACGACCTGCGGCACAGGAAGGAGCCGATGGGAGTGGCACGGACGCTCGCGTACTTCCTGCTGCTGCCCAATCTGACGTTCCCGCTCTTTCCAGTCGTCGATTTCGCGACGTTCCGGAAGACCTATTACGACCGCGACGCGATCGCGATCTATCAGGAGGGTGTGCTGTGGATGATTCGCGGGGTCGTCCACCTCCTGCTTTATCGGCTGGTTTACCAGTGGGTCGCCATCACGCCGGAGCAGATCGACAGCGTGTACGACCTGGCGCGCTATATGGTCGCCAACTTTCTCCTGTATCTCCGCGTTTCGGGCTCGTTTCATTTGATCGTCGGCATGCTGCACCTGTTCGGCTTCCGCCTGCCGGAAACACACCGCTTCTTCTTCCTCGCCGCGAACTTCACCGAGCTCTGGCGCCGGATAAACATCTATTGGAAGGACTTCATGATGAAGGTGGTCTATTACCCCTTGTACTTCCGCCTCCGAAAGGTTGCGGCGCTACGCGGGAACGAGACCGGCATCATCATCGCCGCGACGGTCGCCGTATTCGCGGCAACCTGGTTTCTGCACGCCTATCAGTGGTTCTGGATCCTCGGGACCTTCCTTCTGTCATGGACCGACACGGCGTTCTGGGGGATTCTCGCCGTGTTGCTCATTGGCAATACCCTGGTAGAGATGAAGCGTGGTCGCGCCCGCACGCTCGGTGCCCCGACGTGGACTTCGCGCACGCTCATGAAGCGGACGTTCGCCACCGCAGCGACGTTCCTCACGATGACCGTGCTCTGGGCGCTCTGGACGAGCCACACGTTCGGCGATTTCGCGGCGCTGTTTCATAGCGCTGGGCTGGCTGCTGGAGGGCGCGACTTGGCGTCCGCCGCGACGCAGATCGCGTTGGTGGTGGTTGGTGTTGTCGCGGCGGCGGGCATCTTCACGCTCCTCTTTCGCACGCGGGTGGCGACCGCGTCGGGCCTGACGCCCTCGACGCGCGGCACGCCCGCCTTCGCCGGCGCCGCGCTCGCGGGGCTTTTACCGCTCGGTGCTCTGTATGCCGTGGGAGAGCCGGGGGTGACGTCGCGGTTGCCCCTCGCGGCGCAGGAAGTCATTTACCAGGTGCGTCACGGCGAGCTCAATCAACGAGACCAGCGCTTGCTGCAGCAGGGTTACTACGAGAACCTCGTGGGCGCGAACCGATTCAGCTCGCAATTGTGGGAGGTTTACGCGACCCGGCCGAGCGTGAAGGTGTGGCCCGGGTTCTTTTCCACCGATGTGGTGGTGCACACGAACGACTTCATGCGCGGCGAGCTGAAGCCGAACTTCGCCTTCCTGTACCACGGCGCGCCGTTCAGCACGAATCGATGGGGGATGCGCGACCAGGATTACGCGCAAACACCCGGCCCGAACACCGTCCGCGCCGCGGTCATTGGCCAATCGTACGTCATGGGGGAGAGCGTTGGCGATGGAGAGACTTTCGAGGCGGTCGCCGAGGCTAGGCTCAACCGCGAGTTGGCGCCGCGCACGGGTCTGCGATACGAGCTACTCAACTTCGCGATGTCGAGCCAGCATCCGACGATTCAGCTCGCTCTGATGGAGCGGAAGGTGCTCGACTTCGCGCCTCACACTGCGCTCGTCATCGGTCACCCGAAAGACCTCGCCGACGTTTCGGACCACATCGCGCGTCAGGTCGTGAAGGGAAACGCTATCCCGTACGACTTCATGTCGGAAATCGCGCTGCGCGCGGGAGTCGTGCAGGGGATGACGGTCGCGGAGGCGGTAGCGCGGTTGAAGCCGTACGAGTCCGAGCTGGTACGCGGAACGTATGGGCGGATGGTCGCCCTGGCCCGCGAGCGGGGCGTGCGTCCCTTCTACGTCTATGTCGCGACGCCCGAGTACGAGCGGCCGCCAAGGGAGGCGGCGGAGCTCATACGGCTCGCCCGCGAGGCGGGCTTCACCGTCCTCGATCTTGCGGACGTGTACGAAGGACACGATCCGAGCGTCCTCCAAGCGGCGCCCTGGGACAAGCACCCGAACGCTTACGCCCACCGGCTGATCGCCGATCGCCTCGTCGCCGAGCTCGCGCGGACCGACGCGTTCGCACCCGCCGCTGGGCGGCCCTGAAGCTACACGACACAACGAACCGGGAGAATCACGTGGAAGCAACAAACACCTCGGCCGACGCCATCAAGGCGACTGTGAAGGAGTACATCCTGAAGGAGTTCTTGCCAGGGGCACGTCCCTCGGAGCTGACCGACGAGACCCCGCTGATCCAGGGCGCGATCCTCGATTCGCTCGCCACAGTACAGCTCGTGGCCTTTCTAGAGGAGCGATTCGCGATCGAGATCCAAGCGCACGAAACGAGCATCGACCACCTGAATACCATCAGCGACATCGCGGCCCTGGTGCAGTCCAAGCTGTAATGATTCCCGGGGCTGCGCGCGCCCGGTGGCCGGGCATATGATTGCCCTATCCCTTTTTCCCCATCCCGCAAGTAATGCCTGACGAAACGGAGCTGAGCACGACACCAACTGCCGTCGATACGCGCGGCGGCACCGTGGCGCGCGCGACTGGCCGGGCAGAGGCCGCTCCGTTCCCCCCGCTCACGCCTCGGAGAGACAATTTCGGGACGACTGCCGCTTCGCGCTCGGCGCACCCGGCGCCGTGGGAGCGGATCGCCGCCTGGCTGCTGACCGGGCTCGGGCTCGCCGCGGTCGCGTTGGCGGTCGCCGCCGACTACGTGACGGTATTCAGCCCCGCTGCCGCCGCGGGGGAGAACACTGGTTTCGGGCCGAGCCAGATCGCGCTCGCGGTGACGGGGCTTGCTGGGTTCTTCGCCGGGCTCGACTTCCGCACCGGCTTCGTGCTGCGCGGGGTCCGACTCTGGCAGCGCGCCGATGGGGCGTTACTGGCGAACGTCGCGCGGTTCGCAGCGGCGGTCGCGCAGGTCGGGCTGTTGGTCCTGGTGATTCGCCTTTTCAGGCTCGAGAGCCCAGCGTTGTTCGAGCGCGTCGTCGTGCTCGCATTCTACGGCTTCATCGCGAGCCACCTACTGCCACGGGCGTCGCGTCTACCGTTCTTCGTCGCGCTCTCGCTACTCGGCCTGTACGCGGTTTTCGGCGCGGCGGATGCGGCGTGGATGGCGGGCACGGGTCTGGCGCTGATCGGAATCTGCCATCTGCCGATCGCGTATTGGTGGCGCGTGGCGTTGCTGGTCGGCACCGGCGGGATGCTCGCCGCAATGCGCGCCGGTTGGGCGGCGAGCCCTTGGTCGATGTCGGTGTGGCCGATACTGGCCTCGATGTTCATGTTCCGGCTCGTGGTCTACATGTACGACCTGCGGCACATGAAGGAGCGCCCGGGAATCGCGCAGAGCATCGCTTACTTCTTCCTACTGCCAAACCTAGCGTTCCCGCTCTTTCCGGTGGTGGATTTCGCCACCTTCCGCAGGACGTACTTCGATCGGGACGAGTACGCGATCTATCGGGAGGGGATCGCGTGGATGTTTCGCGGAGTCGCCCATCTGCTTCTTTACCGCGCTGTCTACGCGTACATCGTCATTCCCCCCGCAGACGTCGCGAGCACGTGGGACTTGGGCCGGTACATGGGCGCGAACTTTCTGTTGTATCTGCGCGTGTCGGGGACGTTTCACTTGATCGTAGGGATCCTGCACCTGTTCGGGTTCCGGTTGCCGGAGACTCACCGGTTCTTCTACCTGGCTTCGAGCTTCACCGATCTCTGGCGGCGGATCAACGTTTACTGGAAAGACTTCATGATGAAGGTGGTCTACTACCCGGTGTACTTCCCGTTGAAACGGCGGTGGAAGGGTACCCTGGGGGACACCTTCGCGCTGGTGGTGGCGACGCTGGCGGTGTTCGTGGTGACGTGGTCCGCGCACGCTTACCAGTGGTTCTGGATTCTGGGGACGTTCCTGATGTCATGGACGGACGTGGCGTTCTGGAGCGTGCTGGCGGTCTTGCTGGTGGGGAACACGCTGTGGGAAATGAAGCGCGGCCGGATGCGGACGTTGGGCCAGCCGGCGCTGCCGGTGCGGGCGCTGGTGGCGCGGGCGGTGCGGACGGCCGGGACGTTTCTGGTGATCTGCACGCTGTGGAGCTTGTGGACGAGCGAGACTTTCGGGGCGTGGTTCGCGATGTGGCGGAGCGCCGGTGTGACGTTGGGCGGTTTGCTGGCTTTGGTGGGGGTGGTGTTGGCAGGTGCGCTCGTTTTCACCGCGCTCTTCAACCGCCGCGCCAACGCCACCGGGGCCGAGGCGACGAGATCAGTGTCCGACCGTGCGTGGACGTTGCGCGGCACGCTCGTTCCCGCGGCGGCGCTCGCCGTGCTCGTCATCGCCGAGCCAGGGGTCGCCTCACGATTCCCGCTCGAGGCGCAGGACGTCATCTATAAGATCCGAACCGGGGAACTGAACAAGCGTGATGCGGCGCTCCTGCAGCAGGGCTACTACGAGAACCTGACCGGGGTGAACCGCTTCAGCAGTCAGGTTTGGGAGCTTCAGTCGCAGCGCCCCAAGGACTGGCGCATCATCAGCGAGTCGGGCGCGACGCGGCGGACCACTGACTTCTTGCGAATCGAGCTGCTTCCCTCGGTCGAGATCATGTACCGCGGCGCGCCTTTCCGGACCAACCGGTGGGGTATGCGCGACGACGACTACGCGAAGGTGCCACCGCCGGGGACAGTCCGCGTCGCGCTCCTCGGCCCGTCGTACGCAATGGGGGACGGCGTCCGGAACGAGGACACGTTCGAGGCGCTCGTCGAACAACGGCTGAACCGGGAAGTCGCGCCGCGGACCGGCGAGCGTTACGAGATCCTCAACTTCGCCGTCTCCCGGTATCGGCCGACGCAGCATCTCCGGCTTCTCGAGACGAAGGTTCTGGATTTCGAGCCTGATGTGGTGCTGGTCATGGCGCATGCGGTGAACGACTTCGACATCGTGACGCACGTTGGGCACGCTGTTGCCGAAGGGGTCGAGATCCCGTACGACTTCGTTCGTGCGATCGTACGTGAGGCCGGAATCGAGGGAACGACTGATAAGAACCTCGCCGTGGCGCGGCTGCGGCCTTTCCGGAATGAGCTCCTGGCGCGGACTTACCAGCGGATCGCCGAGGTGTCGCGGGAGCGGGGTGCCCGCCCCGTCTGGGTCTACCTCGAAATGCCGGAGCCGGGGCCCGATCCCGCGGAGCGCGAATCGTTCATCCGCTTCGGCCGCGACGCGGGCTTCACGGTGCTGAATCTCTCCGACGTATACGAGGGGCACTCACTCGAGGCGCTGCAGGTGGCCCCGTTCGACCGCCACCCCAACGCCAAGGGGCACCAGGTGATCGCCGACGCGCTCTTCGATGCGTTACGGGCGGACCCGTCGTTGCTGAAGCCTGGAACGGGGAATGGCCGCACGGAGAGTCGCCGATAGACTCGGCGCTCGCTCTCGCCTGGCCCACTTCCTCCCGCTGTTCGCTCTTCCACGCACTTTTCGACTGAGACAGACGCATGAAGATTGTGACGGACCCGGGGAACGGCATGGCGATCATCGTGGCGGCGGCCTGGTTCGCGCTCGCCGGCGGACTGCTGGAGGCCGCCGTGCTGGTGACGCGAAAGCTGGCGCTCGGCCACGTCATAATGCTCAGCCAGCACTTCGCCTGGATGGCGCCAACGGCCAATCTTCTGATCTTCGCGGTACCCGCGCTTGGGCTCGCGCTCCTCGCGTCGCGCTGGCCACGCTTGGTCCCTCTCCACTTCGCGGCAGGGTTTTTCGCCTTCATGGCGATGCTCGGGCTTGTGTTCATGTACCACCGGTTGCACCGCGTGGCGATGTTGGTCCTGGCCATCGGCTTCGGCGTGCAGGCGGCGCGAATGATCGCCGCGAATCCCGACGGCTTTCGGCGCTTCACGCGCCGCACCACGGGGTGGATGGCGGTGCTCGTCGTCGCGATCGGCGTCGGTGTTACGGGCTCGATGTGGTGGAAGGAACGCCGACTCATCTCCGCGCTCCCGTCCGCTCAGGACGGCGCGCCGAACGTGCTACTCATAATCCTGGACACGGTTCGCGCGGCCTCGCTTGGCCTCTACGGGTACGATCGTCCCACGTCACCCGCGCTGGACCGGTTCGCGATGCGCGGAATCATCTTCGACAACGCGATCGCCACCGCGCCGTGGACGCTCCCATCGCATGGCTCGATGTTCACGGGGCGCTTTCCGCACGAGATGTCGGCGGACTGGCAGGTTCCGCTCGACGAGACGTACCCGACGCTCGCCGAGGTACTGGCCGAGCGCGGCTATCTAACGGCCGGGTTCGTCGCCAACACATTCTACGGGAGCTACGAGCACGGGCTGGACCGCGGCTTCGCGCATTACGAGGATTACACGGTCGGCCTCGGCCAGATGCTGAACAGCTCCTCGTTGGGCTTCCTCATATTCGCCGGGCGTCCGGGCTTCAGCGCCAACTTCTTTCGCGGAATCATCGGAAACTTCGAGTTTCTAGGGCGAAAGAAAGCGGATGACATCACCGGCGACGTGCTCTCCTGGCTTGACGAGAACGAGGACCGCCCGTTCTTCGCCTTCGTCAATTACTTCGACGCGCACTGGCCTTACACGCCGCCGGCCGAGTTCAGGCGCCAGTTCGGGGTGACCGAGCGACCGTTGGGGCTGGGGCGCAACGCGAGGAGGCGGACCGGGATCGACGAGGCGGAGCTTCGGCGAGAGGACAAGCCGTCCAGCTACGATAAGAACGCCTACGACGCCGCGATCGCCTCGCAGGACCGGGAGCTCGGCGAGCTCTTCGACGAGCTCGAGCGGCGCCGTTTCCTGGACAACACACTCGTGATCATCACGTCGGACCATGGGGAGCAGCTAGGCGAACATGGCCTCTTCGCGCACGGGAACAGCCTGTACATGCCGCTCATACACGTGCCGCTCGTGATCTCGTTCCCCGGGCGCGTTCCCGAGGGGCGGCGGGTCGCGCGGTTCGCGACGCTCAGGTCGCTCCCGGCCACGGTGCTCGATCTGGTCCGCGCGCGCGACGAGCAACGCATTCCGGGGACGTCGCTGGCCGCGATGTGGAGCGACCCGGCGGCGCGGGGCGATCCTTTGCTTTCCGAGGTGCGGAAGGGGATCAACACCGCGAGGCACGTTCCGGTGACCAAGGGGGACATGAAGTCCCTCATCGAGTCGGCGCACCATTACATCCGAAACGGAGATGGCCGCGAGGAGCTGTACGACCTCACGACGGACCCAGCGGAGCTGACCGATCTCGCGCCCGCCGAACAGGCGCGGCCGGCGCTGTTGCGCTCGAGGACGATGGTGCAGGAGTTGACGCAGCCGCGGAGCGCATCCGGCGGGAGGGGCGGTGAGGCCGAGCCCGTGTTGGGAGCGCGGGGCGCTCCGTGAACTTGCTCTGCGGCCGCCGAT
>JALZIF010000126.1 GCA_030860435.1 Gemmatimonadota bacterium | reverse complement strand
CTGCTCGAGCGCAAGGGGATTCAGACACGCGTGATGACCGCCATCCGCATGCAGGAGGTCGCGGAGCCGTACATCCGCCGCCGGGCCCTTCGACACTTCGAGAAGGGGAGGACGGTCATCTTTGCGGCTGGGACGGGCAACCCGTACTTTTCCACCGACACGGCTGCGGCGCTCCGCGCCATCCAGATGAAGGCGGACGTCATCATCAAGGCAACCAGCGTCGACGGGGTCTACTCCGCTGACCCGAAGAAGGACCCGGCCGCGGTGTTGTACGAAGAGCTGAGTTATCGCGACGTGATCGCGCGGGAGCTGGGCGTGATGGACCAGACAGCCATCACATTGTGCAAGGAGAACGCACTCCCGATCATCGTGCTCAACATTCAACGTCACGGCGCCGTCGCGGCCGCGCTGCGCGGCGACCGTATTGGGACGATTGTTCAATGAGTGTCGTTACGGGAGGCACCATCGCGGAGATCACGAAGTCGTGCCGCGCGGCGATGGAGAGGGCGATCGAGAACTCGCGCAAGGAATTCGCGTCGATCCGGAGCGGGAAGGCGACTACCTCACTGCTCGACACCGTGCGCGTCGACGCGTGGGGGAGCTCGCTCCCGATCACGCAGGTGGCCACGATCTCGGCGCCAGAGCCGCGTCTTCTCCTAGTCACGCCCTACGACAAGTCACAGACGTCGGCGATCGAGAAGTCGATCCGCGACTCGGACCTTGGCCTCAACCCGTCGAGTCAGGGGGGCATAATCCGTGTACCGCTCCCCTCACTCAACGAGGAACGGCGTCGCGAGCTGGTGAAGGTGGTCCACAAGCTCGCCGAGGAGGGTCGGATCGGCGTCCGGCACGCCCGCACCGAAGCGCGCGACAGGGTGAAGAAGCTCGATAAGGTCTCGGAGGACGACAAGAAGCATGCCGAGAAGGACTTTCAGAAGCTGCACGACGACCATATTCACAAGTTGGACGGCATGCTCAAGGCGAAGGAAGCTGAGATCATGGAAGTCTGAGCGGGGGTGGACACCGCGGACCTCCTCGCCCGTATTCGCGTTTCCGGCGTCGTCCCGCGCCACGTCGCGATCAATGCCGAGCGCCGCATCTCGAACTTTTTCCTCTGGCAGCTCGCGTATACCGAGCTGTTCGTGACCAAGGTGCTCTGGCCCGACTTCGGGCGCCGCGATCTGTACGGGGCTATTCTCGACTTTCAGAATCGGGAGCGCCGCTTCGGGCGCGTGACCGCGTAGTGGCAGCGCCGGAGCTCGTCAGGCGCGTCGTCGCCGGCCTCGCGCTCGCCCTCCTCGCCGCCGCTGCCGGGTGGTATGGCGACTGGGCGCTCGCCGCTCTCCTCGCCATCACGGCGGCGCTTGCCGCGTGGGAGTTCTACCGCATCGCACGCGCCAGCGGAGTATCCGCCTTCGACGCGATCGGAGTCCCGGCCGCCGCCCTCCTTCCGCTCGTCGTCCACGCCGCATACCTGGGTATCTATACCGTTCCGCTCAGCGCTGGCGCGGTGCTGTTCCTCGGCATCTTCGGCCTCGCTATCTGGCGCCGCGGCCCCGGCGGCCGGCCGCTCGCGTCCGTCGCGGTGACCCTCACCGGCATCGTTTATACAGGAGGGATGCTCAGCTTCGCGTACGCGCTTCGCTACCATCCGTACGCGGTGGGTCGAAGCGCGGGGGCGGCGGTCCTTTTGCTGCCTCTTCTCCTCACATGGTCGGCCGACACTGGCGGCTACTTCGTCGGGCGGCGCTTCGGGCGGCGGAAGCTCATGCCGGCGGTGAGTCCCGGAAAGACGGTCGAGGGGGCCGCCGGCGGGCTCGTGATCGCGATGCTCTTCGCTTGGCTGTACGAGCGACACGTGCTGATCCCCCACGCACAGCTCTCGTTCTCCCCCGGAGCCATTCTCCTCTTTGGCGCTGTTGTCAGTGTTGCCGCCGTCGTCGGTGACCTCGCCGAGTCGCTCATCAAGCGCGAGGCTGGAGTGAAGGACGCGTCGCGCATCATACCTGGGCATGGCGGAGTGCTCGATCGCATCGACAGCCTGCTCTTCGTACTCCCGATGTCGTACTGGCTTCTCACAGTCCTCCGTCTATTACCGGTGCAGCGGTGACCAAAGGCGTCGCGATCCTCGGCTCCACCGGCTCGATCGGGACTACCGCGCTCCACGTGCTGGCGCGGCACCGCGATCGGTTCCACGTCGCCGCGCTCACCGCATTCACAAACGCGGCGCTGTTGCGCGAGCAGGCGGAGCTGTTCCGGCCGACGTACGTGGGACTGGTCGGTGAGTCCGGTTCGGATCCGGCCTCGTGGCGGGCCGGCGTCGGCTGTCTCACCGAGGCAGCGACGCGCGACGATGTCGATATCGTTCTCAACGCCGTCGTCGGCGCCGTCGGGCTCGACGCGACCCTCGCCGCGCTCGCCGCGGGCAAGCGCGTCGCGCTCGCCAACAAGGAGACGCTCGTCATGGCGGGCGAGCTAGTCGCCGCGGCCTGCCGAGCCGGCGGCGGCGAGATCATTCCCGTGGACAGCGAGCATTCCGCGATTCTCCAGTGCGTGGCCGGCCGGTCACGGGCAGACGTCCGTCGGGTAATCCTTACCGCGTCGGGCGGACCGTTTCGAGCGTGGCCTCGCGAGCGAATCGCCCGCGCGACCGCCGCCGACGCGCTGCAGCACCCGACCTGGCGGATGGGGCGAAAGATCACCGTCGACAGTGCTACGCTCGCGAACAAAGCTCTCGAGGTGATCGAGGCACATTATCTCTTCGGACTAGGGTACGACCAAATCGAGGTCGTCGTGCATCCGCAGAGCGTCGTGCATTCGATGGTGGAGCTCGTCGATGGGAGTGTACTCGCTCAGGCGGGCGCGCCGAGCATGGAGCTTCCGGTGTTGTACGCCCTCACTCACCCAGAACGCCTGCCCGACACCGGGGTACCTCCTTTCGACCCCGTCGAGCTGTCGCCGTTGACGTTCGAGCGTGTGCGCCACGAGGACTTCCCCGCGCTCCGGCTAGGAATCCACGCCGGCTGCGCCGGTGGAGCGGCGCCAGCCGTCTACAATGCGGCGAATGAGGAGGCGGTGGCGCTTTTCCTGCGCGATGTCATCGGCTTCGACGACATTCCGCGCGCCATTGGCGAGGCGCTGGACGCCCTGGCCGGTAGCGAGGGAGGGAGCCGGGAGGCGCTCCTCGCCGCCGATACTCGCGCTCGCGAACACGTGAGAGACCTATTCAGATGCTAGAGCTCCTGCAGTCCACCCTTGCTATCATCTTCGTGTTCGGGGTCGTGGTATTCATCCACGAGCTCGGGCACTTCCTGGCCGCCAAGTGGGTTGGCGTCTACGCGCCACGCTTCTCGATCGGCTTTGGCCCCGCATTGTGGAGCCGGAAGTGGGGGGAGACCGAGTACATTCTCGCCGCTATCCCACTCGGCGGGTACGTCCGAATGGCATCCCGCGAGGACGAGCCGATGGCGGCGCTGGAGGGCGGGGCGGAGCGTCCGGTCGAGCTGGACACTGTGGGTGGAAGCGGCGTGAAGCTGGCGGACGAGAACAACCTGACGCCTCGCGCGAAGCTGCCTCGATACTACGACGCCAACGCGATGGCCCCCTTCGGGCCGAAGCCGGTGCCGGAGCACAGGTTGTTCGAGTCCAAGTCGCTCCCGAAGCGGCTGCTGATCATGATTGCCGGGGTGACGATGAATCTCGTCCTCGGCTTCGTCGTCCTTACATCTACGTACGTGCTGTACGGGCGCGCTGCGATCGCCACGCGGACCGTCGGGGCCGTGCAGCCGGTGGCTGCGGCGCCGCGCCTCTCCGAGCAGATCCGACCGGGTGATGTCATCACCAGCGTGAACGGTGCACCCGTCCGCACCTGGGACGATATCATCCTGGCGGCCGTGCGCGACTCACTATCGCCGGCGATCCGGTTCGGCATGGAGCGCGGCGAAGTGGTGATTCCCGTCGGCGGCGATGGGGAGCCGACCCGGCGCGAGGTGCTCGGCGCGCTGGAGCCGGCGCTCCCCCCGGTGTTCGGCGGCGTACAGGATGGAGACCCGGCCGCGCGCGCGGGGCTCGAGGCGGGGGACAGCATTGTCGCCGTCGCCGGGCGGCCGGTCACGACGTGGGGGGAGCTGGTCGACGCCATCGAACCGTCGGCGGGGCGCCAGATTCGGCTGGACATCGTGCGCGACAGAGAGCGACGGCAGATCGCCGTGACCCCCGTCGCCCGGACCGAGGCCGATCCCCGCGCCGACACTACGCGCACCGTTGGGAAGATCGGCGCGATTCCACAGTGGCCGCGACAGTTCCAGCCCGTGTCATTTGCCGAAGCGGTCAGCAACGGGTGGGGGGAGACGGCGTTCATCACGACCACGGTTGTAAGCACTCTGAAGCAGCTCGTAACCGGCGCGGTCTCTCCCCGTCAGCTTGGCGGGATAATCCAGATCGCCTCCGAGTCGCAGGCG
The DNA here is from genome assembly GCA_030860435.1 of Gemmatimonadota bacterium. Taxonomy (GTDB): domain Bacteria; phylum Gemmatimonadota; class Gemmatimonadetes; order Gemmatimonadales; family Gemmatimonadaceae. The sequence goes on along the minus strand of JALZIF010000126.1, from coordinate 1,300 downwards.
GCGGCCAAGCAGGGCCTCTACGACCTGTTGCGCTTTCTCGCGATCATCAGCGTCAACCTCGCTGTTTTCAACCTCCTCCCGATCCCGATCCTGGACGGCGGGCAGATTCTGCTCAACGTCACGGAGTCGGCCCGCGGCCGGGCGTTCAGTGACCGCACTCGGCAGTACATCGCCTACGCCGGTCTCTCTGCGATCGTGATGCTCGTCGTATTTGCCCTCTTCAACGACATTAGCCGCCACCTGTGACCGCGCGCCAGGCCGCGTTGGTGATCGCACTCTGCACGGCCTGGGCGTGGGTGCCGGCAACCGCGCAGCGCCGACCGCCGGCTCGCTTCTTCATCACGTCCGTCGGCGACAGCACGATCGTGTTCCCGATCGGGGCCCACGATTGGGTGCGTCCCGGCCGCACCGGGCAGGCGGTTGACCCGACGCGCCACGACACACTCGTGGCGCGGTTTCGCGTGATGGAAGTGCGCGGGGGCGCGGCGACTGCGCTGATCACGGCGCAGACCACTGACGTCAGGCCGCGTCACGTCGCCGTGATCGAGGTGCCAGCGACGCCGTGGTACCGCCGGCGCGGTTTCTGGTTCGCACTTCTCGCTGGCGCGGGTCTCGGCGCTGCGGCGGCGGAGGTCGCGCGCTAGAGACTTCGCCGGTCAGTCGCTCGTGTCGGACGAGCCACAGTCGAGGCGGAACCACTTTCTAGAAGCCTCGATCGGGGCGACGCGAATCGAATCGCTCGTGTACGATTCGCACCCTGGCGCCGAAACGCGCAGACGGTAGGTGCCTTCGGGAAGGAGCACCTGGTCCTCGGCGCGAACGAGTCGCCCCGATACCGGCTCCCCGCCGCCGATTAGCGCCGTGATCGTGTAGTCGGCACCTGGCTGCCCGGCGTTGATGATCAGGTAGCCGCAGGCGCGGGGCCGAAGCGTGACGCGCGTTGTTTCCCCCTCGAGAACGCGTATCCGCCGGCTTTGCCGCGCCGCGATGCATCCATCGACTGCGGGGAGAATCGCCCCTACCGTATACATCCCTGGCGGCAGCGAGTCTTTGGCCCAATATCCACGGCCGACGCGTGCGCCATTGACGGAGACCGCGGCACTGTCGGGCGCGTCGATGCGGAGCGCGGCGAGACGCGCAATGGCCGTCGTGTTTCCAGCCGCGGCCATGTCATTCGGCGGCGCAAGCGAGCCCAACGGCGGTACCGCGTTGGGGGGAGTCGTCAGTGTGTCGGCCGCGGATTCCGCGGCGACGCGTTGGGCGTCGCGCGCGGCGCCGGGCAGGTCAGCGACGACAGGCC
>JALZIF010000112.1 GCA_030860435.1 Gemmatimonadota bacterium | reverse complement strand
CGCCACCACAGCCGGCGCGCCGTGCGATCAGCGGGCCGCGGCAACGGACTTGGACTCGGCCCCGCTGGACTCGACCGCGTAGCCGCTCACCTCCCAGGTCGCGAAGCCCCCTTCCATTTCCATCACGGGGTAGCCGCGCGACGCGAGCTCGGCCGCCGCCTGCGCCGCGAGGTGACACGTCTGGGAATAGCAGTAGAGCACGTTGAGCTTGTCCCGGGAGAGCCCTGCTGCGGTATGCCATCTCCCGTTCGGCAGGTTGACGGCGCCGGGGACATGGGCCGTGCGGTAGTCGCTGGGGAGCCGCACGTCTACGATGACATTGTCGTCACCGCGCTGGATCATTCCGAGTACCTCGTGCGTGCCGGTGGTGAACGCGACCTTCTCCGCGAAGAACCCCTTGGCTTTTTCCTGGTCGTAGCCCGTCATGATGCGCTCCGGTGTGGGTGTTAAGATGACATGACTATTGTTGACTAGTAAAGCATTCTCTCGCCAAACGCGCAGTGTCGGCTGCGGGTTCCCCCTTGCTACCGGGGGCTGCTAATCCGCCCCTCGGCGCGTCGGTACGCGGGCGAGCAGCGTCATGAGGTGTCCGAGCTCGCGGGGTGCAAGCGCGGCGAACACCGCCCGGTCAGCCTCCTCCACGGGCCGGTCCAGCCGCTTGAGGAGTTCCAGCCCCTTCCCCGTTATGCGACAGTACACGCAGCGGCGGTCATCGGGTCGGCGCTCGCGGACCACGAGCCCCTTCGTCTCCAAGCGATCGATCATCCGCGTAATGCCCGGTGCCCGCTCGAGCATCCGTTCGGCTATCGTCAGCGTGGGTAAGCCATCCGCCTCTGCGCCCCGAAGGATGCGAAGGACGTTGTACTGCTGCCCGGTGATCCCATACGGCTCGATGACCGTTTCCATGAACGTCCGGACGCCGTCGGCGGCGCGATACAGCGCCACCAGCGCCTGCTGGGCCTGGGATGCGCGGCGAGTCCATTGAACCGCGGCAGCGCGTTGCGAAACCGGTGTCACGACCATTAACGTACGTATCAATCATTGATACGTCAAGTATCAGCTCCGCAGACGACGGGAACCCCATGTTGCTACGCCTGCGTGGGGCGCTCGCTCTGCCACAACTGCAGGGTGGCATAGCTTCGCCACGGCCGCCATGACTGCGACAGCTCTTCCGCCCGAGCAGGGCTCACGCCTCCGAGATTCTTCCGCAGCGCCGCGTCCTCCTTTGGGAAGGAGTCGGGCCACCCGAGCGCTCTCATGGCGATGTACTGCGCCGTCCACGCGCCGATGCCAGGCAGGGCGACGAGTTGCTCGATCGTGCGGTCGGGATCGCCGCCTGCCTCCAGCTTCAGCCGCCCGGACGCGATCTCCTCAGCGACCGCGAGGATGCTCCGCGCGCGTGTCCGGATGATGCCGAGCGCCGCCAGCTCCTCCACCGTCGCCTCCGCGATCCGTTGCGGCGACGGACACAGTCGATCCAGCCCCGCGTGCGGCGTCTCGATCGCCTCGCCGAACGCATCCACGAAGCGCCCCGCGAGCGTGGTCGCGCCTTTCACCGTTATCTGCTGGCCGAGTATGGCGCGCACCACGAGCTCGAACCCATCGAAGGCGCCGGGAACCCGCAGGCCCGGATTCCTCACCACGGCGTCGGCCAGCAACGGATCCTGTGCGAGGTGAGCGGCGATGACGTCGGGACGCGCGCTCAGGTCGAAGAGATGTCGCAGTCGTCCGAGCAGTGCAGGCAGCACCGGCGTGAGCGAATGCGAGAGCTCGACGAGGAGCGCCCGCCGCTCGGCGCGGTGGCGCACGTGTATCCAACCGCGATGATCGCCCAGTTGTACGGTTCGAACGTATGCATCATCCGTCACGCACTCGACGCCCTTCATTGCGCGCGCGCCCAAGAATCGCAGGATCCCGGGCCAGTCGAACGGCGGACGATAAGTCAGTTGCAGGGTGAATGCGCCGGCGGATCCCGCCGTGCTCGTCGCACCATCCGTCGCCTTCCGGAAACGCGTGGGCGGCATACCGTATCGGCCGTTGAACGCATCATTGAATCGGCGCACGCTCGAAAACCCGCTGGCGTAGGCGACCTGAGTGATCGGCAGCGGCGTCTCGGTGAGCAATTGCTTGGCGAGGAGCAGGCGCCGGGTGAGCACCAGCTCGATCGGTGACACGCCGAGCTCCTTCTGTACTATGCGCCGGATCTGCCGCGAGCTCCAGCCGAACCGCATCGCGATCTCTTCCAACTTCGCCCCGTCGTCGAGCATGCCCTCGTCGATGCGATGGGCGATCAGGCTGGCGATGCGGCGGGCGTCGTCCACCGGCGCGTTTCCGGGTGCGAGCTCGGGTCGGCAGCGCAGACACGGGCGAAATTTCGCCTTCTCAGCGGCCGCGGCGCTGTCGAAGAACCGGCAGTTCGCAGCCTCCGGCGTCTTGGCAGTGCAGACGGGCCGGCAGTAGATGCGCGTCGACGTCACACCGATGTAGAACACCCCGTCGAAACGAGGGTCGCGTGATGCGTACGCGTTGTATAGCGCGGCGGGGTCTTGGGTCATGCCTTGAGCGTTGAGCGTTGAGCGTTGAGCGTTGAGCGTTGAGCGTGGAGCGTGGAGCGTGGAGCGTGGAGCGTGGAGCGTGAGGGTTCACTATAATCCGTGTCGCGACGGACATCTAGCCGTTTTCAGACAAGGAATCCTTCGGCAAGACTACGCCGGCACGACGACGACTCGTTTCCTCCCGACGCCTCGGCTTGGCTGTCCGAAAATGGCGAGACGCGAAGGTTGGGTGCGTCTAGATTGTCATGTGAAGACGGACCTAATTACCCGTCGCTGACACTGAGAGGACCATGACGAACCATGCAGCACTTCGGAGTCCCCGCGCGCGTCCAACGGCGCGCGACCCCGTTAGCATCCGCTTCACCGTCGGCAACTCCTCGCTGGGCATGGTCCTGGTGGCGGGGAGCGACAAGGGGGTCAGCGCAGTGCTGATCGGCGATGATCGCGAGGCGCTGGGGCGTGAGCTGCAAGGTCGCTTCCCGCGAGCCACGATAACCGACGGCGACGCCGAAGTGGGCGCGCTCGCCGCGCGTGTGATCGCCTTTATCGAATCGCCGGCGAGCGGCTTGGAAGTGCCGATCGATCTGCGCGGCACGGAGTTCCAGCGAACCGTCTGGCAGGCATTACGCGAGATTCCGGCAGGATCCACCGCGAGCTACACCGACATCGCCATCCGCATCGGACTACCGAAGTCGGTCCGAGCAGTGGCGCAGGCGTGCGCTGCGAATTCGCTGGCCGTCATCGTCCCATGCCATCGCGTCGTGAGAAGTGATGGCCAACTGTCGGGCTACCGGTGGGGCGTCGAGCGCAAGCGCGCGCTGCTCGATAGGGAGGCAGCCACGTGACTGCCGCGGTTCAGGAACACCAGATGGCCGCGATCGGAGAGCCCATCGCCGCGCGCGTGGAGTTGATCGACTGGACGCGCGCCGAGGCGCACCTCGATGCGTACGGGTGGGCGATGCTCGAGGGGGTGCTGCAACCCGAGGAGTGTGACGCCATCGCCGCTCTTTACGAGGGAGGGGGCGTAGGCCACTTCCGGAGCCACATCGTGATGGCCCGGCACGGCTTCGGACGGGGCGAGTACAAGTATTTCTCCTACCCACTGCCCGACATCATCTTGGACCTCCGCACGTCGATCTATCAGCGCTTGGCGCCGGTCGCGGACCGGTGGAACGCGGCGATGGGCATCGATGTGCGATATCCTGACGAGCACGCGGCCTTCATCGAGCAATGCCACAAGGCTGGCCAGACTCGGCCGACTCCGCTCCTACTGCAGTACGGCGCGGACGATTACAACTGCCTGCACCAGGACGTTTACGGAGAGCACGTCTTCCCATTCCAGGTGGCGTTCCTTCTGTCCGAGCCCGGGCGGGACTTTACGGGCGGAGAGTTCGTGCTGACCGAGCAGCGGCCGCGAATGCAGTCACGAGCGGAAGTCGTCCCGCTGCGCCAGGGCGACGGGGTGATCTTCGCCGTGAGTCACCGCCCGGTTAAAGGGACGCGCGGTAACTACCGTGTCAACCTGCGGCACGGGGTGAGCCGGATCCGCTCCGGACATCGCCACACCGCCGGCGTGATCTTCCACGACGCGAAGTAGGCGGCGACCCAACCGCGTGTGCGCGGGGGAAATCCATGAATACGCAGCAGGTGTTGAAGCGGCTCGACGCGGCACGGGCGGAGCTCGAGGAGTCGTACGCCGGCCTGTCGGACTCGCAGTTGCTGATCCCTGGCGTCACGGGCAAGTGGTCGGTGCGCGACCTCATCGCGCATGTGACCTGGTGGGAGGAGGAGGCGCTGAAGCACCTACCGCTCATCCGCGAGGGGGGCAGGCCTCCGCGCTACTTTGTGACGTACGCCGGCATCGACGCCTTCAACGCTCTGATGACCGAGAATAGACGACACCTCTCACTCACCGAGGTTCTTGGCCAGCACCATGAGGTGCACGCGCGGCTCAGGGAGTACGTCCGCGCTGCGCCCGAGGAGCTGTTCACGCGAGAGACGCGATTCCGCCGTCGGCTGCGAGCAGACTCGTACGGCCACTACCCCATCCACGCCAAGGCTATACGGGAGTGGCGGAGGCGCTCAATCGGATGAGTGGGATTGGCGCAGGGTATCAGGTCGTCGAACGGATCTTCGACTCAGCTGCGAGCTGCCCTCACGTCCGACACGTCGCCAGTGTAGACGCGTGCGAGGCGGCGGGGTCGGCGGACGAAAATACGGCGGCTCATCAGCTCCAGTCAAAAGTTAGGCCGCCGCTACGGCTCGTGTTTGACACTGTGCGCAGCGAGGAGTTCGTCAAAGAGGTCGCGTGTCGCGGGCCCAGCCTCCCCGCTGTTTACCGCGGCGACTAGCGCGATCTGTCGGTCGGGAATGACGAAGATGCGCACGAAAAACGTGCCGCCGCTGCCTGCACCGTAATGTACGACACCCAATCGAGGGTCTCGCCGCACCCCCCAGCCTATCGTGAACCCTGTTTCTGAACCATCCAGCGTCCGGTGCAGTCGTTCGTAGTACGAGCGACGTAGTAGTGCGCGCCCACCGTTCAACCCGCTCAGTTGATCGGCCACGTACTTTGCCATATCACCGATCGACGCATTCACAGCGCCGGCAGGCCATAGCGCCATTGGAAGCACGTATGAGTCGTCAAGCGGCTGCTTTCAACTGTTCGAGACGTCCCGGTCCGAACTGGGTATACGCGGGCATTCGTGCCGTCATAGACGAACCGTCGCCGCGCACGACGGCTACTGCCAGGCCTGGCAACTCGTGCTTAGCTCGCGTTCTATCCAAGATCACTTGAAGCTCATTCTGCGAAACGACCGAGCGTCGTGGCGTCTGCTTGTGAGCTGCCACTGATGCGAGGCACGCCGACGATACTCCCGCCAGAATCAGGATAGTTGAGGAGCTGGCATACACGAGAGTCGCCTCATTGAGTGACGGGTTGAACGTCAACGTCGGGTCTGCCTGCTATGGGCTCGACGGCAGATCGCGTAGCCGGCGATCGCCAGAGCCGAGAAGAGCAAGGCGACGAACAGATTGAGCGGTAACCCGACCACGCGCGGCAGTGTACCCGGCCGATCCTCGACAGCGGCGCCCGGTACCAGCACGGCTAGAAAGAACGTCCCCCACGCCAACAGCGGAACCGCCGTAGCCACCACCAGCTGGGGAAGATAGTCCGTCGATTTGCGCCAGAGCAGCCAAAGGCCGATGAGCGAGAAGCCAATCGTGAGGAACAGCCCTACCACGTTATGAAACTTGGCGTGCGGTGGCCAACTGGGGTTGAACACATGCGTGTCGTTCCAATCGGCACCGATCGGCCCGAAGAGAGTCGAGAGTAGCGCTATCGTGAGAAGTATGCGTCCAAACAACACGCTAGCCGGCCTCGCTCGAAAGCGGCCCCGCAAGTCTCTCGATCGCCCTAACGGCAGGAGAATTCGGCGCGGTGTCGATCGGCGCGCCGCCACGCCGTTCGGCTTCCACCAATCCGCTGTCGTAAGGCACCTCGCCGACAAGACGCATTTCGTGGGCACGACAGAAGTCGGCGATCGCCGAGCTGTCGGCGGCGTCGCGCACCTTGTTCGCGACGGCGACGACATCCGAGATGCCAAGTTCGCGTGCGAGCGCGGTCACGTTGCGAGCGGTCTCCATCGACCGGTAATACGGCTCGAGCACAGCGACGAGCCGCGACACGTGTCTGCCGGTGCCACGGCTCAGATGCTCGAGGCCCGCCTCCATGTCGACGATCACATGCCGGTCGTTCGCCGCGCGGGCCACGATTTCACCGAGTAAGCCACGGACCGTGGCGTGGGCACTGCACATTCAACCAACGCCCCCGTGACCCACCTTGCCCATCACGAGCAGGCGCACCCCATCGGGACCGGTTACCCCGTAGTCGTGAATCACTTCTTCCGGATCCGCGGTGAAGACAACCTTCGACGTGCCGTCTTCATTGGGGCGCCGCTCCATGAGAGTCCTCGGGAGACCGACGATCTCCTGGACGCGGGCGGCGGGAATGCCTAACACGCTGCCCAGGTTCGGATTCGTGTCGGCGTCGATGGCCAGAACCTCGCGCTCTCCTCGCGCGAGAACCCGCGCCAGCGTTCCGGCGATTGTCGTCTTCCCGGTCCCGCCCTTCCCCGCCATGGCGATGCGCATCGGCATCCTCGGTTTCCGGTCAGGCGATTCCAGCAGGCGATCAGTGCGAGTGTCGTTGCGCCCGCCCGGCGCACTCGGCCGCCCCGCCCTCGCTCGTGTGGCAGTCGCAATCGGGGTCGCTGCACTCGCCGTGGCCCTGGCTCAAGAAAGGCGCGAACTCTGCTGCGAAACGACGCGCTGCTTCGCGGCGCCCCGAGTCGGTGAGAAGGTACTCCTCACCGGCGGCCGTATCCAGCCTCACATCCCCGCGCGTCATCAAGCGATCGAGAGTGCGGCGGACCACCGCCTCGGTGAGCGCCGTGAAGCGCGTGATGCTCTCGATGCCTGCCACGCCCCCGAATCCCTCTCCCTCGAACCAATACAGGAGCTCGAGGAGCTCATCCTCCCTGGCGATGCCCTCGCCCGCCGCCTCAGCCGCGTCTCCGCTCGCGTCGAGCGGCGTGTCCGCGCTGTTCGATCTCTCGAGAAGCCTCTCGATCTCCAGGAGCGCTGGATCGACCGCGGCAGCCACGACCGGGCTGAGCTCCATTGTCAGCTCATCCGTTGACGCGGGCTCGCAGCCAATGAGATAGACTTCTTTGGGCAGTGCACCAAGGGCTTTGGCCACCTCGAGTGCCCGCGACGGCACCGCGGTGTGCAGATCGATCTCGAGCGTTGCTCGAACGTCGTCGATCGCGAGCATGTACACCGATCCAGGTACGCCGCCACGCGTCGTCGCATCGATGATGATCAGACGGTCGAACGGTGTGAGCAGCTCCTGGGCGAGCCGAATGCCCCCGGTGCCCACTTCCAACAGCTCGACCGCGTCGCTGGCGATTCCGCGTTCGCCGAGGCGGCGCAGCACCTCGACGCCGAAGCCGTCGTCGCCGCGGAGTACATTGCCGAAGCCGGCTATGAGAGTGCGTTTCATCAGTGGGAACCGCTGCTGCTGAACGGCGTTGTGGTGACGACGATCTCGATCATGCCGTCGCGAACGCGCGCTGGCAGCACGCTCAGTCGCTCCTCGGGTCCGGCGTCGGGACGATCGAGTCGATGGCCCGTCCGGATGTCGTACCGACAACCGTGCCAGCTACAGCGCAACTCCGTTCCTTCCAGAGTGCTGTAGTCCAGCGGAAGCGGACTCTCGCCGCACGCATTGCGCACGGCGTGGACCTCATCTCCGATACGTGCCACGAGAACGCCCACCCCATCCACGGTCGCGCCGCGTATCCTTCCCGGCGCGAGCTCCTCGGCGCGACAGACCTCTCGATAAACAGGCCGTTGGGCGCGCTGCAGTGCCTGACGCGGGAAGAACACGGAGTCCTTGCGCTGTGGGCTGGAATCGGATCCATCGCGTACCTCGAGCTCCTGGAAACCGAGCAGCCCCGAGCGGAGTGCGTCCTCCAGATCGCGCAGTATTCCGGGATACGCGGCCTCTGTGGACGGCGGTGCACCGTGCAGGCGCACCGACACGACCCCGCCCAGCACCTCTACCAGCTCGACATCGATGCCGTGCGAGTGGAGGTGCCCGCGAACGGCATCGAGCGCTTCCTCGGCCAGCGTCCGCCGGTCGACCGCCAGCAGGTCGTACGACATCAACAGCAGCCTGATGGCCGGATCCGCCGTCAGACGATTGATGAACGCTTCCCCAGCCATGGACTGGATGGCCCCCATCAGGTGTGCGAGCGCCGTGCGGTGCACGGCGTCGATTCGATCGAGTAGCGCGGTCGTCATCTCGCCTACTGCAGAGTCGGGGTGCGCGTTCAGGCGGGCAAGGAGCTGCTCGACCTCGGCCAGCATGTCGCTCGACTCCACTCCGATGCTCGCGTCGGGATTCGCATCCTCGACCGAGCGCTGGGCCGCACTCATCGTACAACGCTCCCCGTAGAAGCCGACCGGCCGCCAAGCGGTTGGACGGGAAGCGTCCGTCCCAGTTCTTCATCGGTCGCGAGATCGAGGACCAACTGCCGCGCATCGGCATACGCGGACGCGACCGCTGCACTCAGCTCGTTACCGAAAGCATGCTCCAACGGCTCGACTTCGACGACGATCGCCTCCTCGGGAAGCGTGCCCATCCAGGCCGTGACAATCAGCGTATTGTCGAGGCTAATGACACCGGTGACCGCATCCGCGACTGCACGCTGGATGTCGTCGGGTGACGGCAGCACGCGATCCCATCGATAGGCAGAGATCGCCCCGGCGCGGCGGCCGTCGTCACGCGCCACAGCCGAGACGAAGATCGCGCGCGTGATCGGCGTGTCGCGCGCTTCGTCGGTGAACCACTGCGCCACCGCGACCGGGTTGTAGCTCAGATCCTCGACCAGCAACACCGGCGGCCTCGCCTCCGCGGTGAGAGAGTCGCTCATGACAATGCCCAGCGAATGATCGCGCAGGTTTCGATAGCCGACACCCCCAATCACTACCCGCATCGCCGCCATCGCCTAGTCCTCCAGACCGCAAGCGCACGTGTTGACCTCGCGTGTGATCAGCCCTGCTTCCGACTGGATGTGCGTCGTGCACGGCATGCAAGGATCGAAGCTGCGAATCGCGCGCAGTATATCTATGCCGCGGAACTTTTCGGCGTCGGTGGTCTCCTCCAGGAGCGGAGTGTTCATCACCGCCTCCTCGTAGGGGCCCGGCTGCCCCCAACGGTCGGTGGGCGACGCGTTCCAGGTGGACGGCGTGACGATCTGGTAGTTCGACACGGCACCGCGGTCGAGCACGAGGTGATGCGTCAGGTAACCGCGGCCGGCGCCCCAGAAGCCGACGCCGACCTGTTCGCCACGCTTGGGGATCTCGAACTTGGTTGACGTCTTAGTGTCGCCATCCTTCAGGCGCTCCATCGCTGCCATCCAGTTGTTCATCGCGATCATGGCCGTGTAGCCCACGCAGTACGCGCGCGCGCGGTTGCGCTCGAAGGCGTTCCACACGTCAGGCACCTGCCACTCGATCTCGGTCTCGGGCAGCTTGCCCCGTGGCAGGCGGACCTTGAGCGAGCTGCCGGTCGACACGATGAAGGGATTGTCGGGGAGCTTGCGGGCGACGGCGGTATTCCACATCCGCGCGTAGCAACCCGCCTCCATGCCAAGTCGGTCCCATCGCGGGGTGGTGTCCCAGGTGTACTTGTCCTTCCAGCTCTGCCCCGACGGCTTGGGCTTTGTGACCTTGTTCCACGGGTGGTGTGGCGACAGCGGGTGCCCCGCCGGGTCCGTCGGGAAGCGCTGCCGGTGGCCGTCGCCGGTCCACTCGTCGTAGTAAGAGTGGTCGACGAACTCCTCGATCCCCATGTTGAGCGTCTGAAGATCGGTGGTCACGAGCTCGCCCTCGACGATCGCGCCCGGCGTCGCCCAGCGCCTGTTCCCCCAGACGTTCGCGTTCTTGTAGGTCGTGTCGTACGCGTCCGGGTCGTCGAAGATTCCGGAGTCGATCATGTTCGCGCGCCGCGCGCCGACCTGACGGTACGCCGGATTCGCCTCGTAGAAGAAGTCGGTGATGTCGTCCCAGATGCGGGCGATCTTCTTTCCGTAATCGAAGAACTGGCTCAGGCGCACGTACATCTCGTTCATCACTGTGAGCGTGATGGTCGAGCTCATGCCGCCCGGCACGATGGTCTGCGGGTGCGGGTACTTGCCGCAGATCAGCACGTACGCCTCACGCGCGACGCGTGTCATATGTAGCGCCTCGAGGTAGAGGCCGCCGCTGAGCGGATTGAGATCCGTCATCAGGTCGAGCATCGTGCGGTAACCATGCACCTCCGCGTGCCGCGTGTCGGTGTGCCGGGCGCGCTCGATGAGCGAGGGGTTCGTACCCACCACGATCGCGGCCGAGTAGTCCGGGCCGGCGAGAAGGTGCAGGTGTAGCGGGTGGTCGTAGAGGAACTCGAGCGCGAGCGCGAGGTTGCGGATGAGGATCCCGAGCGGCGGCGGCTGGCACCCGATCGCCATCTCGATCGCGTGGGCCGAGCAGGTGGAGTGCACGCCGCCGCAGACGCCGCACGCGCGGCTGGTGATGAAGATCGCGTCGCGCGGGTCGCGGCCGATCATGATCACCTCGTAGCCGCGGAAGAGCGTGGCGACCGAGCGCGCCTCGAGCACCTTACGCTCCTTCACGTCGGCCACCGTGTGGAACGCGAGCGCACCGGCGACGCGCGTGACCGGATCGAAGTCGACGTCCTTCACGTGCCCGTTGCGTTTCACCAGCTCGGCCACGCGGTCAGCCGTAAGCTGCTTGGGCACGCCGGCCGGGCCGGCGGCGGTGGTCGAATAGGGGTCGGCGGCGCCCGCCTTCAGGAACGCCTTACCCTGCGCGTCGAAGTCGATGGGGAGGTTCTTGAAGCACATGGGCGTTGCTCCGCGGCTACTCAGCCGAGCTTGAAGACGGTAGCGACACGCCCGAGGTGGCGGTCGGCGGCCCGCAGGCCGCTGAGGAGCTCCACGAGGGCGCCGTTGATGGTCGTGAGCTTCTCGGGAAGCGGTTGCGTGTGGCCGGCGACAGCTTCCAGCCCGTCGGCGATGGCGGCGACGCTCCGCCGCGTCTGCACGAGCGCCCACGCGATGGCGATCAGATACCCCGCGAGCGCAACGACGACGAGCGCCACGGTGACGAGAGTGAGTGTCAGCAGCATTCGCGTCTCCTCATTCCGCTCGCTCGGCGAGCACTGTGGCGGCGGTGTCGAGCTTCGTGACGATTCCCCCGGCCGCGCCGAGCATCGAACCGGCGACGGAGATGGTGGCGTCGAGCGCGGGGATGTACTGCGTGTTGCCGGCGATGCCGGCGGCGGCGGTGAGCGCCTCGGACGCGTACCGCTGGATGGAGCGCGCCGCGGTCCAGGTACGGTGCAGCAGGTAGACGGAAAGCGGCACGAAGAGCACGAGCGTTACGATCAGCCCGACCCACCAGATGACGTAGACCGCGTGTGGCATCGGCGTCGGGTTCATCGGGCCTCCTGTTTGGAAACGGCGGCGATCACGCCGGCGAGGTTGTTGTCGACCGCAACGAGCCCGTCGCGGACCGACGTGAGCGTGGCGTTGAGCTTAGTAACCTGCGGCGCGATGGCCCCGGTCTGTACTTCAATGGCCCGCACGCCGAGACGGATCTTGGAGAGGAAGCTCGCCTTCGCTCCGTAGACCTTCGCCTCGCCGCCGATAGTCTCCAGCGTGCTCGTGATGGCGCCCAGGAAGAGCGCCAGGGCGACGAACAGCGCGGCAACGGCGACGACGGAGAGCAGCGCGAGCAGCGTGAACGTGTTCATCGGGCCCACCGTGGCCCGAGGACGCAGGCCGGGCACCCAGGGCAGTCGGCGGCGTGCGCCTGGACCGCGGCCGTGGCGCCCGCGACGCCCGCCGCGGAGGCGAGGATCTGCTCCGCCGCCGCGTTGGTCTTCTCGAGGAGGGCGATGTGGATCGTGTTATTTGCGATGCGCTGCCCCACGTTCCAGATGGCCGACACGCCGGCCGTGATGTCGCGCGCCGCGCGCAGGATGAGTGTGAGCAGCGCCGCCACGACGACGAGCACGACGACAAACACGACGAGCGACAGCGTCCAGATGGTGCGGATTGCGTCCGTGGATGGCTCGGGCATGTGAACCTCCCCTCAGCGTGCGCCGGCGTGTGACTCGAGGGCGGCGGCGAGTGCCCCGCCCGTCTGCTCGATGTGCTGCACCGTCGTGAGCAGCTCGCCGGCGACATCGTTGGTCGTCTCGAGCGCCCAGATCGGCATCGTGCTCTCGCGAATCTGTTTGGCGGCGCGGAGCGCGCGCAGCGCTTCGGCGTGGATACCGCGCGCGGTCCGCCAGATCGTGATGAGGAGCGCAGCCGCGATGACGATGACGAGCGCGGCGACGCCCATCCACAGTCGCCATGCCGCCCAGAGCTCTGCGTCCGTCATGGACCACCCTCCGCCGTGCTGTCGTCAAGATAGTCGCTGCGCTTGCCGGGGCGTGTGGCGCCCCACAGGCGCTCCTCCTCGCCGGGCTTCCGTCCGGGCGGCCGTGCGCCCCAGTGCTGCCACTTCTTGTAGAAGTACTCCATCGCCTTGAGCCCAACGGTCTGCCCCGGTAGGTTCGCCCACCCGCTCGGCACATGATTGGTAGTGTCCCAACGCTGCTCGCGGTTCGCGTGGCGGTTGCTGAGACGGCGGAGTCGCCGTATCACGCCGCCCACCCCCCGCGACATGCTCGTCGAGATGACGCCACCCGGCGGCGCCTTGTAGAACGGTGAGAACTTGTCGGGGAAGCCGGGCATCGTACACGCGATGCACACGCCGCCAGCCTCCATACACCCACCCATGTGGTTGATCGCTCCGCGCTTCACGATGTTGCAGTTCACCACCGGTCCCCAACAGCCGATCTCGACCAGGCACTCGGCGCCCCCGTACTCGTGGGCGAACAGGCCCTCCTCGTAGTAGCCCGCGCGCGTGCAACCGCGATGCACGGTCTCGCCGTAGAGCCACGCGGGCCGCCCGAGCTCGTCGAACGCTGGGAGCGGCCCGAGGCCCTGAAGGAAGAGCAGAACGGCGAACACGGTCTCGGTGAAGTTGTCGCCCTGCGGCGCGCACCCCGGGATGTTGATGACCGGGAGCCCGAACGCGCTGCGGTAGTCCTTGCCAAGAAAGTCCATCACGCTCATTGCGCCGGTCGGATTCCCTTCGGCGGACGGGACGCCGCCCCACGTGGCACACGTACCGATGGCGATCGTCGCCGCGGCACCGGGCGCGAGGCGGCTCAACCACTCCGTCGTCGGCACCATGCGCGTGCCACCGCCTTCCGCCTCGCCCGACATTACCTCCGAGCCCATCGCCGACCAGTAGCCGCCCGTGCGCCCCGCGATGCGCTCGTCGGGCACGGATCCTTCGAACACCACCACGTAGGCGTCGCCCAGCGTGCCCGCATGCGCGTCCTTGAATGACTGCATGAACTCCGCGCCCGCCTCTACGGAGAGCACGGGGTGGTGCAGCAGCACCTTCGGCATCGCCGGGACGGTGCCCGTGAGCAACCCCTCGATGCCCGGGTTCGTAGCGCCGGCCACCGTGATGGTGCACCCATCGCAGCTCATTCCGGCCATCCAGAAGACATGGATCGTCTTTAGGGGCCCGAGCGGGAGTTGCTCGCGCTTCTCGTCAGGCAGTGTCTCGGGAATCGAGGGCTGCCCGCCGCGGATCTTCTCACTGGTCGCCGTCTCCATCGTGCGCTCCTCCCGTGGTACTCTGCTAACAGATGCGCGGCAGCGGATCGCCGACGAGCATGTCCAGCACGCGCGACCCGCCGATGCCGGTGCGGAGCAACACCATCCCCGCGGGCTCCGGCAGCACTTCTCCAACGATTGCCGCGTCGGCGCCTAACGCGTGAGCGCGCAGCGCGGCGAGCGCGCCGGCCGCCTCCTGGCGCGGCACGACGGCGACCAGCTTGCCCTCGTTGGCGATGTGCAGAGGGTCGAGCCCCAGAATCTCGCATGCCCCGCGCACCGCGACGCGCACGGGTACCCGCTCCTCGTCTACCGCGATCGCGACCCGCGCGCGCTGCGCGATCTCGTTCAGCGTGGTGCCCACGCCGCCGCGCGTCGGATCCTTGATCACCCGCGTGTTGGGAGCGCCCTGCAGGAGCGCGGCAACCAGCTCGTGCAGCGGCGCGGTGTCGCTCTCGATCTCGGCCTCCAGCTCCAGCGCCTCGCGGGCGAGCATGACGGCCATGCCGTGGTCGCCGATGTAGCCGCTCACGAGCACCACGTCACCGGCGCGCACCGCGTGGACGGAGAGCCGCACGCCGTCATCCACCACGCCGACGCCGGTCGTGTTCACGAAGAGCTGGTCCGCCTTCCCGCGGTGGACCACCTTCGTGTCTCCGGTGACGATGGGCACTCCAGCCGCGGCGGCGGCGGCCGCCATGGAGTCGATCACGCGGCGGAGGACGTTCATGTCTAGCCCCTCCTCCAGGATCAGCCCCACAGACAGGGCCAGGAGCCGTGCACCGGCGACGGCCAGGTCGTTGATCGTCCCATGCACGGCAAGCTTGCCGATGTCACCGCCGGGGAAGAAGAGCGGGCTCACGACGTACGAGTCGGTCGTCATCGCGATTCGCGCCGTGCCGCCCGTGGCGAGAACCGCGGCGTCGGCGCTGACGTCGAGGAGCGGGTTCCGGAAGGCAGGCAGGATAATCGACTCGATGAGCGCGTGGCTCGCCTTCCCGCCGCTGCCGTGGCTCAGCGTCACATGCGCGTCGCGCAGCCGCGGCTCGCCTTCCCGCACCACGCGGGCGCGCTCCATCCGGCCGAGCTGTGCCGGGAGCGATGTCTCGACGCGACTCGTCATGCGCTCCCCGCCGGCGCGTGCAACGCAGCGCCCTGCCGCATGAGGGAATAGCGACCGTAGTTGTAGTACGCCGCGCACGCTCCCTCCGGCGACACCATGCACGAGCCGATCGGCGTCTCGGGCGTACAGGCGGCGCCGAAGACGCGGCACTGCCACGGCTTGATCACGCCCTTGAGCACCTCACCGCACTGACACGCCTTGGGGTCGGTGACGCGCACGTTAGGCACCGAGTAGCGGGCCTCGGCGTCGAACGCGGCGAGCTCCGGGCGCAGCGCGAGCGCGCTCTGCGAGATGAAGCCGAGCCCGCGCCACTCGAAAAAGGGGCGGAGCACCATGGTCTCGGCGAGCATCTCCATCGCGCGGCGGTTCCCGCCATCGCGAACCACCCGCGCGTACTGGTTCTCCACCTTCGGTTTCCCCTCAGCGAGCTGCCGCAGGATCATCACGACGCTCTGAAGAATGTCCGCCGGCTCGAAGCCCGAGACCACCAGCGGCAGCCCGTAGTCGCGCGCCACGAAATCGAAGGGCGCGAGCCCGATGATCGTGCTCACGTGCCCCGGCCCGATGAAACCGTCGAGCTGCATGCCGGGCGAGTCGAGGATCGCCTTGATCGCGGGGATGATCGTGACGTGGTTGCAGAAGACGGAGAAGTTCGCGAGCCCCTCGTGGCGCGCGCGGAGAAGCGTCGCCGCGGTGGACGGCGCGGTCGTCTCGAAACCCACGGCGAAGAATACGACCTCGCGGCCCGGGTTGTTGCGCGCGAGGGTGAGCGCGTCGAGTGGCGAGTAGATGAAGCGCACGTCCGCGCCCTCGGCTTTCGCGTCGAGCAGGCTTCCAGTGGAGCTGGGAACGCGCATCATGTCGCCGTAGGTCGCGAAGATCACACCTGGTGTCCGGGCGATAGCAATCGCGTCGTCGATGCGCCCCATAGGTATGACGCAGACAGGACAGCCAGGACCGTGCACCAGCTCGACGTTCTCCGGCAGCAGATCCTGGAGCCCGTGCTTGTAGATCGCGTGGGTGTGCCCGCCACACACTTCCATGAGCTTCACCCGCCGCCCGCGCGCGAGCCGCTCGACCTCCGCGCTCAGGCGGGCGATTCCATCGGCGGTGCGGTACTCATCGACGAAGCGCATGGTCATCTCGCAGGTGCGTTGAGGGCACCCTGCACCAGTTCGAGGAACACATGCCAGAGAGTGGCGTGCCCCTCCTGGATGCGCGGGACGAACTCCCGTCGCGCGACAAAACAGTAGTCGGCCTTTCCGTCGCGCAACATTGCCCCGCCATCATAACCCGCGAAAGCGACCGTGAGCATGCCCCTGCGCCTTGCTTCGGCGAGCCCCGCGACGACGTTCGGCGAGTTCCCGCTCGTTGAGATGCCTAGCGCGATGTCACCGCGCTCGCCGAAGGCGACTATCTGTCGAACGAACACATGCTCCAGTCCAACGTCGTTGCCGACAGCGGTTACGGTGGCGCCATCCGCTGGGAGCGAAAGAGCGGGCAGGGAGCGCCAACCGGCAACCGGCGGCGACACGCAGTCGGCGGCAGCGTCGTCGGCATCGGTGGCGCTCCCGCCGTTGCCGAAGGCGAGCAGCTTGCCGCCAGCGTCGAAGCGAGCCGCCGCCGCCGCGGCGGCACTCATGAGCTCTGCCTCGTACTCCCCTACAAGCTCGCGCCGCAGGGCGATCACATCGCTGCACTTCTCGAGTGTAGAGCGCTGAACCGCCGCGAGAAGGTCTGTCTGCGCGGCGCCGTCACTCGACGATGCGTAGAGGAACGGATACAGCTCCCGGCCGAAGTCCCTCGACGCGCCAGTCACTCAGCACCCTCCCCCGGAACGTGCGCGATGGCGAATCCGAGGTGAACGAGCAGCTCGTCGCCCACTTCGGCGTCCACCAGATCGAGCGCCACGGTAGCCGTGCCACTCCCCAGCATGACCGTTGCCGTACGTGCCGCAGCATCGATCGTCATGACGCGGCCGACGACACCCTCATCGCCGCAGATACGGCAAGTATCGGTGAGCGGGTCGCAGCGCTGCTGTGTCACATTCGTCGCCGCCGTCATGTGGTCACCGAGCGATGCTCGAAGAAGACGTGCACCAGCTCCCAGAGCATGTGATAGAGCATCTCGTGGGTTTCCTGCACGATGCATGGAT
>JALZIF010000253.1 GCA_030860435.1 Gemmatimonadota bacterium | reverse complement strand
TGCCCGGGATGCGGGGTTGGAACCGAGCAGCGGCGCCACCGCTGCGGGCTCTCGACCGAGCACGTGGGGGGACTGGCGTGGCTCGACAACGACGCCGTAAATCTGTTCTGCGGCGCATCCGGCGCCGCCGTCGCCGCGCTATTGTGGGTATGGTGGGAGGGGGGCCGATGACCACGACGGCGTTCGCCGCACCCGAGGAGACGCGGCTCCCGCTCAGGCGATCCGCTCGCGCCGCTCCGCCGGCACGCATCGCGCATCCGTCGGCGGCGTGATGCGTTCGTCGGCGCCCGCGCGCGCCCGTCCACGGGTGCTGCTCGTCAGCACCAATCGGGAGCGGCAGCCATTTCCCGTCGTGCCGAACGGGGTGGCGTGCGTCGCGGCCGCCCTCGAAGGCGCGGGACACGAGGTTCGGGTCGCCGACCTGTGCTTCGCGCGAGATCCCCACCGCGCCGCGCACGCGGCCGCGCGCACGTTCCGTCCGGACGTGATCGGCGTCTCGGTGCGCAACATCGATAACAGCGACCTCATCGCGCTGCGCCACTACACACCGGAAGCGGCAGGCATCCTTCGCGCACTGCGCGAAGCGGCGCCAGGCGCGCACGTCCTTGCCGGCGGCGCCGCGTTCGGCGTGGCACCGGAATCATTGCTCGAGGCACTCGACGTGCAGCACGCGGTCGCGGGAGACGGCGAGCGCGCCACGGTAGCGCTGGTCGACGCCCTCGCCGCCGGCCGGTCGCCCGGCGCCATTCCCGGACTCGTGAGGCGCGCCGCGGATGGGGTGACGATGACGCCGCCCGGTGGTGACGCGGCGGTCGACACGCTCCCACCCGCGCGGATGCACAGGTGGCTGGACCTCCGCGCGTACGAGCGCCACGGGGGGAGCGTCCCCATTCAGACCAAGCGGGGGTGCGTTTTCAAGTGCATCTACTGCACCTACCTCAACGTGGAAGGGTGGGGGTACCGGCTACGCGCCCCCGAGATGGTGGCAGACGAGGTGGAGGAGTTGCAGCGCGCCGCCGGAATCAGGCACTTCGAGTTCGTGGACTCGACCTTTAACTCGCCGCCGCGCCACGCCACGGAGGTCTGCGAAGCGCTCATCCGGCGCCGGCTTCGCGTCAGGCTCGACACGACCAACTTCACCCCCGCAAGCGCGCCCGACTATCTGCTCGCCGCGATGCGGCGGGCCGGCTTCCGCTGGCTGGGCATCACTGCTGAAAGCGCGAGCGATCCGGTGCTGGAGAGCCTGCAAAAAGGATTCGACGTCGCGAAAGTGCGCGCCGTGGCGGAGAACGTGGAGCGGGCGGGGATGGGCGTGCTCTGGATCTTCCTCGTCGGCGGTCCGGGCGAAACCCGGGCGACGCTCGAGGACACGCTCCGCTTCGCCACCTGGCGGCTCGGCCGCGGCGATGCCGTCTACCTGACCGTCGGGCTCCGAATCTACCCCGGCACCACGCTCCAGCGAATCGCCGTAGCTGAGGGGGTGGTTGCGAGTGACGACCCGCTCCTGTCGCCCGCGTTCTACTTCTCGGGGGAGCTCGACCTCGGGCAAACCGTGGAGCGGTTGCGGGCGTTCGCCGCTAACCATCCCCGCTTCATGTTCTCGGCCGATTCGCGGTCCGCCCTCCTTCCGTATCTGACGCGACTCGCCTCGGTTCTCCGCCTCCCGCGCCCGCACTGGCGATACGTTGGAGTCTTCCGACGCTTGGCGCGTGCGGTAGGATGATGCCTGACGTCATCATCGTCGGCGGTGGGCCTGCGGGGGCTGCGACGGCGTGGGCGCTGGCGCGGGCCGGGACGGAGGTCATCGTGCTGGACCGCGCCCGCTTCCCGCGCGACAAGCCCTGCTCGGAGTACCTGAGCCCCGAGGCGTCGCGCGTGCTGCACGACATGGACGCGCTTGACGAGATCGAGCGGTCGGGCGCGGCGTCCCTCGCCGGGATGCGCGTCCGCACGCCCGGCGGACACGTTATCCGCGGCGACTTCGCGGCGTCGCACGGTTTCCGCGGCTTTCGCGACCGCGGCCTCGCGTTGCGCCGGACAGTGCTCGACGCGATCATTCTCGACCGGGCGCGCGTTGCGGGGGCACGAGTCGAGGAGGGGGTACGCGTCACCGACGTGTTGCGCGACCGCCGCGGCGCGGCGCGCGGCGTCGTCACGCTGGACGATGTCGGACGCACCGCCGAGCGTTCGGCACGCATCGTCGTCGGCGCCGATGGTCTCCGTTCGGTTGTCGCGCGACGGCTCGGCCTCGCCCGGGCGGCGCGCTTTCCGCGACGGCTCGCGCTGGTGACGCATTACCGCGGCGTCGCGGATGTCGGCGAGCATGGGGAGATCCACGTCGAGCGCGATGGCTACTGCGGCATCGCGGCCGTCGGTGGAGGCGTGGCCAACGTCGCCGTCGTCGTGCCCGCTTCGCACGCACGGGATGTCGCGGCGGGACGCGAGCGCTTTCTCGAGCGTTGGATCGCTCGGCGGCCGCACCTCGTAGCGCGCTTCCGCCACGCTGACCGCGTGACGCCCGTCCACGTAACGGGGCCGTTTGCCGCTCGCGCGCGGCGCGCGTGGGCTCCCCGCGCCGCCCTTGTCGGGGACGCGGCGGACTTCTTCGACCCATTTACCGGCGAAGGGATCTACGCCGCGCTCCGAGGCGCGGAGCTGCTCGCGCCGGCGGTCGTCAGCTCTCTCGCAGCGCCGACCGAACGCGCCGCAGATGAGACACTTGCCGCCTACGACGCCACGCGTCGCGCGGAGTTCGGAGGAAAGTGGATCGTCGAGCGGGTGATTGGCTGGGCCGTGGCCTGCGCCCCGCTCATGAACCACGCCGGGCGCGTGCTTTCGCGCGAGCGTGACTTGGCCGACCTGCTCGTGGGCGTCGTCGGCGATTTCGTCCCTGCGCGAGAGGTATTGCGCCCCGCGTACGTGGCGAGGCTCCTCGGAATCCCGCTGTTCCCTCGTCCATCGAGATGCGCCGCTCGCAACCCGCAACCCTTAACCCGCAACCCTTAGTCCGCCCCGCAACCCCACCCATGTCCCTCGACCAAGCTACCTTCCGCGCCGTCCTTGGCCGGTTTGCGTCCGGCGTCACGATCGTGACGGCGCGAGATGCGTCGGGGCTGGATCACGGGATGACCGCAAGCGCCTTCTGCTCACTCAGCCTCGAGCCCCCGCTCGTGCTCGTCTGCGTCGAACGGATCGCGACAGTGCACCCGGTCCTGATGGCTGCGCGCGAGTTCGTCGTCAACATCCTTGCCGCCGGACAGGAGGCAGTCTCGCGCCGCTTCGCCGAGCGGATCGACGACCGGTTCACCGGCATCGGCTTCCGCCGCGGTGTTACCGGCGCTGCGATCCTTCACGAGGCGTTGGCACACGTCGAGTGCGAGATGCGTGACCGGCACGCCGGGGGCGACCATACGGTCTTCGTCGGGGAGGTGATTGCCGCCGAGGCGCGCGAGGATGGTCCCCTCCTGTATTACCGCGGTGGCTACGCGGGGCTCGAGCGGTAGTCATGCCTCGATTCGCTGGCATGCTTACCCCGCATCGGCGGCGGGGAGTGGAGTACCTGGACGAGCCGGGCGTGGACGCGACCGTGGTGCGGCGCTCGCTCCGCGACGTCGCGCTCTCCAACCGGTTGTTCGGAGGAACGCGCGTCGTGCTCGCCGAGCTCGCCCCAGCGCTCGCCGAGGCGCGCCGAAGTAACGGGAACCGGCCGGCCGCCCTATCGCTTCTGGATGTGGGGACCGGGCTGGGTGACATCCCGGCCAGGGCGCGAACCCTTGCGACGAAACGCGGGATCAGGCTGACGACATTCGGGGTGGAGGGGAACGAGGCGCTCGCCCGGTTAGCTGATGCGCCGGTGCTCCCGATGATACGCGGTGACGCGCTCTCCCTCCCACTCCGCGATCGAAGCGTGGACATCGTGATGTGCTCGCAGTTGCTCCACCATTTCGACAGCGAGAAAGGGGTGGCGCTGCTGCGCGAGCTGGACCGCGTGGCGCGCCGTCGCGTGATCGTAAGTGATCTTCGCCGCAGTTGGCTGGCCGCGGCGGGGATCTGGCTTGCATCCTGGCTCCTGCTCTTCCACCCCGTCAGCCGCCACGACGGCTTCGTCTCGGTGCTGCGCGGGTTCACCGGTAACGAGCTGCGCGATCTTGTGCGCCGCGCCACGGCCCGAGTGCCGACAATCCGGCTTTGGGCTGGTTTCCGGATTTCGGCAACTTGGAACCCTCTGGAGGGTGTATGACCGGTACTGCGATCGCGCCGCGCGCTCCGTTCCATCTCGGGTCGATGCCGCTCGGGCGGCCGATGGAGACGGTGGACGAGCAACTCGTACACGCTTCCGCGAAGACCATGTTCGACATAGCGCGCGACGTCGAGCACTGGCCGGCCCACCTGCCTCACTACCGGTGGGTGCGCTTCCAACAGCGCGCTAGCGACGGGGGTGGTATCGTCGAGATGGCCGCGTGGCGCCCATTCGGCGCTGTTGGTTGGCCCACGTGGTGGAAGTCCGAGATGATGGTGGATCCAGCCACGCCGCTGGTCCGCTTCCGCCACATCGGAGGGATCACGACAGGGATGGACGTCGAATGGAGCTTTCACGAGGAATTCGGCGGCACTCGGGTCCGCATCGTGCACGCCTGGGATGGCCCCGCGTGGCCGCTGATAGGGATACCCGCGGCGGTGCACGTAATAGGCCCTGTTTTCGTCCACGGCATCGCATCTCGGACGCTCGCGGGGTTGGCGAAGGTAGCCGAACGGCAGGGATTCCCCAGACAGTGAGCTCTTCACGGGAGGCTTCGCGTGACTGATCGTCGTCGGGTCGTCATCACCGGCATCGGCGCGGTTACGCCAATAGGAATCACCGGGTGCGGGCTGCTGGAGGGGCTCCGCGCGGAGCGCTCGGCGGTGCGCTCGCTGTCGCGCTTCGATCCCACCCCGTTTCGCAGCCACAACGCGGCCGAGGTGCGCGAGTTCGACGCCAACGACTTCATGGAGCGGAAGCGCGCGAAGCGGCTCGACCGCTTCGGGCAGTTTTCCGTGGCGGCGGCGCGCCTCGCGCTCGGTGATGCGGGGATCCACCTCGCCGCGGAGGACCGCGAGCGCATCGGCTCGATGATGGGTACGGCGCTCGGCGGGTGCGGATACGCCGAGGAGCAGTACGCCAACTTCCTCACGCACGGCGTCAAGGCAGTGGAACCGAGCCTTGCGCTCATGGTCTTCGGCGGCGCGGCGAGCTGCAACATCGCCATCGAGTTCGGCGCGCAAGGGCCGAATAGCACCAACGCGATGAGCTGCGCCTCGGGGACAATCGCCGTCGGCGACGGCTTCCGCGCCATCCGTGACGATTATGCTGACGTGATGATCTGCGGCGGCGCTGAAGCGCCGATTTATCCGCTATGCTTCGGCGCCTTCTCACTCATCCGCGCAATGTCTACGCGGAACGACGACCCGGGAGCCGCCTCGCGACCCTTCGACCGCACGCGCGACGGCTTCGTGATGGGGGAAGGCGCGGCCGTGTTGATCCTCGAGGAGCGCACGCGTGCCATTGCGCGCGGCGCGCCGGTCTACGCCGAAGTGCTCGGGTACGGCGTGTCGAACGACGCATACCACATGACGGCTCCCCGGCCGGATGGCTCGCAAGCAGCCCGCGCCATGCAGCGTGCCCTCGACGATGCGCACGTGAGCGCGGGCGAGGTGGACTACGTGAACGCCCACGGGAGCTCGACCCCGCTCAACGATGTCACGGAGACGCTCGCGATCAAGCGTGTCTTCGGCGATCGAGCATACCGGCTCCAGGTGAGCGGCACGAAGGGATACTACGGTCACGCGCTCGGCGCATCCGGCGCGATCGAGGCGGCTATCTGCGCGCTCGCGTTGCGTCACGACTGGCTTCCGCCGACGATCAACCTCGACGACCCGGACGAGGCGTGCGATCTCGATTACATCCCCGGCTCCGGGCGAGCGGGCCAGGTCGACCACATTCTGTCCAACTCGTTCGGCTTCGGCGGGATCAATGCCGCGCTCGTGTTTCGCCGGCTGAGCTGACGGTATATCGGGCGCCGGCACTCGAGCACGGCACTTGGCCCCCCCGTTAGGCTCCACGCTCAACGCTCCACGCTCTACGCTCAACCTGTGACGTAACGGGCGGCGGGCGCGTCAAGGGTGAGCCATGAGCCCAACCGTGACGGACGCCCTTCCCGCACCAAGGCGGGTCCGCGCCGAGCCCACGCCCACGCTACCGCGACTCTTGCCGCGAGAGGCGGGCGAACGGCTCGCTCGCCTCGCCGCCGCGGCGCTTCGCGCGCCGGTGGCACTCACCGCGGTGCGGGACGACGGACGGTGGATCCTCGCCGCCGGGATCGGGCTCCAGGCGGACGGCTTCGTGATCGGGGGCGCGCCCCCACCCTGGCTCACTCTTCCTCCTGGAGCCGACCAGGGCGTTGTGATGGCGGCGCACACCCGGCCGACTCCCAGGTTCGGCGCGGTCGCCCTTTCGAGCCCATCGGGCGACCTGGTCGGGGCGCTGTTCGCGCTCGAGCCGTCGCACCGCTCGCTCACCGACGACGACCTCACCGCCCTCGCCGACGCGGCCGGCGTCGGGACCACGGAGATCGCGCTGCGCCACGACCTCGCCGAGCGGGAGTGCGTCGAGCAGCAGCTTCGACACGACTCTCTGCACGACGCCCTAACGAGCCTACCCAATCGGACGCTGTTTCTCGAGCGGCTTGGACACGCGCTCGCGCGCGCACGGCGGCGCCCCGATTACTTGTTCGCGGTGCTCTTCCTCGACTTGGACCGCTTCAAGGTCGTGAATGACAGCCTCGGCCATCAGGTGGGGGACGAGCTGCTCGTCGCTGTCGCTCGCCGGCTCGAGGCGTGCCTCCGCACCGAAGACACCGTCGCCCGTTTGGGCGGCGACGAGTTCGCGATCTTGCTCGAGGACATCAGCGGCATCAGCGATGCCGGGCGTATCGCCGAACGTATTCAGCAGCGGCTGTCGGGGCCGGTGAATCTGAGTGGATACGAGGTGTTCACCTCCGCCAGCATCGGTATAGTGGACAGCTCCGCGGCGCATGGAGCGTCCGACCACCTTCTCCGAAGCGCGGACATGGCGATGTACCGCGCGAAGGCAGCTGGGAAGGCCCGGTACGAGATGTTCGATCGCGCGATGCACGCGCAAGCTCTCGCCCGTCTGCAGCTCGAGACCGACCTTCGTCATGGGTTCGAGCGGGGGGAGTTCCGCATTTACTACCAGCCTATCGTCTCGCTCGAGACGGGACGGATCGTCGCCGTCGAGGCACTGCTGCGGTGGGCGCAGTTCGAGCGCGGCATCGTCTCACCCGCCGATTTTATCCCGTTAGCCGAGGAGATGGGGCTGATCCTCCAGCTTGGCCGCTGGGTTCTGGAGGAGGCCTGCGCGCAGGTGCAGAGCTGGCGCCGCGATATCCCCGAGGCGCCCCCACTGGCATTGGCTGTCAACCTGTCCGCGCGGCAGTTCTCGCAGTCCGACCTCGTGGGCCAGGTGGCTACGGCGCTCGCCGGGTCCGGCTTTCCCGCCAACAGCCTGACGCTGGAGATTACTGAGAGTGTGGTCGTCGAGAATCCCGACAACGCCGCGAACGTGCTGCGCGGGCTCAAGCGCCTCGGCGTCGAGGTGCACATGGACGACTTCGGGACCGGCTACTCGTCGCTGAGCTACCTGACGCGACTCCCTATTGACGCGATCAAGATCGACCGCGCCTTCGTTGGCCGAATGGAGAGCGAGGACACGCACTTCCAGCTCGTGCGCACGATTCTCACTCTCGCCCGCGCCATGAATCTTCGCGCGGTCGCCGAAGGAGTGGAAACTGTGGCGCAGCTCGTCGCGCTGCGCAAACTCGGCTGCGAGCACGCCCAGGGGTATCTCTTCTCGACACCGCTCCCCGCGAGCGAACTGGAGCTCCTGCTCCGGAAGAACCCGCGCTGGTAGGGCCGGAAAAGGGTTGCGGCTTGCGGGTTGCGGGCTGCGGGTTGCGGGCTGCGGGTGGCGGGTGGCGGGTGGCGGAAACTTCTCACCTGGACGCGCCGCGCTTGCGGCTGCCCAGGGCGGCGTCGCCGAGGGTTCTAAAGATCGCCCGCTCGAGGCCGCGATCATCTTCGAACGGGTGGTCCTTCCGCCAGGCTGCGAGATTCACCACGGCCTTCGCCATCACCGCGTGACCCCCGGCGCTGCCATAAACGCCGAATAGCGCCCCCAGCTTGTCGCCGAGGCGAGCATCCTGCCAGAGAGCGCGGGTGCTCATCACCAAGCGACTTCCGAAGACGCCGGACACCGCGCTGACCTCCGCGCCCTGCATTCCAAGGCAGAACTCGGCCAACTGCGCGACAATGTGCTCCTGGTCCGCTGGTAGCCGGCCGAGGTGGACGTACGCGAGCCCGTCCACGACGCGCACCCTCTCGAGCGCGCGCCCGAAGCGTCGCATCGCGGTAGGCGGATAGGATGGGTGCTGGATCCGCCGCAGCGCCGCGTGGTCCGCGCGTGGAAAGAGAAACGCGAACATTTGCAGGTCCTCGTCGCTCGTTGGACGGGACAGAGATTTCGTGTCGGTGATGATCCCGTACAGCAGCGCGGTGGCGAGCGATCCGGTAAGGTTTCCCTCGCCACGAGCGAGCAAGTACTCCCCGGCGATCGTCGCGCTCGCGCCGTACGCCGTGCGGATATCGCGGTGGCGCGCGCGGTAGCGGGCCGTTGGTGGGTGGTGATCGATCACCGCGGCGACCTCGGGAAGAGCCTCGCCGAAGTACGGCGGCTGGACGTCCACGAGGACGAGGGGGGCTAGCTGAGCGAGCTGCCGCATCGAGACATGCCGCACCTTCACTCCGAGCTCGCGAAGTAGGCGCTGGTTCTCGGGCCGCGTAACCTTGCCGCGGCTCACGATGGGCGCGTCGGCGGGTGCGAACCTGAGCGTCGCGCGCAGCGCCAACGCCGATGCTATGGCATCGGGGTCGGGGTCATGCTGCACGAGGAACGCGCATCGGCGGGCCCCCTGCAGCGCACGCCGGAGCCCGTCGACCCGCCGCCTCGCCTGGGCCCGCCGGAGCACGCGCTCGATCGCGCCGGCGAGCATTTCCCCTTCGTCTATCCACGTCACCCCGCGGCGCGTGCTGCCTTTGCGCCGTCCACGCTCGCGATCGATGACGACCACCGACGCTTGGGGGTGCGCGCGGGTAAACCCCTTCGCCACCCGGGAGGCGTACGCCTCCCCCTCCAGGTCCACGACAACGAGAACGTCGCCGGCGTCGGCGACTGCCGCGAACGTCGACGGCCGGGTAGGATCGCCGCGCACGGTGGTCGGCCAATCGGGTGCGACGCGCCCATCCTCGACCCACAGGTGAACCGCGCGTCCGCCGAGCGCGCTGCGACGCAGCGCGGCGAATCGCTCCGGCCGGTCGGAGATGAAGATGATCGGGGCCTTCATCGCGCGCCGGCCGTCGCTGCCATGCCTTGCCTCGCTCCCGGTCGTTGCCTAGCTTGCCCGCCGGCGACCAGTCCGGCGAAAGCCGCCGCCGAACGCCGGTCGCATACCGTACTCATACGCGAGGAGATAGGCAATGCGTGACGCGCTGCGGCACGCCGCCGCGGAGTTCATCGGGATCTACGCGCTCGTCTTCATCGGAAGCGCGATTCTCATTGTCGACCGGACTGCTGGTGGGACGGTCAGCCTGCTCGAGATCGCGCTCGCGCACGGCCTAACGCTTGCCGTCATGGTCACAGCGACCATGCGCGTCTCGGGCCACCTCAACCCCGCAGTGACGATCGGGTTTCTCGCCGCGCGCCGTATCGCCCCGATGATGGCCGGCGTGTACATCGCCGCGCAGCTCCTCGGCGCGATGGCCGCCGCGTACACGCTCAAGTCGGTCTTCCCAGCGGCGGACTTCCTCGCCGCGCGGGGCGGCGGCCAGGTCGTCGCGAGCGGAATCTCGTCCGGAAGCGCCTACCTGCTCGAGGCGGTCGCGACATTCTTCCTCGTCTTCGTGGTCTTCGGATCGGCGGTGGACCCGCACGCGCCGAAGGTCGGCGGCCTCGCGATCGGCTTCACTCTCGCCGCCAGCATTCTCGCCATCGGCCCGCTCACCGGAGCCTCGCTCAATCCCGCCCGCTCTTTCGGGCCCGCGGTCGCGTCAGGCGTGTACGAGGGGCAAGTGATCTACTGGGTCGGTCCGATCGTCGGCGGGATCATGGCTGCCCTGCTGTACGACGCCCTCTTCCTGCGGCGCGGAAGAGAGCCTGTGGACCACGGTCAGATCGATCCGCGAGGGTGAGCAAGGGCGGCACGCCGCGCCGAACACCGCCGGCCGCCTAACGAGCCGATGGCTCGGCAGTGGCCGGGTCTCGTGCCATCGTTCCCTTGTACGCCATTGGCTCCTCGTCCACCCCGAAGCTCCGCGCCGCTAGCTCAGCCACGCGCGCCAACTGGTCGTTGTCGAGGTCCGGTCGGTCGCTCGCCGCCGCAAGCTCGCTGAGCTGCTCCGCATCGTAGATGTTCGGCAGCGTCGTCACGACGCGCGGCTCGGCGAGAAGCCACTTGAGCGCCGCCTGCCCGAGCGTCATCTCGGTCGTGAGAAAATCGAGTGTGCGGATCTTCTTCAGACCGTTGACGAGCCACGAGCGCGGCCGGTGGCGTCTGTGGTCGTTAGCTGGGAAGACCGTGCTTTCGGTGTACTTCCCCTCCAACATCCCGGACGCATGCGTCACCCGGATGTTGAAGCAGCAGGCAGACGCGGTCGCCTTCGCCGCCGCGACCATCGCCGCGCCAGGGTGCTGCTCGAGTATGTTCCAGATCATCTGGATCGTGTTGATGTCGCGCTCGCGCTCCATCAGCTCGACCGCCTCGTAGAGCCATCCGATCGCCGGCCCGAACGCGGCGCCCCACGCCCTCACCTTCCCCTCTCGCCGGAACGCGCGCAGTGTCTCCCAGACTTCAGGATCGCGGACATGCTCCATCTTGATGTTGTGGAGCTGGAGGACATCCACGTAGTCGGTCTCGAGGCGCGCCAGACACCGCCCGAGCGCGGTGCGCATGTAGGCGGCGTCGAAGCGCTGCGGAAGCTCGGCCTGGCCCCGGCGCGCGCTGGCGGCGGTCTCGTCGTAGATGTCGTAGCCGATCTTGGTGCCGATGACGACTTCGTGCCGCCGGCCGCGGAACGCGTTCGCGAGCTGCCGCTCGCTGCGCCCGTTACCGTACGAATCGGCGGCGTCGAAGAACGTGATCCCATGCTCGTCGGCCGCCGAACGTAGGAGCGTCACCGCCTCCTCATCGGTCTTCTCTCCCCACCATCCGGTCGCGAGCGTCCACGAGCCGAAGCCCACCTCGCTGACGCGGATCTCGGTGTTGGGGAAGGTTCTGTACCGCATCGAAGTTCCTGTGCCTGTCGTCAGGCGGGGCCCGTCATTCCCACCCCGCGCGTAGCAGCCTCGCCGCATCGAGCGCGAAGTAGGTAAGAATAAAATCGGCCCCGGCGCGACGGATGCCGAGGAGCGATTCCATCATCGCGCGCTCCTCATCCACCCAGCCTCGCTCGGCGGCCGCCCTGATCATAGCGTACTCCCCACTCACCTGGTAGGCGCCGACAGGGTACCCCGTCTCTCGTTTCACGCGTGCCACGATGTCGAGGTACGGGCCGGCCGGCTTCACCAACACGAGATCCGCGCCTTCCTCGATGTCGAGCCACACCTCGCGCAGCGCCTCGTCCGCGTTCGCCGCGTCCATCTGGTAACCGCGGCGGTCACCGGAGCTGGGCGCCGATTCCGCCGCCTCGCGAAACGGCCCGTAGAACGCCGACGCGTACTTGGCCGCGTACGACAGGATCGGAACCGTCACCTGCCCGTCGGCGTCGAGCGTCTCCCGGATCGCGCGGACCAGGCCGTCCATCATGTCGCTCGGGGCGACGATGTCCGCCCCGGCGCGGGCGTGCGAGAGCGCCGCGCGCGAGAGAAGCGCAAGCGTCGCGTCGTTGTCCACTCCGCCGTCGCGCAGCTCGCCGCAGTGACCGTGCTCCGTGTACTCGCACATGCAAACGTCGGTGATCACGACGAGTGTGGGTATCTCGCGCTTGAGCGCCCGGACAGCACCCTGGACCGCACCATCGTCATCCCACGCCCCGGAGCCAGTGGCGTCTTTGCGGTCGGGGATTCCGAA
>JALZIF010000061.1 GCA_030860435.1 Gemmatimonadota bacterium | reverse complement strand
CGCGAACCCCGCGCCGAGCGCGAGCGCGAGCGCGGGCCACGGATGCTCGCGCACGACGTGCATCACGTTGAGCTTCTGCTCGATCTGAGCGATGGTGTCCGACATCCGCTCGCGCGTCAGCTCGATGTCGCGGCGGACGTCAGCTGTCGTTTCAGCCATTCCTTGTCCTCCTTGAGCGTCGCGGCCGTCTCGTCGGGCATGAGCCGCTCTGGTGCGAGCAGTCCGCGGCCGCGCGCCGCCATGAACGCGGCCGCCCCACCGAAGATAAAGGTGACGATAAGAGCCGCGAGCCAGTACCGGTCCTGCAGCCATTGATCCCCGGCGAGCAGGATCACGGCGATGAAAAAAGTGAGCCCCCCGAGAAAAAGCAGCACGCCGCCGAGCGCGACCTGTGCCGTGCCCACGCCCACCCAGCGCAGCACTCCCCCGACCTCGAGCTTCGCGAGCCGCGCCTCC
The DNA here is from genome assembly GCA_030860435.1 of Gemmatimonadota bacterium. Lineage (GTDB taxonomy): Bacteria > Gemmatimonadota > Gemmatimonadetes > Gemmatimonadales > Gemmatimonadaceae. The sequence continues at coordinate 8,241 of JALZIF010000061.1, read as the reverse complement.
TTCCGCACGAGCTGCGCGCCCCCGGTTGCGAGCTCGCCGAGGAGGGTTCCGAGCGGCCGGCCGTCGGTACTCATTCGAAGGGGAAGAGAGAAGTGGGAAGAGGGAAGATGAAACGGGAACAGGGAAACGGGGAACGGGGAACGGGGAATAGTGCCTCGACTCGTGGTCTCTTCCCTCTTCCCCCTTCCCTCTTCCCCTGCTGTTACCTCCGGAACGCCTTGCCCAGCACGTAGCCGGCGACGGCGGCGATGAGGAGGGAGCGGCCGGGATTGGTCCGCACTTGCTCCTCGACTTCGGACCGCATCGAGTCCAGGTCGTGGTTGCGGAGCCAATCCGCGGTGCTCTTCATCCCGCTCGCGACCTTGTCGCTTACCTGTGGCATTGGCTCGCGACCGGCCGCGACTTCGGTCGTGCCCGTGTCCACGCCGGCAGCGGCCATGGGGGGGGAATATTTGCCGCCCGTGTCCGCGGCCCGCTGGCGCAACCGGTCGGCACCGGCATCCAGCTTGTCGGCCAGCGTCGCTTTCAGCTCTCCCGCCCGCTCGCGCACCTGGCCGAGCTTCTCCGCTGCCTTCCCTTTTGCCTGGTGGAGGCGATCGCGCGTATCGTCGGCGGTCGACGTGCCGGTCCGCGCGCCGGTGGTGGCGCCGCGATCGGCAGTCGTGCCGAAGCCGCCGTCATAGCCCGCGCCTGACGTCGAGCTAGTGCTCGGCGCCGCTGCGCCGTCGCTGCCGCCGAGTCCCGCCCCGGTCGTTCCGGACTCGTCGCTTTCGCTCGTACCGAACCCTTCGTTGGGATTGCGTTCCATTGGTTGCGACTCCTTCTGAGGTGCTAGACCGGTCGTGCAAAAGCGGGACCAACCATGACCACGTCGTGCAAGTGAAGAGGCGCTGACTTTGGATGACAAAGTACTTGACAACGGAGACGACTTTCGGCAGATTCCGCCTCACGAACGCCACTCCGACCTTCCCGAAATCCAGCACCCCTACCCACCTCCGGAGTACCGCATGCTGCGCATCGCGCTAGCCGCCGCCTCGGTCGTCAACGTTGCCGCCGGCGTGGCCATCTTCATCAGCCTCGTCCTTCATCGCGGACCTGGCATCCCCACCGTCGCTTACCTCGCCGCGCTCACCGTCGTTATCCAGGGCGCCTACACTCTACTCTGCCTTGCCGCTGGCGGCAGCCGCCGCGCGGCACCCCTCTGGTCGCTGCTCATCGCGGGGGAGACGGCGGCCGTCATCGTGGGCGCCATCGCCGCATCCACCGGGGTGCTCTACAATCTCAACCCGCGGAACGGCGACCACGAGTTCGGCCCAATGATGCTCGGCGCCATCATGTTTGTGCAGGCGGCGCTCGCCCTGGCGTTCGCCGCCCGCACCGAGGAGCTGGAAGCGACGCGCCCTGCCTGACGAGCCCACGATGCCTGCTCGGCCCGCCTGGCATCCGCAGATCACGCAGGTTTGCGTAATCTGCGGATCGGCTGTTGATTCGAACGCGCGCGCTCGCACTCGGACCGCTTGACAGACGCCCCCACCGCCGAGAGGATTCGGCCCTCCCCCAACCCGGCGTTGTGGCGTCGGCTCAGGTGGGGCGTCCAAAGTTCAGGCGCGATGGCTACGACGACTCGTCATCGCGCTCGCCTAGGTTCTCCGAGGCACTCGCTCTCCGGGATCGGCTGATGCGCTGGCTTCCCCCTCTCGCACCCCTCTCGGTCCGCTCGTTGACCCTGGTGACGGTGACGCAGATCCTTTGCGTCCTCACCGTCGCGCTGTACCTCGCGCGCGAGCTCGGCGGGGGGGGAGGGAACACCCGCCCGCTCGGCGATCTGCTCGTCGCGCTCCAGGTTGGGTGTGCAACCGCGGTCTACGCCCGCGCGGCCCGGACGGCGCGCACGACGCTCCGGACCCTTTTCGGAGCGCTCGCCATCGCGGCCGTGTTCGCTACACTCGGCCACCTGACGTGGGGCTTGCTGGTCCTCGCCGGCCGCCCTGTCTCAGCCGACATCGCCGCGTACACCGGGCTCGCGTCGCAGAGCAGCATTCTCATCGGTTTCGCCGCCGCGCTGGGACGGCAGCGCGAGCGCGTCCGCTTCGAGGTTCTGGTTGACGCACTGCTTCTGGTCGTCGCGGCGGCGATTGTGATCGTCGAGCTCGAGTCGGTCGCCGGGCTCGGTCTCGGCGCGCTCAAGCCCGGTCACATGGTACCGCTTGCGTGGAGCGTGTTCGCCGAGGCGAACCTGATCCTCCTCGCCCTCCTTCTTGCCTGGCGCGGCGACGCGCTCGGGAAGCGCATCGCCACCGCGATCGCGATCGGCACCGTATCGCTGGTTATCGGCAACTTCTTCTTCAGCCGCGACGAGCTGTACACGAGCGCCGGGGTGGGAACGACCTCGGCCCTCCTCTGGACCATTGCGACCTTCTGCTTCGTCGCCGCGGCCAGCCACCGCCAGAACCCGATCGACCGCACCTCGGAGGAACCCGCCTTCGCCGCCGACGCGGCGCGCATCCGCATCGTCGCCATTGTTGTTGCCATCCTCATCGCGGCGTGGACGGCCCTCGAGTTGGGAATGAGCACCGCCCGCCGCGCGGAACTCGGAGTGGCGGTCGGACTGTTCGGGGTTCTCCTCGCCATTCGCACGGGATACGCGCTCTGGCAGCAGCAGCGCACCGCGACCGTCCTCGAGCGCACAGTGGTCGCGGAGCGGGAGCTGACGACGACGCTGGAGCATCGCGTCGTCGAGAGCACGTCCGAGCTGGCGCGCGCGCAACGGGTGCTGCAGCGGATGTGGACGCTCGGGCAGCAGATCGCGCTCGAGCTGAACCCGGCGCGGGTGCTGGAGCGGTTTGTCGAAGCCGTGGTGGATGTGGTAGAGGCCGACGGCGCGTCGGTCGGGCTATTGGAGGGCGACTCCATCCGCATCGCGCGGGCAGTCGGTGTATCGGCCCCGCTCAAAGGGCGGACGTTCCGCCTGGGGGATCTGGCGATGGGCGCCGTCGCCCGTTCGGGCCGGGCCGCTCGCTACGAGGATGCTTCTCGCGTTTACCCGCCGCCACCGAGCGCGGGCGCGGCAATGCAGACGGATCCGGTTCGGGGGATGGCGATCGTTCCGCTCCTCCGTCGCGGAGAGCGCATCGGCGCGGTCGCGGTGACCTCGCGCAGCCGGCGGAGCTTCACCGATGGCGAGCTCACGGCCCTCGAGACGATGGCCGACCTGCTCTCGGTGGCGCTGGCCAACGCCGAGCTGGTGGAGAACCTTCGTCAGGCTGAATGGCGCTTCCGCACCCTCTTCAGAGCCGCGCCGGACGCGGTACTCACGATCTTCGAGAGCGGGCGGATCCGCGAGGCGAACGACGCGGTGCGCGACGTGCTCGGCTTTTACCCGCTCCAGGTGATCGGACGCTCGCTGCTAGACTTCGTCGTCCCGGAGGACCGCCCACGAGTAGAAGACGAGCTGGCGAAGGCACGCTCTGGCAGCCCCGTCCGGTTCGAGGCGCTTTTTCTGCACGACGGCGCGGCACGGACGGTGTCGCTCGCGGCACGGCTGCTCCCAGAGGCGGACCCGCCGACGGTGCTGTGCGTCGGGCGCGACATGACTGTGGAGCGCGAGATGCGTGCACGCCTCGCGGAAACGGAACGACTGGCCGCAGTCGGCGAGCTGGTGGCCGGCGTGGCGCACGAGGTGAACAACCCACTCAGCACGATCAGCGCCTTCGCCCAGCTTCTCCTCCGCGACAGCGCACTCGGCGCCGAGCATCGCGAGTCGGTGGACGTGATACGCGGCGAGACGCTGCGTGCGAGCCAGGTTGTGAAGGATCTCCTCACCTTCGCCCGGCGGAGCGAGAGCCGCCGCCTCGCGCTCGACCTGAACGATATCGTCGAGCGCGCGGTTCGCGTCAGCGGCTATGAGCTGTCGGCCAAGCACATCGAGGTCGCGGCCGCGCTCGCGCCCGAGCTCCCGTCCGTTTTCGGCGACCCGCGACAGCTCCAGCAAGTGGTGCTCAACCTTGTCGCCAACGCGATCCAGGCAATGTCACCGCAGGGCGGAGGAACGCTCCGCGTGACGACTCGCGTTGACGGGGATCGCGTGCTGCTCGAGGTCGCTGACACCGGACCTGGGGTTCCCGAGCACGCTCGCGCGCACATCTTCGAGCCGTTCTTCACCACCAAGCAGGACGGAACGGGACTCGGGCTGAGCGTCTCATACGGCATCGTCACCGCGCACGGCGGTACGATCACCGTCGCGCGGACGGGTCCCGACGGGACGGCGATGCGCGTCTCGCTGCGCGGCAGTGGGACGCTCGCTGATGCGACGCGGGGTGGGGAGGTTCCGGCGATGTTCCAGGAGCGGTCCGTGCTCGAGGGAATCCGGCTGCTCTTCGTCGACGACGAGCCGGCGCTACGAAACGTGATGCTCTCCTTCGGCAAGATGCGCAATTTCACCGTCACGGTAGCGCACGACGGTGTAGAAGCGCTCGGCCTAACGCGGCGGGAGTCGTTCGACGCCGTGGTCTGCGACCTCCGCATGCCGGGCATGGACGGGCCAGCCTTCTACGAGGCACTGCGCCGCGAGAACCCGACGCTCGCCGCTCGCACAATCTTCATCACAGGCGACGTCGTCGGCGAGACGAGCCGCAGCTTCCTCGACACCACAACCCAGCCCGTGCTCGTCAAGCCCTTCGAGTTCGAGCGGGTGGAGGAAGTGCTGGTGGCAGCGCTGGAGGCGGAGCCAGTCTGGTGAGCGTAGAGCGTTGAACGTCGAGCGTTGAGCGTCGAGCGTTGAGCGTTGAGCGTTGAGGGTTGCGCGGTACCCGGAGCACTCTACGCTCTACGCTCTACGCTCTACCCGCTAGTGCGCGCGATGATCGTCGCGCTGAAACGCCAGGAACTCATGGACGGCTCGTAGCGCCTCGGCATCGCGGGTGGTGATGCGGAGCTCGGCGCCGCGCGGGAGGTCGCGAACGGTGTAGGCGATCGCGGCGCGCTTGGCAGCCATTGCGCCCGTGCCGGGAACGGTGCGCGCGTGCGTCGCCGCCGTGGCGCTGAAGTCTCCGTCGGCGAAAGCCGCGGCGATTGAGCGGATGTGAGTGCGGATCGTCGCGATTCCCGCGGAATCCTCAGTGTCGCGCTGGAGCTCGATGCGGCCGCCGTTGGGAAAAGACTCGTAGCGATGCGTCGACGTATACAGGTCCACACCCATCACCCGCTTGCCGCGCTCCTGCAGGGAGGCGAAGGCGGAATCGCCCGCTCGATGATGATGAGGAGAGTCAGGGACGGATGAGAGAGCCGGAACTGGCGCGGCGGGGGCTGAGGCGGCGCTCCCGGAAGCCTCGTTCCGTTTTCGTCCGCTGACCGTAATGACCGCCGCGGCAACCGCGGCGACGGCGAGCAGCGCGATCGATCGTGCGTGCATGCGCGTGACCCCCACGGACGGGAGGATGGTTGCGGGTTGCGGGCGGGGCGTGTGCGGAACGATGCACCGATGCTCACATCCCTGTTCCCCGCTTCAGTATAGCGATCTGCCCAGCGTGATACGCGGTGTGCTGTGCGACACCGTGGAGGAGGATGTAGTACGAGTGATCCCTACCGGGGACGGTCGCGCTCAGGCGGTCGTCGTCCATCGCGGAAACCGCGCCGACGAGGGCGTCGTGCGCCGCGCGGAGCCTGACGAGAGCCGCGCGCCAGGCGGTATCGCTCGCATCCCTTTCAGAAGGCCAGTCCTCGGCCCGGGTCGGATCGAACGCCTCTCCGACGACGCGCCGGCGCGCGACCATCAGCCAGGTCGTAATGTGTCCGACGAGCTCCCAGATGCTGTGCGACCCGGCGATCGGTCTGGCAGCCGCTGCGCGGGCCGAAACTCCGTCGAGGAGCACGGTGATCGACGGTCCGAGCCACGCCTCGCCGTCGAACAGGCGCCTCATCTGGTCCGTGATCCGGTCAATCTCTCGCATCAATCCCCCCGATTCCGCTAGACAGCTGGCACCACCGCGGCGATCAGCCGACGGTAGCCCAACACTCGATCTCCACGCGCGCGCCGAGCGCGAGGCCGCTCGCGCCAAGCGCGCTGCGGGCTGGCTTGTTCCCCGGAAAGTAGGGCGCGTAGACGACGTTCATTGCGTCCCATTCCCGCATGTCCGCGAGCATGACGGTGCACTTCACCACCCGGTCGAGGGAGGAGCCCGAGCGCTGGAGGACGTCCCGGATGTTCTCCATCGTCTGCCGCGTCTCGGCCGCGATCCCACCCTCCACGAGCCGGCCGTCCGCGCCGGCGCCGATCTGGCCGGAGAGGTAGAGCATGTTCCCAACGCGCACCGCAGGTGAGAATGGCCGTGTCGGCGCGCCGTAGGGCGTGATGAACTCGACGTCCGAGCCCGGCCCCCGCGCGGTTCGGCAAGCGGCGACGAGCAGCAGGGCGGCGAGGGCGAAGGATTGGTAGCGCATGCGCGTTGAGCGTTGAGCGTCGAGGGTCGAGGGTCGAGGGTCGAGGGCTGCGGTCACCCCGCAATCCGCAACCCGCAACCCAGTTCTTACCGCCCCCCCTCAAACGTGTCGCACGTCCGTGGGTCGCCTGACTCGAGGCCGCGCCGGAACCACGACACACGTTGGGCCGAGGTGCCGTGCGTGAACGACTCGGGTCGCACGCCGCCTGTCGTCCGCTCCTGGATGCGGTCGTCGCCGATCGACGCGGCGGCGTTCAGCCCGTCTTCGACGTCGCCCGGCTCGAGGATGCGGCGCTGGTCCGTCGAGTTCCCCCAGATGCCGGCGTAGCAGTCAGCCTGGAGCTCGAGCCGGACGGAAAGCTCGTTGGCGAGCTGCGGACGCGCCTCCTGCATCTGGCGGACACGCGCACCCGTGCCGAGGAGGTTCTGCACGTGATGCCCGATCTCATGGGCAATGACGTACGCCTGTGCGAATTCGCCGGGCGCGCCGAAGCGCCGCTGCAGATCGTCGTAGAACCCGAGGTCGATGTACACACGCTCGTCGAGCGGGCAGTAGAAGGGGCCCATCGCCGACTGCCCGACGCCGCACCCGGACGACTGCACAGCGTCCCGGAACACGACGAGGCGGGCGTCGCGGTACTGCTCGTTGTGGCTCGCCGGGAGGAGCCGCGCCCACGTTCGCTGCGCATCGTCGAGAACGAAGGAGACGAACTCGACTAGTCGCTCCTCCTCAGGACCGGCCTGGATGGGCGCGACGTCGCCGTCGGCCGTCGTCGTCGGCCCCGGACCGCCCGCACCTCCGCCGCCGTCGAACAGGTTGCGCCCGAACAGGAGGGAGAGGACGAGCAGCACGACCGCGCCGCCGACACCGAGGCCGCCTGCTCCCGCCATACGAACCCCTCGCTGCCCGCGCCGATCCTCGAGGTTCGCGCTTCGTCCGCGCGGTGTCCAACGCATAGACCCTCCTCGGTCCGGGTTCGCCCCCGCACGCCGCCGCTGATCGGCGGCGATCACTGCCCATCGGATTGGCAGGAAGCGGACCGCGGCGCCGAAGCGGTGGATCGCCGGCGGCCGAGGAGGCCCACCCGTATCTATTTCCAGGCGGCCACTTCCGGCGCGTCCAGGCGCGTCACACGGGGCCGCGAGCCCTGGAGTCTTTGTTCGCTCGCCAGGAGTGTACTATTGCCAGGAACCGAACGTGCCTTCGCGCCAGCGCCAATCGCGCCGGCATCCTACGATCCCGCAGGCTCGACTCATGTCCGACGGCACCAGCGGCGTCTTCCTGTTCGCCACGTTCATCCTCCTGATCGCCGTCGTGACGATCGCCATGTGGCGGCTCCGACGGCACGTCCGGGAACGGGCGCAGGCGGAGCAGCGGATGGCGGTGGCGCTCGAGGAGTTGCACCGCCTGACGGCAAGGCTCAAGACGCAGCAACAGGCTCTCGCGGCGGCGGCGGCCGAGCCGCGGCATGGAGCGGAGGGGTTGGGAGGGGAGGAGCGGGGGAGTGCGACTGACACGGTTAAAACGGGACGAGCGCGGCCGGAAGAGCCGCGGTCAGAGCCACGATGAGCGCGCTCGGCCAGGCCGAAAGCGAAACGGACGCGGCGACGTGATGCGGACCCTGCTCGCCGCCGCACTCGCCGGAGCGGCTACGGGAGCGGTCGCCGGGGCGGTCGCCCCCTGGGCCGCTGCCTCGATGCGACCCGCGATCGTCGCCGCGAACGAGACCGTGCGGGGGGCCCCCCCCATGGGAATGATCGCATCACGGACCGCCCACGCCGCCATCGATCCCTTCCCCTTCCC
>JALZIF010000030.1 GCA_030860435.1 Gemmatimonadota bacterium | reverse complement strand
CGTTAGGCAGGGTCGCGAGAAGAGGACCGGCGGCTGCGGCAAGCTGGCTGAAGCCACCACGAAGTGTCGGAATGGGCGCACGCAGCGGGTGGTCGGAGGCCAGGCCACGCGCCGCCAGCGCCGAGTCCAGCGCGGCGAGGTCTCGCAGCACGTCGGTTCCGCCGTCAGTGAGCAGGTACCGCGGATAGGCGGGGTTCACTCCGGGCAGCAGATCAGTGACGAAATCGCGGATGTCGTTGAGGTAGACGTCCAGGGTCACGAACGTCTTGGACGAGATCACGCCCTTGTAGCCGACCTCGTACCCCGTCACCTTCTCGACATCCAGCTCTGCGTTGCCCAGGGCGAGCACCTGGGTCTGCGCCGCAAAGTTGAACGGCAGATCGGCGGGCAGGTTTAGGTGCTCGAGCTCGGGACCGAGCGCCGACCCGCGGACGGCGGCGGCGTACTGCTCCAGCCCCGCCTCCAACTGCGCCGGGCTCGACGTGGGTGCGCCCGCCGCGGCCTGAAGGAAGAACTCGCCGTAATTCGGGGTCTGGAACGCCCGGTTTACCGTACCGCGGAACGAGTGCCGATCGCTCGGGCTGTAGACAAGAGCGGCCTTGGGAGAGAACTGACCGTCGAACAGGTCGCCCTCGTCGTAACGGGCGGCCACGACGCCGCGCAGCGCAGGGGCAATCCGGTATTCGACCTGACCGTACGCCGAGTAGAGCGCATCGTGCCGGTCATCGTGGCCGGGCGCGATGAGGGTTTCCTCGGTGTCCTCGTGGGTGCTCCGCAGCGATGCGCCAACAACGACGCGCCCGCGACCGGCCAGGAGCGCTCGGTTGTGCTGCCCTTCCAGGTGAAAGATCCGGGAGTGGTCTTCGAGCGGGGCACCTGACGCCAGCGAGTACTGAGGCTCGGTGGAGCTCCGCCCGCTGTACCATGTCATAAGGTCGTAGCTTGGCGCCGACCATGCGATGCGCGCCCACGGCCGCAATGTCTTTAACACCTGCACGCGACCGATGCCCGTCACCAGTACTTCGTTCCGCACCCGCGCCGCACCCCCCTCGATAGTACCCACTGCATTACGCGCCGCATAGAAGTCGAGCCGCGCAGACCCGTAGATGCTCTCCAGCGGATCCGGCTCGCCGAGCGCGGCGCGCGTCGCCGTGTCGAGGGTCTGCCCGTTGAGGGGGCGCCGTTCGATCGCTTTGCTCACCGCCGAGTCGGTCGCGGGTTCGTACTCCCGTGCCAGATCGAGGCTGTCCAGCCGCGTGCGCGAGCGCGACCAACTCTCACTCCGGTTGTACCCTCCGTTGATGCGGTAGCCGACGCGACGCCCGGAGAGGAGTCCAGCGTGACGCACATCGGCGCGGAGGCTGCCCAGCTCACCGCCGCCTAGCGTCAGCTTGCCGCCGACGACATCGCGTGGGGGCGCCGTGATGATGTTGATCACGCCGCTGAACGCGTTGGCGCCGTACAGCGCGGAGCCCGGGCCTCGCACCACCTCCACTCGCTCAAAATCCTCGGCCGGTATCGAGAGCGCGTTCCACTCCTGCGAGCCGACGAACGCAATAGCGAGATCGCGACCATCCTGGAGGACGAGGACCCGGCGGTTGAGCGAGGAGTTGAACCCCCTCGCATTCACGTTGAAGTCGTTGACACCGCTCTGCACCACGTCCACGCCCGGCACGTTCACCAGCATCAGTGGTGCCTGGCCGGTGATGGATGTCGCCTGCATCACCTCGGGGCTCACCACCGAGACGGCTGCCGGCGCCTCGACGATGCGCTCAGGAGTTCGGGATGCTGCCTCGACGACAACCTCCGTTAGCATGACCGGCCGCACCTCGAGCGCGATGTCCACCGTATGCGTCGCACCGGCCGCGACCTCGACCTGTCTCTCCGCGGGAACGCTGCGCACGCGCCGGAACACGATCGTCTGCCGTCCGGTCGGGACGCCGGGCAGCGTGTAACGTCCGTCAACGCCCGTCTCGGTACCCGCTCCGGTGCTCGCGACGCTCACGATCACACCGCTCACCGGCGTCCCGTCGCTGCCGCTAGTCACGACGCCTTGTATCGTGCCGGTTGCCTGCGCGGCAGCCGGCAGTGGCCGGGAAAGACCCAGCAGGCTGAGGAGCGATGCAAGTACGAGCAGCGACCACCGCGGCCTGGTGAGTAGCATCCGGAGCATAGCTGTCCTCCCGATGTGGCGAGCCAAGGGGCTGCGCAGCCGGAGGGGGCGGCGCGGCCGTCCATAATGGGACGGAATATGGATTTTTTCAAATCGAGCCGACGACGGCATGGCGTTCCAAAAGTGCTCGCGCGGTGTTGGTCCGGTCTCGTAGACTGAAGACCGCGCACCTGAAAGGGGTAAAGGCCCCGGCTGCGCTTACTCACGACACACGGAGCGATCGATGGACTTGGGACTTAGGGGGCGGAACTGCATCGTTACCGGTGGAAGCCGCGGCATCGGCCGCGCGATAGCCCTTGGCCTCGCGGCCGAAGGCGCCAACGTTGCCATCTGCGCGCGAAACGAGGGACCGCTGCGCGAGACCGAAGCGGAGCTTCGCGCGAACGGCGTAACCGCCTACGCCGAGTCGTGCGACGTGGCTGACGCCGCGGCGCTGGCGGCCTTCCTCGATGCAGCGCGCAAGGCCCTTGGTGGCGTCGACGTATTCGTCCACAATGCGTCGGCGCTCGCCATCGGGCCCGATCTCGCGTCATGGGACGCGAGTCTTCAGGTGGATCTCATGGCCGCCGTGCGCGCCTGCGAGCTGGTGTTGCCGTGGATGGAGGCCGGCGGAGGCGGAAGTATTCTTTTCGTCTCCTCGATCTCGGGACTCGAGGCGAGCCCGATGTCCGACTACGGCTATACTGCCGCCAAGGCGGCGCTGCTTGCGTACGCGAAGAAGCTCTCCGTGCTGTACGCTTCGCGCCGCATCCGAGTGAATGCCGTCGCGCCCGGCTCGATCGAGTTTCCTGGCGGGATCTGGGCGATGGTCAAGGAGCGCCAGCCCGAGCTGTACGGCGTCGTGCGTGCGTCGATTCCGTCAGGCCGCCTCGGTACTCCGGAGGAAGTAGCCGATGTCGCTGTGTACCTCGTTTCCTCGCGCGCCGACTGGGTTACTGGGGAATGTGTCGCCGTGGACGGTGGGCAGCATCGGGGTATGCGTTAGGCGCCAGGGAGTCGGCAAGGTGCGATTCCCGGGGCGAGCGTCACCCAGCCCGCATCGGGCTAGCGCGCCCCCACCAATCATGCCAAGATGAAGCGCGATAAAGCGCGGAACCACCTCAAACGCCGCGCAGTAGGGGACGATCTCGCACACCTTTCCAGGAGGCTGACATGTCGCTGAACGGCAAGCACGCGCTGATCACCGGCGGCTCGCGCGGCATAGGCAGAGGAATCGCCCTCAAGCTCGCGGAGAGCGGTGTGAAGGTCGCCGTCCACTACTACCAGAACGAAGACGCGGCCGAACACACGCTCGCGGAGGTCCGTAAGCGTGGCTCCGGCGGGATGGTGGTGCAGGCTGATGTCACCCACCCGGAGCAGATCTCCAGTATGCTCAGCAAGGTCAAAGCGGAGTTTGGCAAGCTCGACATCTTCGTGAGCAATGCCCGCCCCGAGGTGCCAGCCTTTTTCCAGGCGCCCATGGACATCAGCCTCGAACAGTGGGATGCTGCGTTCGACTCTCAGGCGAAGGCATTCCTCGTCGGCGTCCGCGGGGCGATTCCGCTCATGCCCGACGGAGGAAGAATTTTCGCGCTCACCTACGCCGAAGGGAGCCGCACGGGTGGGTTGCAGCCATGGGTCGGGATGGGTTCGGCAAAGGCGGCACTGGAGACACTCGTTCGCTACTTCGCGGTTGCGCTCGCCAAGCGTGGCATTACGGTGAATGCCATCAGCCCCGGGTGGACGGAGGACAGCGTGCTGAATACGCTGCCGCCGCAGGCGCAGGAGCTCATCCGGAATTGGCACGTGAGTGGCTGGACGCCCATGCGACGGTTGGGAACGCCAGAAGACATCGGAAACGTCGTGGCGCTCTTTTCTTCGGACCAAGCCGGGTGGATCACTGGACAGGTGATCTACGCCGATGGTGGGGCATCGCTGATGAATCCAGGGGTACCGCCCGAAATTCAGCTCGGGTAGCCTCGCCCGGCTCGTCAGGCGCGTTCGCTGCGACGGGTGCACCCTGGCGAACGGCGAAGCGCCGCCGAAGAATGCAAGTCGAAGCTATCGCCGTTTCCCTGAAAGCCGGAGGCCGAGTGCGTCGGCTGCAACCCGCAGGGCTGGCATCTCGAGCGACAGGGGGATCGGCTCACCGGGGGCGAGCGCCGCTGGCTCGGCGCGGCCGGGAGCGAGAAACAAGACGAGCGAGTGCCAGTCGCCCGAAAGCGCCGACCACCACCGAAGGCCTGACGCGCCATCGGCGTACACGCGTCGTGCGACCGCTTGGGTCACGCGCTTGTCGCGGCTCGCAAGCTGGTCGGGTCGAAGTCCAAGCCGAACCAGCTCGGCCGGGTCGCAGCAGTCAATGAGGGGACGGGGGAATGCCGCCAGCCCGCCTATGGCGACGAGCGCGAGAAGGTGCCCCGACTCGCGCAGGTCTCTGACATCGAGCGTTTGTCCCCGGAATCGCTGGAGCTTCTCGGCGATCGCGTGCTCGGGTGTCTCCGCCAGATACATCACCCGCGCGTCGCTACCGAGATCGAACCTGCCGGCCCCTTGTCGCGCGGGAACGTGAGTGGCGGAGTAGGCCGCCGACGCTCCCCCCGCGGCGGCAGCGGGGTCCCAGGGAAACACGCGCCAGCCGGTGCCGGCCGGCGGCGTCACGCGAAGGCGCCCGACTTCTCCGCTTCGATCGCCGCGATTACCTCCGACAGCCGGCCTGCGCGCACTACATCCAACGGACGTCGCTCACCGAGATGGGCGTTGACGCCGCGCAGCCACTTGGGAATGCTCGCGTCCTCGAGAAAGCCGTGGAGGAGCGATATCACCGTGTCGAGCCCGATGAGTTGTTCCTCGTTCTCAGGATCGGGTATCTCCCCGCCGAGCCAGCGTGAGACACGGCTGCGATCTACGCCCAGCGTTTCCGCGAGCGCCGCATCGGAGTCGAAGGCGGTTCGAACCGTCTCCACGCGGAGCGCGGCGCGGGCGCGCAGGGGCGATCCGGACCTGGCTCGCTTTGCCATGGCAGTGCCTCGATGATGGAGTACGCAACAAATATGTTGCGTCGCGGGCTTGTGCGCAAGCGGCGGAGGGGCGGCGTGACGGGCGACCGGCCTCGTACTCGGCCGCATTGATCAGCTCCGGGCCAGCGCGCCCGTGCGTTCGTACTCCGTCAGGAGCCGGACGATATCTTCGTGCCCGCGCCGCCTCGCCCACGCGAGCGGCGTCGCCCACCGCGGATCATCGAGTAGTCGCGGCGTCGCGCCGCGGCGCAGCAGAAACTCCACCATCTCCGTCTTCCCGTGCCTCGCCGCGAAACCTACCGGGGTCGAGCAGTCCTCCTCGTCTCGTGCGTCGAGATCCGCACCGTGGTCGATGAAGAGGGCGGCGCTCTCCAGGTCGCCGTCGCTGGCGAAATGATGCAGCGGGGTTCTGCGCACCCAATCTGCACGATTGGGGTCCATGCCGTGCGCGAATAGGAGCTCGGCCATCTCACGAGGCCGCGAGACGGTGACGCCCGTGGCGAGATTCGGGTGGTGAAGCAGCAGTAGTCGCACGAATGCCTCGTGACGATTAGTCGCGGCGCCGCGGAGGGCGTCGGGGTCGTCGGCCAACGACGGATCGGACTCGAAGAGCGGCGCCGCTGTCGCGACGTCGCCGAAATACCCCAGGACCTCGACCGAGCGACGCAGGCCGGTGGCAACGATATCCTCATAGGTGAGCGAGCCCTCGGGGCGTATCGGGATTTCCCATGTGGCGCCATGAGCCGCCAGCAGCTCGATCATTCGAATGTCGCGGTTTCTGATCGCGATCCAGACCGCGTCCGCCGAGCTCTCCACCGGCGCGTCCGGATTCGCACCGCGCGCGAGCAGCAGCTTGGCAATGTCGTAGTGGCCGTTGTACACAGCGGAGTAGAGGGCGTGGCCGTGTGGCGCGATGCCTTCCTCGGCGACGTTGGGATCGGCGCCGCGGTCGAGGAGCAGCTTGACGATGTCGATGTGCCCCGCGCCGGTCGCGTTCTTGATCGCCGATCCGCAGCCGGCGTAGTAGGAGTTGTAGTCGTTGACCCGGTTTGCGAGCGACGGATCCTCGTCTATCAACTCCCGTACGCGGTCGATGTCGCCTTTCACCGCTGCCATCCACACATCGACGTTCGCGCCGCGCGCGACGAGGTGCCTGTACACCTCATCCGGCGTCGTTGTGACGTGATCCGGCACATCGCGCCAGCCGCGGTAGGCGTAGTCGCCGTTGGTCAGATGAATCGGCCGCGCGCCATCTAGGCGGCGCGCATTGATATCAGCTCCGCCACGGAGCAGCTCGTCGATGACGTCGATCTGGCGCGTCATCGTCGCCCAGTGAATCGGCTGGTTGGAGGAATGGTCGCCGGCGTGAACGAGCCCGGGAGACGCGCCGATCAACTCGCGCACCCCCTTCGGATTGTACTCGCGAATCGCCGCGGCCACTAAATCTCCCTCTGCGGACGCGCCGTGCAGCTCGGCAAATTTGCGCGCCAGCAGCCGTTCCATCTCGACGTGCCCGCGATCGCGAGCCATCTCGAGCGGATCGCCGAGGCCGACACTCGCGGCGCCGCGGTCGAGCAGAAATTCCGCGACGGCGAGTTGGTTCTTGCGCACGGCGAAGGAGAGCGGGGTCCGGTACTCGTAATGCGAGCGAATGAGCGACGGGTCCTTTTCGACCAGGCGCTTAACGGTGTCGAGATCCCCGGTCATGCAAGCCACGAACATCTCCCACACGTCGGTGCCGATGCCTGGCGACCAGAGCCACGGCTTTCTCTGCTTCAGCGCCTCGGGCTGAATCATGCGACGGACCTTTTCGGCGAGCTTTGAATTGCCTGATGGCGGGGGAGGAGCGCCCGCGTGCCGGGTATCAACGCTGCCGGGCGACGAACGCGCGTGCCTCTTCGAGGGCCGATCGCGTCGTGCCTCCGGTGGCTCCAGGTCCCATTCCCACCAAGGTGGCACTCGGCATCGATCCGGCTTCCTCGAATCGCTCGTTTGCTTCAACGTTCGTTAGCGCTCAGGCGCGACGAAGCCAGGTGCGCGGGTGCCGATGCCCATGAATGACACTCACTACGCTGATCACGTTCGGGTACACCTTGAAATCGAAAGCCGAATCAATTTCATGACGTGCGAGCGCGCGAACGCGCAGCTGTCGCACCTAGCGAAGCTTCTTGAGAAGGGCCGAATGGATGTCGGGCCACGTCTCACCCGCCTCGGGATCAGCGTCCGCCTCAGCTTCGCGGCGATCGAGTTCGGCGGCGAGACCGGCCGTTAGGGGCGCGGCGGCGGCGGGGTCGAGACTGTCCCAGAGCCGGCCCATCAACTCAATCCGCTCCTCGGCGGACAGGTCATCGACCTGAATGGCGCGGGATTCCATGATCGAAACCTGCATCTCGAACTCGTGACGCGCAACCGCGGTTGTTGAGCGCTAACGCTAGGTTCTGCTGCGACGGTATAGTGTCACCCATCATCCCGCTTTACTCTGTTACCTATCTTACCGGTTGCTCAGCGTGCCTACCCCATCGCAAACTGCTGCACGAGATGCGGCCACAGTTCGCGAGTCGCGGCCGCCGCATCGCCGCTGTTGGACGCAATGACGACCGCTGCGTCGTGCTCCGGCAAGATCACGATCCGTACAAGGAACCAACCGCCGCTACCAGCTCCAAAGTGGGTCACACCCCAGCGCTCGTCGCGGCCAATTCCCCACCCGAGCGTAAAGACCGACTCGCCCCGACGGCGATGCAGGCGATGGTAGTAGGTGGATGGCAGCAGGGCCGCGCGATCGCGCAGGCCGCTCAGATGGTCGCCTGCATACTTGGCAAGGTCGCCAATGGAGCAATGTACCGCACCCGCTGGCCAGCTCCGTGGCCCAAGCGAGAGCCTTGCGGTCGAGCGCCGTAGCAACGCGACACGCCTCCCCCGTCGTGCAGGTCGCGAGTGTGCAGCACACGCGCGCGCCCCAGGTGCTTCTCCAGCGCTGGCCGGGCGATATCGGGTAGGCATGGTGACGCGGGTCTTTTCCCTCAGAGCGCGACTCGGTCAGCCCAGTCCAATCGGACCGACTTCCCTCGCTCTGGCTCATGCGTCACGGCCGCAGACCCGGCGCCGGCGCGAGCTTACCGTGTTATCTTTCCACGGCCTTCCACTGCGAGCTTCCCGTGAACTCCGTCATCGATCACCCGAGCGACTCCTGCTGCTGCAACTGCCCCGCCTGCTCATGCGCGTGCGAGCCCGGCCCCTGCTGCGGTAACTGCTGCTGCACCTGAGCTCTGCCGTCGAGGAGTCCTCAATCCTCGCCGTTCAGTTGATCGTTCCCTCCACTCCCATCGCTTCGCCCCGCGAAACGGCGCCAGGCGCGCTCGCGCCACGCAGCCACTCGTAGAGGCGCGCTGCCACGAGCATTCCCAGGATCGGTGCGGCCCAGTAGAGCCAGTGCGCCGTCCAACCTCCGCCCGCAACCGCCGGCCCGAGTGAGCGAGCCGGGTTGAAGCTCCCACCCGTCAGCGGTCCCGTCACGAGCGCGCCCGCGAACACCGTCGCGCCAACCGCGAATGGGGGCACGCTCCGCGGGATGCGCTCGTCGGTTGCGACCGCGAGGATAACGAGCGCGAGAATCGCCGAGTAGCCGGCTTCGACCGCGAACGCGCGCCCTAACGAGAGCGCGGGGATCGTCGCCCCCAACTTCCCGACCGGGCCGAGCAGCCAGCCGAGCGCGAGAGAGGCGAGCACTGCCCCACTACATTGGGCCGCGATGTACGGGAGCACCGCGCGGCCCGAGAACCGCCTCGCTGCCCAGAACGCGATCGTGACGGCCGGATTGATGTGGGCACCGCTCGTCGTCCCGATGGCGCTCACCACCAGGCAGACCGCCAGGCCGAATGCGAGTGCGACACCCGCATGACCGAACGCGTTTGTCTTCGCAGCGACCATCACTGCGCCGGGGCCGAGTAGGACGAGAATCGCGGTCCCGATCGCTTCGGCCACGTAACACCGGAGATCGAGGCGCGCGCCGCTCACGCGTCGCGCCCGCCGTAGTGAATCGCCTCGGCGCGCGCCGCTAGCGTTGCTCCCTCGAGCGACTCGAGCGGCAGCGCGAGCAGCGCGTCCACCCGCGCGCTGAGCGCGTCGTACGTCGTCCGGAAGGCGCGCTTCGCATCCGCCGTGTTCTCCGCCGCCGCGGGGTCCGGAAGTCCCCAATGAACCTGCGCTGCCGCACCGGGGAAGAACGGGCAAGCGTCTCGCGCGTTGTCACACACGGTGATCACGAGGTCGTAACGCTCCCCCGCAATGTCGTCGAGTGACTTCGGCGTGCGCTCTGCCCATTCGATTCCGTGCTCGCGCAGCACCTCGAGCGCATGAGGGTTCACGCGCCCCGCCGGACGAGACCCGGCGCTCGACGCCACGACCCGTCCTCCTCCCCTCGCCGCGAGCAACGCCTCGGCGATCTGGCTCCGGGCGGAGTTCCCGGTGCAGAGAACGAGTATGCGAACTGGCTCCGCGCCCCGAGGCGGCGCCGTCACGTGGTGGCGTCGCAGCAACTCGGACCGCAGCACCGCTCTCCAGTGGCCGTCTCCTCCGCCTGTGCGCCAGCCGTCGTCAGGCGCTGCTCGTTCGATTGGGCGGGCTTCCGCGCACGGACAAAGGCCGCCATGAACTTTCCCTCGATCGCGGCGAGGCTCGAGCTCACGTCGAGACCCGCGGCGCTCAACATCGCTCGCGCGTCTTCGGCCTTGTAGATGCGCGTCGGCTCTATCGCTGCGCCCTCGAAGCCGGCCTCGCCTAGCAGCCGCTCGAATTCCGACTCCTCGAGCGCCCCGGCGACGCACCCGATCCACAGTTCCACGCTACGGCGAATGTCCGCGGGCACGTCACCTCGGACGACGACGTCGCTCACCGCGAAGCGTCCGCCCGGCTTGAGCACGCGAAACGCCTCGGCGAGCACCCGCCGCTTGTCGCCCGAGAGGTTGATCACGCAGTTGGAGATGATGACGTCAACCGAGGCGTCGGGGAGCGGGATGCTCTCGATCTGGCCCTTCAGGAACTCGACGTTCGTGACGCCCGCCTCGGCAGCGTTCTTTCGCGCCAGCGCCAGCATGTCGTCCGTCATATCGAGCCCATACGCCTTGCCGGTCGGGCCGACGCGCCGCGCCGAAAGAAGGACGTCGATCCCGCCGCCGGACCCGAGGTCGAGAACGATCTCCCCGGCGTTCAGGTCGGCGAGCGCGGTCGGATTCCCGCAGCCGAGCGAGGCGAGGACCGCGGCTTGTGGCAGCTCATCGCTCTCGCCGTTGACGTACAGGTTCGAGGTGATCGGATCCGCCGAGCCGTCGAGCGTCGCGCTCCCACAGCACGCGCTGGCCGTGCCGCAGCAACCGTCCCGCGCATCCTCTGCGCCAGCGAGGACGCGCCTCGCTGCCTCGCCGTACCGCTCGCGAACGATCTGAGTGATGTCCGCGCCGCCCGTCGCGCCGCTCGAAGGTCCCGTGATCATGCTCGACATTTGATAGCTCCTGTTCATCAAAATTGGTTGATGGATGAGAGATAAACAAAGGCGCACCTCGCGCGCCGGTTAACCGCAGCAGCCGTCAATAACGCGAAGACTCTTCCGCCGCACCGATGGCGCGGACCGCAGCTCGACCGCGAAGTCGTGCACCTCGGTGAAGGCTTCTGGGTTCGCGGCATAATACGACCAACGTCCCTCTTTCCGGTCAGTCACCAGACCAGCGTCCTTGAGCACCCTGAGGTGAAAGGAGAGCCGCGACTGGGCCGCGTCGAGCGCGCTCTGCAGTTCGCAGACGCACAGCTCCCCGCCTCGGAGCATTCCCAGGATCGCGAGCCGTGTCTCGTCGGATAGCGCGTGAAAGAGGCGCGCCGCGCGAGCGCGGTCAGTGGGGGCGGTGGCGACGACAGAAGGCATGGCGAGATTATACATCAAGATAGGTTGATATGTCAAGGGGCTTCCCTAAACCCGCAGCCCGCACTCACTACGCTCTACGCTCTACGCTCTACGCTCAACCCCCCACCTGATACAGCCCCGCCACCGCGCCCGCCGGATCACGGATGACCGCGTAGCGAGAGTTCGGCGCCATCGCCTTCGGCCCCGCGACGACGGCCCCACCGAGCGCCAGGCACTCCGCGAGGCTCCCGTCGAGATCGGCTACCGGGATGTAGATGAGCCATTGGGCCGGAAAGTCCGCGTTGCCGCCACGCGCGTGACAGACGCCGGCCACGGGGCGCCCGGTCGCAGGCTCGGTCATGCTGTAGTCGCTGTAGTCGCCCATCGAGACATCCTCCGGCTTCCACCCGGCTACGGCGGCGTAAAAGTCCCGCAGCGCCGTCGAGTCAGGCACAGTGAGGTCCGTCCAGATAATCGCGCCGAGCTGCGAGGCTGGAGTGCTCATGTCGCCTACCTCCTGGTGTGAGTGAACGAGAGCGAGGGGAACCTGAGACGGAGCGGCCAGCGAGAGTAGTTGCCTTCCGTGGGAGTCGACCGGGCGGCCGAATCTACCGTGGGGCAGTGATCCGGCCGGTGGCTCAGGCTGAGGCGCCTTCCGTGGTGCGGAGCCTGCATCACCCTCATGCCGCACCGCCACCCGTACGTCGCCATCGGAGAACAACATGCGTCACATCACACGATTCGTCATTGCCGGCGCCTCCGCTGCGCTTTCCGCCGCGTGCTCGACCGGCTCCTCCGGGGGCTCCGATAGCCCCGCCGTCGACACCGCCGCCATCGCTGACCGGCCGGCCGGTAAGCCAGCCATCGAGGCGCGGGACCCGAGCCAAGCGCCTGCGGCGCGCGAGACGACCACGGCCGCTACTCCTGTCGATACACCTTACCCGACCCGCGGCGCAGCGGAGCGAGGCACCCCACCCATCCCCCCCACACAACCCCCCGAGCGGGCGACGACGGGAGAGGGGGGGAGCCAGACAGACGTCCAGCGGCTGGAGCGCGAGCTACGCGCCCTCGTGAAGGCCGACGGATGCTCGAGCACCGGGGAGTGTAAAGCGGTCCCCGTCGGCGCGAAGGCGTGCGGCGGGCCGCGATACTATCTCCCCTACTGCACGCGAACGACGGACGAGCGCGCGCTCCTCGCCAAAGCGGACGAGCTGCGCAAGGCGGAGGAGGCGTACAACCGCGACAACCAGATGGTCTCGACCTGCGAGTTTATCGGCCCGCCGGCGCTGACAGTATCCGGCCGCACCTGCCGTGCAGCAGGCACCGGCGCCCCCTGACGAGGGCCGCGTCAGGCGGCGGGCGCGGATCCCAGACGCTGCATCCGCCAACCCTCCAGCGCGCATACAAGGGCAAGGGCGAGTACTGGGAAGACGAGCATCCGGAAGGCGATCGCGATCCACCACGCCGCGGTGAAGGCCGGTGCGACTGCGCCCGCCATCGCCACGCTGAGCATGATGCTGGCGGCGACCGCCACCGCGCACAGCCGGCGGAATCGGACGCTCTCAGCCGCGGTGGGGCGGGGGAGGTCCTCCTCGTTCGTAAATCGCGCCCAATGAAGAACTCTGCGTTCGCGACCGATACGGCGGAGGAGCGCGATTGCCACAACCCCGCCAACGATCGTGCTCACGTGCCAGACCACGACGTATCCCGGCACCGGCGTCCCCGCGACCTCCAGCGTGGAGCGGAGCAGCTCCGGGAAGCGCTTGACCCCCGCGCCGTAGTCGTGAGTGAACCAGTCCCACCAGAGGTGCGAGTAAGAGCCGATGAGCGCACTCGGGACCACCGCGAGCCAGTAGCTCGCCGTCCCGGACCGAGCGCCCGCTAGAGCGTAATCGCGCAGATGGAACGGCGGGAAATCAGGGAGGTGGGCGCCGAGCGGCCGCGCGACGATACGGGTGACAAGCCAGGTCAGCACGAGAGTGAGCGGAAGGCAGAACGTGAGCTGTCCCAGCGTCGTGTGCCCGTACGTGCCGATCGGACGGCCGCGAATGAAGTACTCGAAGTCGGGCGCCATGCTTCCGATGACGAGCGCGGTGCCGCTGAACCAGCGCGTGCGCCACATCTTGAGCGGGAGCACGACCGCCTGGTGTGCGAGGAAGGTGAATGGCATGCGGTCGACCTTGGGTCGTGGGATTCGAGCCTGGTGACCCGGCTAGAACGCCACAATCGACTCGTACGCTCGCCTGAAGTCCTCGACCTGCGGAAGGATCGCGTCCTCGAGCTGGGGTGCGTATCCCACGAAAGTGTCCGTGGAAGCGACGCGCCTAACAGGTGCGTCGAGCCAGGCGAAGCAATCGTCCGCGATTCGGGCCGCGATCTCGGCGCCGTACCCCCAGGAGATCGAGTCCTCGTAGGCGACGATCGCCCGGTTCGTCTTCCTGACCGAGGCGTATACCGTCTCCTGGTCCCAGGGGGATAACGAGCGAAGATCGATCACCTCCACCGACGCCCCCTCCCCCCGCTCTCCGCCACCTGGTTCGCAGCGGTGACCGCGCGCTGCACCGTCGCGCCGTACGTCACCACCGTCGCGTCCGTCCCCTCGCGCACGACCTTCGCCTTGCCGAAGGGGATCATGAAGTTGGGGCCGGGATGGCGTGACTTGTTGAACGTCTGTCGGTACAGATTCTTGTGCTCGAGAAAGATCACCGGATCCTCGCAACGGATCGCGGTGCGGAGGAGGCCGTTTGCGTCGAGCGCGGTTGCGGGGCAGACGACGCGAAGTCCCGGGCAGTGCGTGAAAAGCGAGGCGCCCGTCTGCGAGTGGTAGATCGCGCCGCGGATGTAGCCGCCGTAGGTTACGCGCACCACGATGGGAGACGCGAAGGCGTTGTTCGACCGCCAGCGCATCGTTGCCAGCTCATCGCGGAGCTGCATGTACGCGGGCCAGATGTAATCGAAGAACTGAATCTCGACGACCGGTTTGAACCCACGCAGCGCCAGCCCGATCGCGCGCCCGGCGATGTTCGCCTCGGCCAACGGGGAGTTGTAGACCCGCGCACCGCCGAACTCCTTCTGCAGCCCCCACGTCACCTTGAAGACGCCACCCTTCCCCTTCACCTGCCCCATGTACTCCTCGCGGCTCACATCCGCCACGTCTTGGCCGAAAACGAGGATCTTCGGGTCGCGTCGCATCTCATCCTTCATGCACGCGTTGAGCAGGTCCACCATCGTCGTCGGCTCGCCCGCGAACTGCGGGTCGTCCTCCGTGTCGAACTGCTCCCCCGTTGGGTCCACGTCAGGCGAATATACGGCGAAGTAGACGGTGTCAGCGCCCGGCTGAGGTTGGCCGAGCGCATCGTCCGTCGCCTCGAGGATCAGCGCATCGGCCTGCTCCTTGATCCGCTCGATCTCCTCGTCGGTGGCGTGCCCCTGCTCCACGAGCCAACGCGGGAACACAGTCACCGGGTCGCGCTCCGCATCCGCCTCACGTTCGGCGGGTGGCCGATACATCGTCTCGTCATCGGAGAGAGAATGTGAGTACGGACGGGTGACGCGCGCGTGCACCAGCGCGGGGCCAGTTCGCTCGCGGGCGTACCGCACCGCCTTTCGCATCACCTCGTACGACGCCAGGAAGTCGCACCCGTCAACTTCCTGGATGAAGAGGCCGGGAAAGGATGCAACCAGCTTGGAGATCGAGCCGCCCGCCGTGTTCACCTCGACCGGTACCGAGATCGCGTAGCCGTTGTCCTCGACGAGGTAGACGACGGGGAGCTTCAAGTTGCAGGCGGTGTTGAGCGACTCCCAGAACTCTCCCTCGCTCGTCGTGCCGTCCCCGGTGGAGACGTACACGACCTCGTCGTCCTTGAACCCCTCAGTGATGCCGAGAAGCTTCGCGCGGAAGGTCGCCTCCGCGGCGCCGACCGCCTGGAGGAATTGCGTCCCGGTCGGGGAAGAAGAGGACACGATGTTGAGTGCCTTATGCCCCCAATGGCTGGGCATCTGGCGCCCGCCGGAGTTGGGATCGATCGCCGCGCCAACGGCCTCGTAGAGCATCTCCGCCGGGGTCATCCCGAGGGCGAGGCAGAGTGCTCGGTCGCGATAGTAAGGGAAGAACCAATCGTAGGTGGGCTTCAGCGCCATCCCGGCTGCTGTGAGGATAGCCTCGTGCCCCGCGCCGGAGATCTGAAAGAAGATCTTGTTCTGCCGTTTGAGCTGGATCTCTTTATCGTCGATCCGGCGCGACGTGTAGATGATGCGGAAAGCATCGAGAAGCTGCTCGCGGCCGAGGCCGGCAGCGCCTCCCCGTTCCAAACGGGTCTGAGTGGCCAAAACGGTCTCCGGGAAGGGTTCGACGAAACGTTGGAGGGAAAATAATAGAGCGTAGAGCGTGGAGCGTTGAGGGTAGAGCGTAGAGGGCAATAACGTACTTGACACACCTAGCGGGAGGATCGCATGATTAGCCCTCCCGCTACATGGCTTCCACCGTGGCAGGCGGAGCCCTATCGACTCTGGAGCCTGCTCGACATGCTGCGACCCTACGCCAGAATCTACCTCTATCCCGTGCAGTTCTGCGAACGAGCGGCGAGCATGCTTGAAGGGAAAAGCGGCCCGCTCGACGCGCAGAGTGCTGCCGGTGTCGCGCATGAAATCGGGGTCTTCTTGGAGCATGCTAGGTATGCGAACCTTGATCTGGCGGTCCTCTCGGCGATGCGGTTGCGCTCTATGCTGGAAGGCCAGCGGAACATCCCCGACGTGCGACTCGCATTGCTCGACCTCGCACAGCGGATCTCCGACGAGCTGGCGCACCGCCGGTTCTTCTATGTCAACAATCAGCTCGCACCTTTCTACGAAGAGCCGTTGGCTAAGTGGGGCGATGTTGCCGACAAATTTCCGTCCGCATTGCTCGACGCCGAAGAGGCTGGAAAGTGCTTCGCCCTCGGTCGCAACACGGCGTGTGTCTTCCACCTAATGCGTGTGATGGAGGTTGCCCTGCGCGCACTCGGTGCGTCTCTCAACGACCCAACTCTCGACCCGAAGGCGAATCCAACCTGGGATCGCATCCTAAAACGCGGGGACAATGAACTACTAAAAAACGCTTCCCGTCGTTCGTCTGAGTGGCAAACGAAGGATGTCTTTTTCACCGACGCCATTGCGAATCTTCGCGCCGTTAAGACGGCATGGCGAAATCCGACCATGCACGTGCATGGCGTCTATGACAGCGAGCGGGCGCAGGACATCTTCAACGCGGTTCGCGGCCTAATGCGGCATCTCGCCTCGGAACTACATGAGTAGTTCATCCGCGCTTTCGCTTTGCACCCTTTGGCTTCAGAGATCGCTTCTTCGGCTTCGTCATGATCGGCGGCAGTTCGCTCTTGGGCACGGCGATGACTCGCCGCGTCAGGTCGGCGAGTCGCGCGAGTCCTTCTTCTCCATCGATGGCAGGTCCTTCCCCGCTACTCGCTTCCGGCGTTTTCCGCGTCGGAGTTTGGGCCATGACTTAGCCTCACGTCGTTGCGGGGAGCATTTCGGCGCTAATCAGTTCCTTGTAGGTCAGGCGCTTCCCAACGATGTCTCGGAGCACGTTCACGAACCGCTCGCCGTCCGTGATCTCGCGCTCGTTGAAGCGGCGCGCCTGCTCGTCCAGATAGCGGAACAGGTGGAACGGATCGACCGAGACGTAGGTGCCCTTGATGGTGCGCTTCAACAGCGACCAGAAGTTTTCAAGGCAGTTGGTGTGAATTTGCCCGTCCACGTAGGCGATGGCGTGGTCAATCGCCGCGTGCTTGTAGTCGTCGGGGTTGATCTGGGCCAACCGCTTGTAGGACGGATGCGCGTCGGTGTAGAGCGCGGAGCCCTTCTCTACGTTCTCATGAATGTGCTGTCCGAGTTCCGCCTTGCGGGTGGACTGGACGTGAGCGAGACGGACGGTGGAGTGCTTGGTGCCAGCCTTCCGTTCAAGCATGCCGAGCACCGCTTGCATGTGCTTTGTGCCGGTGGCAGCGGTGACGCGCTCCCGCTTCGACTTGTGCATGTTGCCGCGCTTGCCGCCGATGAACGATTCGTCAGCCTCGACGGTCCCGGTCATCTTCGCGAACGACTTGGACTGCATGGCGAGTCGGATGCGGTGGAGCATGAACCACGCGGTCTTTTGGGTGACGCCGAGCGCGCGGTGCAACTCGTAAGACGAGATTCCGTTCTTGGCGTTCGCAATCAGCCACAGCGCGGGAAGCCACTTGTCGAGTCCAAGGGGCGAATCTTCAAAGATCGTCCCGACCTTGACCGAAAATTGCCTGCGGCATCCCTTGCACTTCCAGATGCGGCGCGAGCGAATCAGCGACGGCGAATCAGTGCCGCAGCGCGGGCAGGCAACGCCCCCCGGCCAGCGAAGCTGAACGACAAAGGCAAAGCTGACGTCGGGATCGGCGAAGTAGCGGATCGCCTCGGAGAGCGTAGTCGGAGCCGCATGTTGTTTGAGCATGCGGTAAATCTACGTCAAAAGGCCGGGTGTGTCAAGTATATTATTGCCGCGTAGAGGGTTGCGGATTGCGACCGCCGCCTGCTCCCCAACCCCGACCCTAACCCTGACCCCGACCCCCCACTCCTCACCCCTCTCCCCTGTACGCTCCACGCCCCACGCTCCACGCCCCACGCTCTACGCTCAACGCTCACCGCTCAACGCTCCACGCTCAATCCCACTCTGGCCTCGCGGAAGCCCCGACACTACAATATACATGCTTCCCAGACCATCCGTTTCTCGAAGGAGCCGCCGATGTCTCGTTCCAAACTACTCGCCCTGCTCACCGCGGCCGCCGTCGCGTTCGTATCCGCGGTTCCTGCTGATGCGCAAGGTTTCGGCGACCGTCTTAAGAAGAAGGCCGAGGAGGCGGCCAAGCGGAAGGCGGAGGAGCGCGTTGTCAAAAAGGCCGGCGATGCGGCCGACGCGGCGCTCGACAAGGCAGAGAACAGTGTGAAGTGCGCAGCCACCGACCAGGCCTGCATCGACAAGGCGAATCAGGAAGGTAAGACGGTCGTCACGGATGACGGGTCGGGTGGTGCCGCTGCTGCTGGCGGGGGTGCGGCGGTTGCCGGCGGAGACGCCAACGCGCTCAAGCCGGGCCAAGGCGCATGGGCGAACTACGACTTCAAGCCCGGTGACCGGGTCCTTTACTACGACGACTTCATGAAGGACGAAGTCGGTGACTTCCCGCGGCGCATGGAGTTTCAGTCGGGCGCTCTCGAGACAGTCGAGTGGCAGGGGAAGCGCTGGCTTCGAGCGAGTGAAGACTCGCGCTTCTATCTCGTGTTACCGGAAGTACTTCCCGAACGGTTCACGATGGAATTCGACTACGCCATCCCGTCCGGCGAGGTCTGGATCTCCTTCGGCGACGAGAACAAGCGAGTCCAGTTCGGCGGCGATGGGAGCGCCGCGGTCATGAACAGCGAAGCCAGGATCCAAGCCAGCGGCCGCTCGCCTGACCAGAATCGGGAAAAGGTGCGCCGCGCGCGCGTCCTCGGTGACGGGAAATACATGAAAGTGTATCTCGATGATCGCCGGATCCTGAACGTGCCGAACGCCGACGTCGGCCGGGCGAACAAGATCCTGTTCTACACTGATGGGCACGTGGAGAAGCCGTCGCTCTTCGGCGATTTCCGCGTCGCCGCCGGCGGGAAGAAGCTCTACGACGCGTTGACGGAAGCCGGGCGCGTCGCCACGCAGGGGATCTACTTCGACATAGGCTCTGACCGCATTCGTCCCGAGTCCACGCCTACGCTCAAGGAGATCGGCTCGATGCTGACCGAGCACGCCGACCTCAAACTGGCGATCGAGGGGCACACCGACAACGTCGGTAACGCGGCCGCGAACCAGACGCTCTCCGAGAAGCGCGCCGCCGCGGTGAAGGCCGCCCTGGTTAGCAGCTTCGGCGCCGACGCTTCGCGCCTCGAGGCGAAGGGCCTCGGCGCCACCAAGCCGAGCGCCTCGAACGACAGCGCCGAGGGACGGCAGACGAACCGCCGGGTCGAGCTGGTGAAGATGTAGGGTGGGTTGCGGGTTGCGGGTTGCGGGTTGGACGACGAAGCAAACGCGGGCCCGGGCGATGGTCGTATCCCCGGGCCCGCGTCTCGCGTGCTACTTTCCTCGTTCCACGATCCGCGACTGACCCGAGGGCACGCCGATGAGCGCAATCACCGCGCACTGCATCTTTTGCGACATCATCCGCGGAGCCGCGGAAGTGTCCGTCTGCTACGAGGATTCGGATGCCCTAGCGTTCATGGACATACAGCCGGTGAACGTCGGTCACACGCTGGTCGTCCCACGCCGACATTGCGAGTCGTTCGAGGACCTGCCGCCGGAGCTTGGCACGCACCTCTTTCGCGTCGCCGCGGAGCTCGCCCCGGTCGTCCGGCGGGTGACGCGGTGCGAAGGGATGAACCTCATCGTCTCGAGCGGAGCGGCGGCGGGGCAGGACGTCTACCATTTTCACATTCACCTCATCCCACGCCGCTCGGACGACGGCTTCGACGTCCCCCTTCCGTTCCCCGACTCTGAGATGCCGGAGCGCGAGCGGCTGGACGCGATGGCCGCCCGCATCATCGCGGCGATGCGGGATCCGGCGAAGGCGCGCGGGTAACCCTCAACCCGTAACCCTCAACCCTCAACCGTCGACCTGTTACTCCTCCCCCTCGCGCACCGCCGCGACGGCGGTTGTCAGCTCGTGCGCCATCTCACGGAGCTGGCCGGCGGCATCGCCCATCGACTCGATCGCGCGGACCTGGTGGCTGTTGGCCGCGGCGACGGCGTCGGTCTCGGTGGCGGCATGGGCCGCATCCGCTCGTGCGCCGACGAGCGCCGTGGCTGTGTCGGCGGCGCGGCGCGCCTTCTCGCGCGCGGTGCCGGTGATTCGCTCGCCCGCCTCGGCTACTGACTCGGCGGCCTCCACGATCCGGTCCAGGTCTCCGCCCCACAACGTGCTGGCCTCGGCGACCGCGAGCACCTCGGTGAGCGTCTTCCCCATCAGACTCATCGCGCGGTCGAGCGTCGTCTGGATGTCGCGCACTGCGCGGTCCATCGCGTCAGCCTCGTCGGCGCTCCGGTCGGCGAGTGCGCGAACCTCCTGCGCGACGATCGCGAAGCCGCGCCCGTGCCGTCCGGCGCGGGCCGCCTCGACGGCGGCGTTGAGTGCCAGCAACCCGGTCTGGTCGGCGAGCGAAGTGATCGCCTGACCGAAGCGCTGTACCGCCGCGGAGACCGCCTGCAGCCGCGAGACCTCATCACTCCCCTCCTGCACCGTGGCAGCGGCGGCGGTGAGTTGCTCCATCGCCTGTCCGGTCGCAGCGCGCACGCCGCGGGCGGTCCGAACCATCCGCTGACCGCTGTTGTGAGTAAGCTCCCCCTCAGCGGCGGTTGCGGCGGCGGTGGTCTGCGCTGCGCGGGCGTCCTCGGCGCCGGTCACGAGCGCGTCGGCGAGAACGCGGACCGAGGCGTTCACCCGCTTCGCGCTCTCCGCACTCTCGGCCGCGGCGGCGAGGAGTCGCTGCGTCGTCGCCGTGATGTTTTCCACCTGCTCGGCGGTCCGCTCGGCGGCGGAGAGCACGGGGAGGATGAGCCGATCGAGCTGGAGCGAGAGCGCGAGCTGGGGGGACAGGTAGTCGAGCAGGCAGGCATCGTGCTCGCGGTACATCCGCTTCAAGCGGTGGCGGATGGTCCACAGACCCACTACCTGCTCGCCCCGCCGCAGCGGGACCGCAATCTCCGACCCGATCTCCTGCCGCTCCCAGGCTTCGCGACGCTCGCGCGGCAGCTCGATGTCCGTCATCGCGCGGCCCTCGTACATCGCGTATCCAGCCAACCCCTCGCTAGCCGGGATGCGCGTGCCCGGGGGAACGGTGGGATCGGTGTCCGCGAGGACGACGAACTCCTTCTGCTCCGAGTCGTAGGTGGCGAGCCCCATCTGCTGCCATGGGACGAGGGCGCGCGTCAGCCCCTGGATTTCGCGCAAGGACTGCAGGATCTCCGCGCGTGCGGTGATCACGCTCCCGAGCCGGTGGATGAGCAGAAGACTCTCCCCGACAGCGCCCCGCCTCACGATCCAGTGGGCGAGCGTCGTCAGGCCGAGCAGGACTGTGGCGAAGGTGATGTACTGCGCCGCGGTGAGCGTTGCGTAGTGGAGCCGGAGTGCGCCGAGTCCCAGGAGTGTGGCGAGCACGACGACCGTCGCCTCCCATCGCATGCTGAGGCGCACATCCACCCAGGCAATGGCCGGCGAGAGCCGGAGCTGGAGGTAGAAGGTGGTGTTCTGGATGAGCGGAACGAGAAGGCAGAGTAGCCCAAGCCGCCAGACGTTCCACGGTGCGAACGCCGCGGCACCGAGCCCGCCGCCGACCGAGCTGTAGGCCCAGCCGCCGAGCGCAGCCGCCGTTGCCACGTGCGCCGCGCTGGAGAGCGCGTTGCGCGCCGGGAGGCGGCGTACGGCCATGTCCCCAAGCACGATTCCGACCCCGGCGACGAGCGCACCGGGTGCCCAGCCGAGCGCGAACGTGGCTGCCGTGGCCGGCCCGATGACGAAGCTCGCGAAGCCCTTCCCGGGCAATGGGATGCCGAAGGTCCGGGCCGCGACGCAGAGGGCGAGCACGAGGAACGCCACCGTCCAGGGGAAGGGGCGCAGGGCCTGATTCGAGACGAGACCGAGGCTGATCGCGAGGACAGCAGTTGTCACCACCGCCCGGCGGACCAGCTCGTCGCTGAGCCAGTCCGGCCGGCCACCGAGTTTTGCCGCCTCGGGATCGAAAGGGAGAGCGTGGGGATGCGCTTCGGTAGTCACGGGGGTGACGGACTGTGGATGGAGATGCCGGGCGCGCCGGGCTCTTGCGCGCCCGGCGTACCGGCTGCATCTGTGAGACGCGCGGCTGAATCCAGCCGTCACGACCAGCACGCCCAGGGGAGGACCCCATTGGCAGGACGACGACCCATCGACCAAGTACGAGGCACGATGGGCGGTACTTTCAGCACGACGCCCGAACCGGAATTCAACCACCGGTGTCGGGCGTCGTCTCTTTTCAGCGGGGTGCCATGTCAATGCACGCGGCGATTGCCCGACATCGTCACCGTCGTATTCTCTCTCGTGTCCCGCGGCGACTCTGGCACGTCGTCCGGCGCGAGGCTCATCCCGACCACCGGCGAGCTCTCAAACGCGCCACGCTGCGCGATTGCTCGCGACGCTGCGTCTACTGCGGCGGCCGGCTGGACGTCACGATCGCGACCCTTGACCACGTCTACCCGCTGGCGAAGGGAGGCACGAGCGTCCCGGGCAATCTGGTCGCGGCGTGCGCCCCGTGTAACCGGCGGAAGGGGGACATGCTGCCACACGAGTTTTTCCACCGGTACCCGTCGGCGGGCCTCAACTTTCTTGCCTACGCGCGCGTGGTGCACCGGGCGCTGAAGCGCGGGGCGAGGCGGGCGGTTAGCCTGGCGATGGCGGCGTAGTTTGCGCGGGCGGTCGCACGCTCGACGGTGCCTACGCCGTCAGCATCGTTAGCACGAGAAGCACGGGAAAGATCGTCGCCCAGCACACCGTGCCGGCCAGCAGGACGCGCGCGATGAGCGGCAGCTTCGACTCTGCTGTCCGCGCCGTCACGAGCGACGCGGCGGCTGTCGGGATTGTCGCGAACGAGAGATACGCGGCGTACGGGGTTCCATGATCGGGCGGCGATCGCCAGTCGAGATAGCCGAGCACGGAAAAGAGCAGTGCCGCCGCGAGCCATGTCGTCCAGAGCGCGCGGTTCCCGCCGGCGCGGTGAGCAAAAACCGCCGCGATGCCGAAGAGGAAGGGGACGAGCGTGAAGATGAAGGCGTACTGCGATGCGCTCATACACGCGGGCGGCAGGAGGCGGAGTGGTGTCGGGCACCGACCCTCAATAGTCGACCGGGCGGAGGTACGATTCACCGATCGCCGTCGGGCTCACCATCGCAACCGTCGGCAGCCGCCGCTTCCAGTGCGTGCCCTCCAAGCGGCGGCGCACCAGCTCCACCTCCGCGGCGTCGAAGCCACGCGCCGCAAGCTCGTCGGGCGAGTAGCCGCTCAGGAGCCAGTTCAGGATCTCGTCGGCCTTCGGGTAGCTGATGCCGAAGTCTCCCTCGTCCGTCTGTCCGACGACGAGATCCGCCGACGGCGGCTTGCCGACGATCACCTCGGGGACGCCGAGGTGGCGGGCGAGCGCCCACACCTGCGTCTTGAACAGGTCGCCGAGGGGGTTCACCGGCGGCGCGTCGTCGGCGTGCCAGGTGAAGTAGCCGAGCAGCCGCTCGGTCTTGTTCCCCGTGCCTAACGGGATTGCGCGATGGCGGGCCGACAGGTCGAAGAGCGCGATGGACCGCGTGCGCGCCATCACGTTGCCGCGGCGGCCAGCGTCAGCGTCGGGCTCGTTCGCGAGGTACGCGTCCACGGCCGGAGTGATGTCGATCGTGCGGGATCCGATGCCTAACGCGTCAATGACCAGCTGCCCGTGCTCTAGACTCTCCGCGCCGGATGTTCGGTATGGCAGGCGCAGGCCGACGACGTGCTCCGGCCCCAGAGCGCGCGCCGCGAGGTAGGCGGTCACTGCCGAGTCTACACCGCCTGAGACGGCGACGATCCCATTCTCGAAGCCTCGCTGGCGGATCTCGTCGCGGATGAACTCCACCAGCCACTCTTCGGTCATCGCCCCGTCGATCGCGAGCGGTGGCGGGCCGCCGAGCCCGCACGAGGGAGCGGCGAGGACCGTCAGCTCTCCCGACGGTGCGGCCGTTCGCGGCTCGGGGTGTACGATCGCGTGGTCGCTCTCGCCCTCGCTCGGCGGGTCGTACTCCGCTCCGGCGCGGTCGAGCGCGAGAACGTGGTCGAGGTTGGCGAGCAGGTGCGGCAGCGCCGTGCGAAGGTCGGAGAGGAGCGGCATGTCGCCCCGTGCGCGGGCGAGGTCGCCGAGGTCGAGCGGGACCGTCACGAGGGCATCACGCCACATCGGGCCGCGCGCGCGGACGTCCCCCTTCGGTCCGCTCACCATGACGCCGCCCGGAAACTGCTTTCCCCCTTCGCTCCCGACGAGATTCGAGAAGGCGACGAACACGCCGTTCTCCTCGGCGATGTCACGCACCAGCCGCTCCCAGCGAGCCATGCTCGCCGGGCCTGGATAATCGTCCCCTCGGGGCCACAGCCCGCGCGCGGGAGCCGCGGAGCAGATGAACACCACCTGCGCGCCATCGAGCGCGGCGAGCACGCCGGAGAGCGAATGCCACGCATCCTCGCAGACGAGCATCGACGCGCGCCCCCACGACGTGTCGAAGGCGCGTATGTCATGCCCGCGCTCGACGAAGCGCTCCTCGTCGAAAAGACCGTACGTCGGCAGAAAGTTCTTGCGGTGGACGTGCCTGACGACCGGCTCTCCCTCGCCAAGCGTGAGGTACATCGCGCTGTTGTAGAGCGTGCTCCGCCACAGCTCGTAGAAGCCTACGACGACGTCCAGAGGACGGGGGGCACGGACGGCGGCGCGGTACGCGGCGTCCAGGTCGCGGGCAAGAGTCCCCGCGGTGACCGCGAGGTCGCGCACGGCCCCCTCGACGAAGTAGCCGGTGAGCGCTGTCTCGGGCAAATGAAGGATGCGGGGCCGCGGGTCGAGCGCGTCCACTTGCGCGAACAGCGAGCCGAGGCTCCGCAGATTCGCGCCGTAATCGCCCTTCTTCGCGCGGAGCTGGCCGACGGCAAGCTGCAGAACGGGGGGCGGAGGCATAGGAGGAAGTTGGCGGGCGCTGCCGGACGTCGCAACCGGGTTGCCGCCCTGATATCTTTCCGCCGCTCGAGGGTATGAGAGCGGGCGCGGCGCCTCGCCGCGTAAAGTGGAGGATTTCGTTGATCGTCCGTTCCGTCATCGTCGTTGCGCTCATCTCCGCCGCAGTACCGGCCGCGCTACCCGCCCAGGGCGCGACCGAGCCATGGCGCATCATCTCGCCGCCGCAGTCATCGCAGGTGCTCGCCCGCGACGGGTCACTGATCGGGGAGATCGGAAAGGAAATACGCAGCAGCATCTCCCTCCGCTCGCTGCCCAAGTACGTGGGGCAGGCGTTCATTGCCGTCGAGGACAAGCGCTTTTACGATCACGACGGCGTGGATGTCATCGGCATCGCGGGGGCGCTCAAGGACGCGGTGCGGGGAGAGATACGCGGGGCGAGCACGATAACGCAGCTCTTGGTCGGGAACATGCACCCGACCATCATCGACCGTCGCGATCGC
This sequence comes from Gemmatimonadota bacterium, assembly GCA_030860435.1. GTDB lineage: Bacteria > Gemmatimonadota > Gemmatimonadetes > Gemmatimonadales > Gemmatimonadaceae. The sequence goes on along the minus strand of JALZIF010000030.1, from coordinate 5,296 downwards.
GGCCTCGGCCGCAAACTGCGCGAGCAGCAAGCGGCGCGGGAGATGGAGAAGCATTACACGAAGGAGCAGATCCTCGAGGCCTTCCTCAACCAGATATCCTTCGGCCGCGGCTGGCACGGCATCGAAGCCGCGGCGCGCCACTACTTCGGTAAGCCCGCCACCCAGCTCACCCTCGCCGAGGCTGCGACTCTGGCGGCGCTTCCCAAGGGGCCGGCGATCTACGATCCCATCAGGCACACCGCCCGTGCCAAGCAGCGGCGCGACCTCGTGCTCTCACTGATGGCCGATCAGAGGTACGTCACCCACGCGCAGGCGGACGAGGCGGCGGGCGAGCCGCTCCGGACCGCGCCTAACGGCGGGATCTCCGCGCCGGCGCCGTATTTCGTGGATCTCATCAGGAGGCAGATGGAGGCGGAGGGAGTCCCGGTCGCCACGGGTGGGTTTCGCGTCCAGACCACCCTCGACCCGCTACTGCAGCGCGCGGCCGCCGACGCATTGCGCGATGGGGCGGCGCGTGTCGAAGCCCGCCCCGGTTACCGTCATGCGACATACGCGAACAGCCGTTCCCGGAGCCCGGACTACCTTCAAGGCATGGTCGCCGCGCTCGACCCGCGAAGCGGGGACGTGCTCGCGCTCGTCGGCGGGCGCGACTACGGCCGGTCGCAGTTCAATCGCGCCGTGAACGCGGTCCGGCAGCCGGGCTCGGCGTTCAAGCCATTCGTCTACGCGGCTGCCGTTGCCGGCGGCATTCCGGCGAACGAGGTCGTTCCCGACACCGCGCTCGCCATACCACTCGAGAACGGCTCGGTCTATCGCCCCGATAACGCCGACCACCTCTTTCTCGGAGAGATGACCGTGCGCGAGGCGCTGGCGACGAGCCGCAACTCCGTCGCCGTCCAGCTCGGGCTGCGCGTTGGCATGGACTCGGTGACCGGCATCGCGCGGCGGATGGGAATCGGAACGCCGATAGCCCCGTACCCGTCGAGCGCCATCGGCGCGTCCGCGGTGCGCCCGCTGGACTTCGTTGCCGCCTTCAGCCCCTTCGCCACGCTCGGCGATGCGGTCGAGCCCCGCGCGGTGCGCCGCGTCGAGGACCGGAGCGGACGGGCGGTGTGGTCCGCGCCAGCTGCGGCGCCACGCCCGGTGCTCGACCCGCAGGTCGCGTTCATCGTGCAGAGCCTGATGCGCGACGCCGTGGATCGCGGGACGGGGACCGCGGTTAGGCGATCCGTCCCGGCGCACATACCCGTCGCCGGAAAGACCGGAACGCCGAACAACAACACCGACGTCTGGTTCGTCGGGATGACCCCGGAGCTCGTCGCCGGCGTCTGGCTCGGCTTCGACAAGCCTAAGTCGATCACGCCGGGTGCCGCGGGCGGCTCCCTTGCCGCGCCGATCTGGGGGGAGATGGTCGCGCGCTGGTACGAGGGGAGGAAAGCAGGGCAGTGGGCGCCGCCGGAAGGGCTCGTATCCGCGGAGATGGACCGCGAGACGGGACAGCTTGCCTCGCTCGACACACCTCCCGAACGACGCTATCTCGAGTACTTCATCCCGGGCACAGAGCCCGAAGCGATTCGCCCGAACGCGTGGCGGATATTCTCGGCGGGGCCGATTCTGCCGTGATGGCGAGGTGAGGGAAGAGGAAAGGGAGAAGGGGAGGGTACCGACCAACTGACGACTCCCTACTGATCACAGTACTTGGTTCCCCTCAGCCCGCACTCGAACACGCTGTACCCACCTCAATCCGCTCGCATTACATCCGCAGGATTGGTCCGTAGCGCTCGAACTGCGGGCACCATCGTCGCGATCACGGCCGGCACGATGAGCACGATCGGTACGACGACGAACGTCGCGGGATCGCGAGCCTCCACGCCATATAGAAGCGCTGCCAGCAGCCGGCTCAACATCCATGCGGCGCCGAGCCCCAGCGCGATGCCGGCCGCCACGGTCGCCGCCATCTCGCGCGAGACCAGCCCGACGAGGTCTCGACCCGTCGCGCCCAGAGCGGAGCGGATGCCGAACTCGCGCGAGCGCTGTGCCACGCCGTACGCGACGACGGCGTAGACGCCGAGCACCGACAGGGCGAGCGCTAGCGCCGCGAAGAGCGCGATCAGCACGGTGCTGGTGCGGCGCGGAGCCACGGACTCGCCGAGCACCTCGTTCATCATCCGGACGTTGTATACGGCCTGCGAGCGATCCGTGCTGCTCACAGCCTCCCTGAGCCGAGCCAGCAGTATCTTCTCCGGCAGCGTTCCGCGTGCGACGATAGCAACGTTGGTGGGCTTCTGCCCGTCGATAGGGAAGTACATCTGCGGTGTGGGATCGCGATCCAGACCCGACTCGCGAACATCCGCCACGATGCCCACGATGGTGAAGGGTATGGAATCGACGCGCAGCCGGAAGGTGCGTCCGACCGGATCGACACCCGGCCACCACGTGGAGACCATCTTCTCACTGATGATCGCCACGGGCGGCGCGAGTGAGTCGTCCGCCGCCGTGAACACTCGTCCGCGCAAGAGTGGAATGCCAAGCGCCCCGAAGTAGTCCCCGCTGGCCATGAGATAGCGCGCAAACCGCATCTCGTCGCGGTCGATCGGTGTTGGGGCGCCGTCCACGTCGATACTGATCGAGATGCCACCGCCGCCGCGGAGGGGCAGATCGTTCACGGCTCCCGCAGCGTTGATCCCCGGCTGGACGTTCAGGCGATCGAGCACAGCATGCATAGTGCGAAGTCGCTCCGCGCGTCCGCCCGACGCGCGAGCGAAGCTCATCTCGAGGGTTGCCACGCGCTCCGGATCCATGCCCATGTCCTGCGACATGAGCCGGTCGAAGCTGCGCAGCATCAGGCCGGCCGCCACGAGCAGCATGACGGTGAGCGCGAGCTCCGAGACTACCAGCATGCGACGCGTACGGCCAACCTTGCCGGCCGTAGCGCCGGGCCCGCCGCCCGACTTGATCGTGGCGCCGGCATTTTCCCGTGTAGTGGCAAGTGCGGGCCAGAGGCCGAACATCACGCCGGTGATGATCGCGAGCCCCGTCGCGAACGCGAGCACACGCAAGTCGAGCTGTGCCGGCGCGACTCCCGCGAGATTGGTGGGCAGCATGCCGCGCACCAGCCCGAGCGCGGCCGGAGCAAGCGCGATTCCAAGCGCGGCGCCGCCGAGCGACAGGAGCACGCTCTCGGCGAGTAGCTGCCGCACGATGCGCCTGCGCGTGGCACCGAGTACTTCACGAACGGCGATCTCCCGGCGGCGCAGAGCAGCGTCGGAGAGTAGCAGGTTGGCGACGTTGGCGCATGCGATCAATAAGAGCAACACGGTCGCGCCCAACAGAATCAGCAGCGGACGCTGACGGTCGCCGACCAACTCCCGCTGGAGCGCGATTATCGCACCTTTGTCGCGTACTTCGTCAAGCATTTCGTTCACGTATTCGGGCCGGCCGGACCCAAGTGTGCTGGCGAGCTGTTGCCAGCGCGCGAGAAGTTGTGCCGACGCCGACTCGATCGTGACGCCAGGTGCGAGTCGCGCCACCACATGCGACGGTAGAAAACCGCGGAACGGCTCGAAGGTGGCGAACGTCGTTGGCACAGACATCGGGATCCAGAGGTCGCTGTCGTTGGGAAAGCTGAATTCCGGATGCATCACACCGACGACTGTATGCGACCTGCCGTTGATCGAGATGCTCTTCCCCAGCATGTCGCCACCTCCGAACTGCCGCTGCCAGAGCGCGTTCGAGAGGATCACCACCGGCGGTCCGTTCGGCTCCCCTTCCTCGGGGGCGAAGGTGCGGCCGAGTGCTGGTCGAGCCCCGAGCGTGGCGAAGAATTCCGTGGTCACAACCCCGGCCTTCACGCGCAGTGGGTTCTCCGAGTCGGAGAGGTTGAGCGCTCCCGCGGCGAATCCGGAGACCTGCGAGAACACACCCGACATCGCAATGACGTCGTTCAGGTCCGCCGGAAATGGTTCACCTTCCTCCAAGCTGAAGGGGATGCTGACGTTCGTCAGCGTCACCAGCTCGCTAGGCTCGGCGAATGGCAGCGGCCGCAGTATGGCGGCGTCCACGGCGCTGAATACCGCCGTGATCGCGCCGATTCCGAGAGCGAGCACGGCGAGGACAGGCACGCTGAAGCTCGGCCGCTTCCGCAGCCGGCGCACGGCATAGCGAAGGTCCTGCACGACACGGTCGAGACCTCCGAATCCCCACGCGTCGCGGCTGGTCTCCTCGATGTTGCCAAAATTGCCGAACCGTCTCCGCGCTGCGAAGAGCGCTTCCTCGGCGTCGCTTCCTGACCGTTGATTGGCCGCCGCCCGCAACTCGACGTGCAGGCGCATCTCCTCCTCGAGATCCGATGCAACCCTATCGCGGCGCAGAAAGTACCAGATTCGGCGTAGCAACTCGCGCATGAATATGAACGTCAGGCAGGCTGCAGAATTCGGCCGATGGCGTGCGACACACGGCGGTACGAGTCTACTTCGTGCTCGAGCTGCCGGCGTCCCGCCACGGTGAGCCTGTAGTAACGGGCGCGCCGGTTCTCCGCGGTCTTTCCCCATTGAGCGTAGACCCATCCCTTCATCAGCATGCGCTGGAGCGCCGGGTAGAGCGAACCTTCCTCGACCTGCAGCACGTCAGCGGACACGCGCTCAATGGCTTCGGCGATCTCGAAGCCGTGCAACTCCTTGGCGCGGGCAAGGGTCTTGAGGATGAGCATGTCCAATGTTCCGGGCGGGATGTGATCGCGATTCGGAGTTTTGCTCATGGCATAGACAGTCTATGTTAGTGGGAACCAGGCTGTCAAGCTTTGCAACGCCGTACTGCGACCGCATGATGGGCGGCTTCGTCATCCACTGACCAGGGCGAGGATGTTGCCGTCAGGGTCCTTGACCCATGCGGCCTTCATATTCCCGCCAACGTGCACATCGCCCTTTCGAGTCATTCCCGGCAGGTCGTAGTGCTCGAAGACGACGCCCTTGGCCTTGAGAGCCTGCACGATCTTTTCTATGTCGTCTCCGACCCCCCACGTCGCCGCCGTGGCCTTGTTGGTACCGGCGTGTTGCGACTGATAAACCAGGACCTTGGTGCCCCCACTCTTGTAGACAGGCGCCTCGGGCATTTCAGCATCGTCCAGCTCGAGGCCGAGCGTGCCTTCGTAAAACTTCCTGGCTGCCGCTATGTCCCTTACCGGGATAGTGGCCACGACATCTTTGTCTCCCAGCATCAGCAACCTCCTCGGTCAGTGTCTGTTCGTCGACGCTCGGCACGCCGATATCACCCTTCCGTCATTGGCTCACCTTCCCCC
>JALZIF010000027.1 GCA_030860435.1 Gemmatimonadota bacterium | reverse complement strand
GGCAACGCTCGTCGAGCAGCTCCGTCGCGGGTTGCTCGCCAGCGCCCGCGCGAATGGCGCACCCGCCACGCCGCCGGACGATCCACTCGACTTCGCCGACGTGGTGGGGCAGGGGAGCGCCAAGCGGGCTCTCGAGGTAGCCGCGGCGGGGGGTCACAACGTCATCATGATCGGCCCACCGGGTGCGGGGAAGACGATGCTGGCGCGCCGCGTTCCCGGTATCCTCCCCACGCTGGGAGAAGCGGAGGCGTTGGAGGTGACGGCGATCCATTCAGTGGCTGGCATGCTCGCGCCCGGGCGGGCGCTCGTCGGCGCGGGTCCGTTTCGCGCGCCTCACCACTCTGTCTCGGATGCGGGGCTGATCGGTGGAGGCAATCCCCCGCGGCCCGGCGAGGTGAGTCTCGCGCACCACGGAGTCCTCTTTCTCGACGAACTGTTGGAGTTCAGACGTCACGTGCTGGAGGGACTTCGCCAGCCAATGGAGGATGGTCGCGTCGTTATCGTGCGCGCCGCATGCGCCGTCGCCTTTCCGTCCCGGTTCATGCTCATTGGCGCGATGAACCCCTGCCCGTGCGGGAACGCCGGCGAGCCGGGACGCATCTGCATGTGCTCGCAGGCGGACATCGCGCGCTACCGCGCCCGGCTCTCCGGTCCGATGAGCGACCGCATCGATATGCACGTGCGCGTACCCGCGGTTCCGCTCCGCGCCCTCTCTGAAGGTGCGAGCGGGGAAGGCTCGGCCGCGGTGCGCGAGCGCGTCGAGCGGACACGCGCGGTGCAGCGAGCGCGGTACGTGGCGCTCCCCGGCGTCACCTGTAACGCGCACGTGCCGGGCCGCTGGCTCGACGCACGCGGCGGAGTGGCGCCCGCGGCGCGTGCCCTCCTCGCCGGCGCGGCGGAGCGACTGGCGCTCACAGCACGCGGCTACCACCGTGTGCTCAAGCTCGCGCGGACGGTCGCCGACCTGGACGGGTCGTCAGGCGTCGCGTCGCCGCACGTTGCGGAGGCGCTGCATTACCGGCCTGTAACCGCACTGGCGCCGGCCGACGCGCGCGGCGCGGAAGTCGTGGGCGCTGGTGGCTGAGAAAGCCCAGCCGTACTCTTCAAGCCGTAAGCCGATTCACCCGCGCCCGCTTAACCGTATACGCCAGGTCCATAGCGCCGGAGAGCTGGAAGCGGACCAACCAAAGAGGGTCGCGCGCTTCGATGTTCGTGCGCTGGAGCTGTAGCGGGTCGTCGCCGGGCCGGATTACCGCGTTGTTCGTCATGAAGCTGAACTTGTAGCCGGCCAGTTTCACGAGCCGCGCGGCTTCGCGGCTGTAGCTCCACTCCTCGCCGCCTACCCAGCAGAACACGTCTACGGCAGCTCCGCGGAGGGCCGTCTCCAGCGCCTGCTTGGCACCCACGATTTCCCGCTCCAGTACTTCGGGAGACAATTCTCTCGACAGGCGTACGTGCGATACGGTGTGGCAGCCTATGACGTGGCGTCCTGCCAGCAGCCGGAGGTCCTCCACCGTCATGTGGTCTGTGTCGTTCTGCCGGCTGCCCAGCAGCCCCACCGGAATGAAGAACCACCCAGTGAATCCGTAGCGTTCCAGCAATGGTGCCGCGATCTCGACGTGCGAGCGCAAACCGTCGTCGAACGACAGAATCAGTCCCGGACGCCGGCCACGCCATGTACCACCCAGCAATGCGATCAGATCGTCGTAGCCAACCGGCTCGAAATGCGCCGCGTAGTATCGAAGTTGCCGCTCGAAGGCGGCAGCGTCCGACTCCGCGATGTCGTGGTAGTTGATAGCACGAGCGAAGGGCGACATTGCTGTGACCTGAAGGCGGTGCCCGAGCCGGGTGAGCAAGCTCGCGTCCAGCGCGCGCGCTACGACCAGCTTCACCGCGTGGGCACTCACGAACGATCGCCCAGAGTCTCAGAACATCGCATAGATCAGTGGCGAGACTTCGCCCGTCTGCTCCTCCCGGTGCTCCATAGCGCGCGCCAGCTCGGCCAACGGTTCCACTATGGCCAGGAGCTCTGGGTATTCCTCCCAACGTGCTCGCAACCAGGGCGAAAACGTGAGCGTCTCCAGCTCGAACACATAGGAGGCTGTCTTGGAGTCCCGGCGTGGCTCAAAGTAGCTCGAAGGCGGATGACCTCTCTCAGGCCCCATCGAGAAGAACCGTACGTTGCGCTCCCGCAGGCGCTCCGCCGCCGGCAGGAGGCGCTCCACGTAGAAGCGCCTGAGCTGCTCATCGCGCTCGGCGTCAGTCGAGCTCATACTCTTGCTTCCACGTCTCATCCCTAGCCGCCGCCGGCTGCTGATCCTTCCGGAGTATGCAGTCCTCCAGCACCAGCATGTCTATTTCGGTGCGCATGAAGCAGCGATAGGCATCCTGAGGGCTACAGACGATCGGCTCACCGCGAACGTTGAAGGAAGTGTTCACGATCACGCCATAGCCGGTGAGACGCTCGAACTCACCGATCACCTCGTGATAATCAGGCTTGTCGGCAACGTGGACCGTTTGGATGCGCGCGCTGTAGTCGACGTGTGTGACGGCGGGGATATCGCTTCGCGCCTGGCGCACGACGGACAGAAGATCGTCATCACCGGACTCGAAGGCGCTCGTGTCGGTGCTTCGCTGCCGGTCGGAACGCACCGGGGCGATGAGCAGCATATATGGACTCTCCACGTCCAGCTCGAAGTACTCAGCGGACCGCTCCGCGATTACGGACGGGGCGAACGGCCGAAACGACTCGCGGTACTTGATCTTCAGGTTCATCTGTACCTGCGTCTCAGCATTTCGCGGATCGCCCAGGATGGAGCGTGCGCCGAGAGCGCGCGGCCCGTACTCCATTCGGCCCACGGCATATCCGACCGTTTGTCCGTCGGCCAGAGCACGCGCGACCAATCGCGAACGCTCAGCCGGAGAGACCCGCTCGTACGGGGCTCCCACGCGACCCAGGAACGCGGTCACTTCGGCGGAGGAGAACGCGGGCCCCAGATAGCTTCCTCGCTGCGCGTCTCGCCCGCTCGCCTCACGCACGCGAGGAACGTTCAGATGATGATGCGAGACGAGAAGTGCCGCCCCGAGCGCACCTCCCGCGTCACCGGCTGCGGGCTGAATCCAGATGCGGTCGAAGATACGTTCCTTCAGCAATTTCCCGTTGGCCACGCAGTTGAGCGCCACCCCTCCAGCCATCACTACGTCTGACAACCTTGTCACCTCACTTGCGTGCCGAGCGCAGGCCAGAACCACCTGATCGGTTATCTGCTGCACCGACGCCGCGATGTTCATTTCCCGCCGGGTTATTCGCGATTCAGGAAGACGGCGTGGTCCGCCGAACAGCGCGGCGAATCGTTCATTCACCATCTCCGTGGAGTCGAGAAAACCGAAATAGTCGGTGTCGAGGCGATACGAGCCGTCATCCAGAATATGGATGAGCTTCTCGCGCATGAGGTCGGCGTAGACGGGTTCGCCGTAAGGCGCGAGGCCCATGAGCTTGTACTCACCCGAGTTCACCTTGAATCCACAGAAGTACGTTACGGCGCTGTAGAGCAACCCCAACGAATGTGGGTAGCTGATCTCCTCGAGAATCTGGATGCGATCGCCATCCCCGCGGCCGATCGTCGTGGTCGCCCACTCTCCGACGCCGTCCAGCGTAAGGATCGCCGCGCTGTCGAAGGGAGATGGGTAGAACGCGGACGCGGCGTGAGCCGCGTGATGCTCGGTGAAGAGCACTGGCGCTTGAGTTCTTACCGCGTCCCGAATGAGCCGGGCGACGTGGACCTTCACTCCCAGGACTGACCTGCCGGCCTGCATCCATTGTTGCTCGCCTTTCGGGGCAACGGTGAGCAGCGACTTCATGACCCTGTCGAGAGTGAGCAGCGGATGATCGTAGAACACCACCGCATCGAGCTCTGCAGGCTCGATGAACGCCTCCTCCAGACAATAGTTGATCGCGAGCGCCGGAAAGCGCGGATCGTTCTTTTTGCGAGAGAAACGCTCCTCCTGCGCCGCTGCGACGATTACTCCGTCGCGTACGATGGCGGCAGCGGAGTCGTGATAAAGCGCGGAGATGCCGAGTACGGTTACTGGCACGCTGTTAAGCCGTTGACGGGAGAAACCGCGACACCGCTCTGGCCAGCGATTCCGCGAGGACACGATGCGCAGCCGGCGTGGGATGAACGTCGTGCTGGAACCGAAATCGGCGTCGCTCAGACCGTGGAACGACTAGAAAATCCGCCAGTGGGTCGTGAACCGTTACTCCGGGCATGGCGGCCAATTCGGCGAAGCGTGCGCGATAGTTTGCGGGTGAGCTCACTTCCTCCACGAAATGGTACAACGGAACAGGCATGACGATAACCGGCCGCGCGGTTTCAGAGATCCACCGCGTGAGAATGGCCTTCATGAGCAGCCAGTCGGGGCTCGTGGCGCTGTCGTATCCCGGTACCGGATTCTGCCCCACCACACTCTGAACGAAAGACTTGGCTCGCGGGCCAAGCGCACCGATCATGCGCCGCAACAAATAGAAATCGCCTCCACGGTCGACGTGCTGCTGTTCGTTCTCAGGCAACGCGTCCGGGCGGACCGGGTCTCGGGGAACGGGAGAGTTGTGCAGTGTGATCGCTCCATCGCCGTCGATCGTGAAGTAGGGTTTCGGCAGGAGCAGAGTCTCGCCGCTGCTCGAGTCGATCAAGCGGTAACGTGCGACGATCCTGCGAATGTTCTCGACGAGAACGGCGATGACCACGAGATCGTGTTCGATGTTGCGGGCGACTTCGCGGTAGATAAGATAGTGCTGGTCGGTGCCCGTGCCCGATACGCCGAAATTGAAGACCTCCACTGTAGGTAGCAGTGTCTCGAGGACGTCACCATAGCGCGCGGCGTTACTTACGCCATCGCCTGCCGTGAACGAATCTCCGAAGAGTAGTATCCTGCATACTCCCGGCGGTTTGGCCGTCAGGAACTCGTGTTCGGAGCGGAAGCCGGCTTCGTTGGTGCGGATGAGATAACCGCCACCCTCGTGGCTGACACGCGCCTTGAGCTTGGGGATGAAGTGAAACCCAAAGACAGGATGGTACTGAAAGAGTTCGCGGCTCACGGATTGGACGGGTCGCAACAGCCGGGAAAGCTGGTCGGGGAGTATTGGTCGCGCAAGCCGGAATCGGCGGTAGGCGATATCCCGTCGCCAGCTCTCACTCAGATGAAAGCCGACTTGCAGAAAGACTCCTATGGCGCGCCCTGAACGTTCCGGCTACGCTGCTCTGATTCTGTCGATCTGCCTGAGGTGGAGCAGGTCGTGTCCGGCGTACAGCCGCATCATGCGATCGACGCTTTCGTCGCCGCGCTCAGCGTGGACGCCCACGCGTGCCCGCTCGTCCTCCGACAGTCGATCGATGAGCTGCAGGTTGAGCCTGCGCAGCAAGTTGAACTGTTCGAGGCCATCGTCAAGGCGGGCCTCGTCGTAGTTCAGGCGCTCGGCCCATCGATCCTGATCGTACGGCGTGAGGGGCGGCCGATCCTGCGCAATTACCAGCCGTAACCGCCACGCCCAGACCAGATCGGAATCTGCGAGGTGCTGCACGACGTGGATGACCGACCACTTTCCCGGCGCTTCGGGCCTACGAAGCTGTTCGAGCGACACAGACCTTGTCGCCGCGCGCAACGCGGCGGCGGTGGCGCCGAGCACTTCGCGCGGATCGCGATCGCCCAGTAGCTCGAGCAGCGCGCTCATGTAGGCGCTGGCGTTCTGGGGCGAACCGCCGGAAGGATTCGTGAAGACTGACATTATGTGACGGATACGCTATCGCTTCCAGCACGTCGGGCAATGCGCGCAGCGATACCGTGACGCGCCGCTGAGAAACTCGATGGTGCGACTCGCGCCGTCGACGACGAGATAAGGAGAGACGCTCGTGTAACCGTGCGGTTTGTACATCTCAGGCCTCAGTGGTAGCAAACCCCACCAGCTCGCCGCCGCGCCGCTGGACAACTAACGCGAACCAGCTCTCGTCCCGTTTCGCGAACGCATCGCGCCACGGGTGCCCCGAATCTGATACGTCGGGCAGGGGTTGGCCGTCCGCGCGGGATTCCGCACTGCTTATATACGACCGAGTTGGTCAGGCGTCCACTATCGATTCTTGCGATCCCGAGCGCTCGCGCAGAAGGCGCAGACCGTACGCGAGGCGGGACTTTACAGTCCCGAGAGGCAGCTCGAGCGCTTCTGCGATCTCGGGATTGCTCAGGCCGTCGATGTAGTGCAACCGAACAACTACCCGCGCGCCAGGAGGTAGTGAGTCGACAAGTTGCGGGATCTGTCCCAGAAGCTCGGACGGCTCGATGACGTCGGCGGCATCATCGGCGGTTTCCAGTACGGCTTCCTCAATGACGGCCTGGTAGCGACGCGCCTTCTTCGATGCCCGCACTGCTTCCCGGTTCGCCACGCGGAACGCCCACGCCCGGACCCAAGCCGGCTCGCGCACCGTTCCGATTCTGCGCGCAACGATGAGCAGCACGTCCTGCAGCACGTCGTCCGCGAGCGCGTCGTCGCCGAGCACGCCGCAGACGTGGCGATACAGGGGTTCCTGCAGCTCGCGCAGCAGCCGGTCCAGCGCACGCAGATCCCCCGTCTGCGCGCGCGCCACCAGCAGCGGCGTGAGTCCAGTCATGTGTGCTCAGTGCGTCGCGGTCGATTCGATGGCGGCTATGATGCGTCCCGTGTTGCGCGTGATGTGGCTGGCCAGCGCGATCATGCCAAGACCCAGGATCATGTAGCTCAGCACGAACAGGATGAACATCACGATCTGCGATCGGTCGTGCCAGTCGATCAGCAGCAGTGCCAACGACAGCATCAACGCTTCGAGCGCCGCGGCTCCGCTGATCGCCAGCAGCCGCAGCTTCGCCGCCCGCTCCATCTCGTCCAGCACGTTGGCACGGATCGCGTCCAGGTTCGTCGCACGCATATGCGATTCCTCCATCATTTCAGTTCGGTAAAGAACAATGCCAGCGCAATCGCGACGGCCTCCACGATCGCAAACCCCAGCACCAGCCTCTTCGTCAGCTTCGTTTCGCCGTCCATGAGCCCTCCCTGTAGTTTTGTCGTTGCTTCACTATGGAGAGGCACCAGACGTCTGAAGCGTTCGGTTGTGAACAGCAAGAAAGGGAACGGACGCCTGAGCGCCCGTCCCGACCAATCCGCCGTGGGAGGACTTGCGATCAGTCCCGCGCGGCTTGCAATCCGAAAGCGTTGTGGCTACGGGCCGCTCCGTCCCGTATTGCTCCGCCTAGGCCTCGCCCGAGGGCGGGGGTGTGCTGGTTTCCGTGAAATGCCAGAATGTGTACTGTACCGGTCGGCGTTTGAGCCGTGACGGGTATTGCGATTGCGAGGGCGAGAACGACGAGGGGGCTGAGATGTGGACCAAGATCATATCACCCGTCATCGCCGCGCTGCTGCTTGCCGCCGTGTGCGCGGCGCAGGGGGACCGCGGTGCTCCGCCAATTCCGGCACCGGGACGCCTCGTCGACATCGGAGGATGGCGGTTGCACCTGCATTGCGCCGGAGAAGCCGTCGCGCGACAGCCGACCGTCATCCTCGAGGACGACCGCAGGAAGAGCCAGGCGGCCTTGGCCAGACTCTCGCGCAACGGAAAGCAGATCATGACCGACAATAGTGGCCATCACATCCAGATCGAGCAGCCGGAGCTGGTCATCACAGCCATACTTGACGTCCTGAGAGCCGGGCGGAAGTGACGACCCGGCGTTAACGTTCCGAGCATGAGGCTCCCGACATGACCATGGCCGAGACGCTGTTGCCCGAGCTCGATCAAGAGATGGCGACGACGCGCAAGCTGCTCGAGCGCGTGCCGACGGAGAAGGCCCAGTGGAAGCCCCACCCCAAGTCGTTCTCGCTCGGTCATCTGACGCAGCTAGTGGCGACGATGCCCGGGTGGATCACCAGGATCGTCCAGGGAACCGACATCGACCTCGCCGGCGGTCCGGGGTACAGCTACGAGAAGACGGAGACGCTGCTTGCCCAGTTCGACAAGCACGTAGGGGATGCACGAGCCGCCATTGCCGCGGCGAAGGACGCCGATTACTCGAAGCCCTGGAGTCTCAAGATGGGCGACACGGTCCTGTTCACCTCCCCTCGCGGAACCGTCGTGCGGCAGACGATCAGTCACCTGGTCCACCATCGCGGGCAGCTCACGGTGTATCTCCGCCTCATCGACGTGCCTATCCCGTCAATATACGGCCCGACCGCCGACGAAAAGACATTCTGATCGTATGCGCATTCTGCGTTCCCGCGGAGAAGCCTGACCGCGCTCCTATTCATGGGACGACCGCGCGCGCCGAGGACCGCGCACGACCATCTCGCGTTCCGCGCCAGGATTGTGCAGTTTGTCTCGTTTCGCCCCCCTTACGGAGCGTCCCGTGATTCACGCGCACCCCCGTCCTGCGACCTTCGTCGCGACGCTCGCCCTCTCTTTGCTAGCTGGCCGCGGCGCCACCCTCCATGTGAACGATCACGGCGCGTCACCGGCCGTGATCGTGACTTACGCCGACTCGCTTCCCCTCGTCCGGGCAAACGACAATCGCACACCCGCGGGCACGTTGCGTGATGGCGTGCTCACGCTGCGGCTGGTCGTGCAGATGGCGCGCTGGCAGCCAGAAGCGGAGGGCGAAGGAGCGCCCCTGGTGATCGCTCCGGTGTTCGCCGAAGAGGGGCGGGCGCCGCAGATCCCGGGGCCGCTCGTCCGAGTGCCGGCGGGAACGAGCATCCTCGCTACGGTGCGCAACGCGCTCAGCGACTCCACGATCACGGTGCGCGGGCTGCAATCGCGCCCGGCGGATCCGGCCGAGAGCGTGACCATCGCTCCGGGAGCAACGCACACGTTCCGCTTCGCCGCCGGCGCGCCCGGCACGTACCTGTACTCGGCGAGCGCGGGCGTTCTCGACAACCTCGAGCGGGAGCGCGAGCAACTTGCTGGCGCCCTGGTCATCGACTCTGCCGGTGGGCGCAGCGACGACCGCATCTTCGTCATCAACATCTGGGGCGAGCCGATCGACTCGATCGCGTACCGCAACGCGCTCGCGATCAACGGGCGAGCGTGGCCGCACACGGAGCGGCTGGCGGCTACTGTGGGAGACAGCCTGCGCTGGCGGGTGATCAACGCCAGCGCGCGTTCGCACCCCATGCACATGCACGGCTTCTACTTCCGTGTGGATGCGAAAGGCGACGCGTGGCGCGACACGGTGTATGCGCCCGGGGAGCGCAGGTTGGCGGTTACTGAGACGCTGTTCCCCTCGCGAACCATGTCCCTTGTGCTGAGTCCGTCGCGCCCGGGGAACTGGATCTTTCACTGCCACCTCGCGTTCCACGTAGTAGGCGGAGCGCGGCTCGATGCCAAGCGCGAGGCCAACGACCGGCACGCGCACGACCCCAATTGGCACATGGCCGGCCTGGTACTTGGCTTTACCGTGGCCGACGTGCCTAACGCGCCGCCGGAGGTACGGACTGCTCCGCGCCGGTTGCGCCTTTTCATCAACGAGGGCCCGAAGCGTAGCGCCGCTCCGCGCGCGCTCGGTTTTGTGTTGCAGCAAGGGGACATGCCCCCCGCGCGCGACTCGGTCGTCGTTCCAGGCTCGCTCCTGGTGCTGACGCGCGGGGAGCCAACGGACATCACGGTGTTCAATCGCCTGAAAGAGGTGGCGGCAATCCACTGGCACGGGATCGAGCTCGAGAGCTATTCGGACGGCGTTCCCGGGTTGAGTGGCATCGGGACGCGTGTCGCTCCCGCCATCGCCCCGAGCGACTCCTTTACCGCGCGTCTCACCTTGCCGCGCGCCGGAACGTTCATCTATCACACGCACGTCAACGACGTCGAACAGCTTACGTCGGGGTTGTATGGCGCGATCATCGTGCGAGAGCCCGATCGTCCATACGACCCGGCCACCGACCATCCCTTCACCATTGGATGGGATGGAGAAGGCGTGCCGCCGCGCGTAGTGGTCAACGGCGACACGATCTCCGCGCCCCTCCGCCTTGCGTTCGGCGTAGCGCATCGCCTCCGGCTGGTGAACATCAGCCCCGCCGGCCGCTTCATCTTTTCCGTACGCCGTGACACCACGGTCGTGCGTTGGCGCGCGCTCGCTAAGGACGGCGCCGATCTTCCCCCGTCGCGATCCATGGAGCGGCGCGCGGCGCAGGCTGTCGACGTGGGCGAGACTTACGACTTCGAGTTTACTCCGAGCGAGCGCGGGGAGTATCTACTATCCATCGCGCCGCCGACGCTGGTCGGCGGGCGGAGGCCGGCGCGACGTCAGGTGCTCTGGACGCAGCAGGTCATCGTGCAGTAGTGAAGGCGTGGCAAACCCGGCGCACTAATCGACGAACGCCCACAGCAGCTCCCTGCTTCGCCGATCCATCTTCTGCGGAGCCGACAGCCGGTACAGATCCCCAGCTACATCCCGGATCAACAGCCCGCCCAGCGGCAAGGTCCGCGGCCAGTCGTCGAGGTGCGTCTGAAACGAGCGCCGGCCGTGCTTGGTCTCTACCGTCCACTGCCGGATCTCCACCTCCTCTTCGATTGCCAGCACGTGCGTCACCTCGAGCACGAACCCGGCCGCGGCCAGAGCTTGCTCGAGCGCTCGCCTAGTCTCGGGAACGAGGGTCGCCGGATCCTCCACGAGCGCGATCTCTTCATCATCCGTATCGCGGAGCGAGAGGTAGCGGTGCGGCTCGGACCAGGGGAAACACTGCCGAAGCTGCACCGCCACCGGCTCGCTGCTCACGACCGCGAACAGGCGGCCGTCCGCCCCAAATTGCAGCACCAGTTCATCTGTGTCCGGGCTCGGCCCGAGCTCCAACGGTTGCATCATCTCGATCGTCTCCAATTTGCTCTTCGACTCCTGGTTATTGGAGCTGTAGCTGAAGCTCGTACAACCGCCTGTAGATACCGTCGGGCTTTGACAGCAGCTCCCGATGCGTTCCCAGCTCGGCGAGCCGGCCTTTCTCGAGCACGATCAGTCGTGAAGCGCGCCGCAGCGTCGACAGCCGGTGCGCGATCGCAAACACTGTCCGGCCGGCGATCAGCCGCTCCAGCGCTTCTTGGATTTCCCGCTCTGTCTCCGTGTCGACGCTGCTCGTGGCCTCATCCAGGATGAGAATTCTCGGATCGTGGAGGATCGCCCTCGCGATCGAGATCCGCTGGCGTTCCCCCCCCGACAGCGTGTGTCCGCGCTCGCCGACCACCGTGTCGTAGCCCTGACCTAGTTTGCAGATGAAGTCATGGGCGTTGGCCGCCCGGGCTGCCGCGATCACGGCGCCCGGCGACGCATCAGGCAAACCGTAGCGGATGTTCTCGAGCACCGTGCCATGGAACAGGTACGGGTCCTGAAGCACCATCCCGAGCTGCTCCCGGTAGTGACCGGTGTCGAGCGTGCGCACATCCACTCCATCCACACGAACCGCGCCGCCGGTGGCGTCGTAGAATCGCGCGATGAGGCTCACCACGGTGGACTTCCCGCCTCCAGATGGGCCTACAAGCCCGATCAGCTCGCCCGGCTGCACGTCGAAGCTGATGCCGCGCAGGATCTGCCTCACGCCGTCATACGCGAACGTGACGTTCTCGAAGGTGACCCGGCCACGTACGGGCGTGAGTTGCACGGCGTCCGGCACGTCGCGCACCTCGGGCTCGCTGTCGAGCACCTCGAATACCCGGTGGGCCGACGACGTCGCCCGGTGAACGATCCGGACCATCTGGCCGATCACCTCGATCGGCGCTACGAACATCGTCGTGTAGAGCAGGAACGACACGAACACTCCCGTCGGCAGCGGGTGACCGTTGCCCAGTAGCCGCGGCACGGCCAGTGCCCAGACCAGCACCGTCGTGGCGTGCACCGCGAGCATCAAGAGCGGCCAGAAGGTGGTCCACTTCTCGTGGATGCGGTTGATCTCGTCGGTCGCGTCGTCATTGCGCTCCACGAAGCGGCTGATCTCGCGCGTCTCCTGGTTGAACGCTTTCACCACGCGTATGCCCGGGATGGTGTCCCCCAGGACGTCGGTCACGCGCGACCACTTCCGCCAGGCGCGGATGAAGCGCGCGTTGAGCCACTCTCCGTGGCGATAGATGAGCCAGCAGAACAGCGGAACGGGAACGGTCATGACCAGCCCGAGCCGCCAGTCGAGCACCAAGAGCACAGCACCCAGCCCGAGGAGCATCACGATCGACAGCGACACGTCCACGACGCCCATCGCGATGAACTCCCAGATTCGGTCGGTATCTGTAATGACGCGCGTGATCAGGCTACCCGTCTTCTTTTTCGAGAAGAACGACAGGCTCAGGCGCTGCATGTGCTCGTACAGCTCGGCGCGCAGGTCACGCGCGACCAGCTCTCCCAGCACCGACATGAGCCGAAGCCTCACGTGCGCCGCAGCCTGCCGTATCGCGTAGATCACGGCCAGCGCCGCGACCGCCGTCCACGCAATCATCGCCGCGGAGCCGGGCGTCAGCGTCCCCTCGCGCGCGGGACGCACGACATCATCTATGACGAATCCGGCGACATACGGCGGAACGAGGCTCGCCAGCGTAACTACGGCCGCCGCCGAGAGGCCGAGTCCGAGCTGGCGGCGGTAGGGCAGGAGATAGCTCAGCAGGCGCAAGATGACCGCCGACTGCCGGCCTGCCACGAGTGCCTGCGCGTCGCGGACCGGCCGTGCCACCGCGTCGGCGTACACGCGGTCGGCGTCGTCCGGCGCCACTGTGCGGCCGGCGAGACCCTCGTCGAGCACGAAGCGGATGTTCTCGAACGCGCCGCGCTGCCGCTGCGTGTACCTGACCACCACCAATGGCGGCTCGTCAGGCGCACCCAGGAGCAGTAGCGTGTTCGCGCTCAGCCCCGGCACTTCTTGCAGCGTGCGTATGCTGGCGCGCTCGATCGAGTGTACATCCCATGCGCTGGTCGGCCCGCCGCCGGTGGTGCGGGCCAGAGCGATGTGGTCGGCGCCCAACGCCAGCCACGACTCACCGAGCCTGAGCGACCCGTCAAGATCGGCAAGAGCATAGAGTTGGACCGGCTGGCCCCCCCACTCGCGTTCGAGCGCCAAGCGGAGATCGGCCGGGAGACGCGCCGGCTGGCCGAGGTATCGGGTGATGATTTCTTGATCCATGTCAGTGATCCGCTGAGCGTCACGCAGCTGCGTCCCTGAAACAGCTGCACAGCAAAAAGGCCTTTCGGGGCTGGGGCAGCACCCGAAAGGCCGGATCACGACATCGAATCCTGGACTTCTAGGGTGCTCGTCCCCGGGCGGGCATCCCGCCAAAAACCCGCACCCCAGGGCGCACTACGCCCTGGAGCGCCGACACGGGCAGCGTCGGACGGCGGATGAGAGAGGTGAGCGAGTAGCGGTCTATCATTTCGAGATTCGAGTTCCCTCGTGGGGGTTGTAGTGCCTTAGGCCGCAAGATAGAACGTGGACTCAGCCGGGGCAAGAGAGGCGACTTCACTCAACTCTCCCTCAGCTCGTGAGGCTCCGTTCAGGCGGCTGCCGAGTCGGTCTGCCAGATGGCGAAGACGTTGCCCTCGGTGTCCGCCAACTGGGCGAACCACCCCATCGCCGGCACTGGGCTCTTCGGCATGAGGACCTTGGCGCCGAGCTGCTCCGCTTTCCGGACGAACTCGTCGACGCTCGCCACGCCGATGTAATTGACCGGCGTTTGGCCCGGCGCCATCCGGCGCATGAGCCCGCCGTTGACCCCCGGACGGGTGGGCATCCCCTGGGCGTCGGTCGGGACGGTCTGCACCATCCAGTATTCGATGCCCCCCTCACCGGACGCCTCGAAACGCTTGATCTCCCAGCCGAAGAGGTCGCGGTAGAACTTCGCTGCCCGCTCGGGTTGGTCGGCCGGGATCTCGAAATGCACGATTGTGTGATCCATGGTGTTGCGCTCCTTTGAGAGAGTTGGGTGATTCTCAAATCGCCGTGCTTGCTGTCGCGCCGCGGGCGTCATCGCGCAACGAGTCCGGTGCTCGGTGCTCGGTATTCGGTGCTCGGTGTTCGGTGTTCGGTGCTCGGTCAGGTTCCGCCATGAGGTTGACGCCGCGGTTGGATCGGGAGATAGTATGGTCCCGCGTCTTCGATGCAAGGCACAGACGGCGCCTAGTTTCTCCATAGGCTCGAGTTGGGAGCGAGATATGACCGGTGTAAGAGTACTGGTTGGTACACGCAAGGGCGCGTTCTTCCTGACCTCCGATGCAAAGCGCGAACGTTGGGACGTCAACGGTCCCCACTTCGGAGGCTGGGAGATCTACCACGTCGCGGGCTCGCCCGTTGACCCGAACCGGCTGTACGCGTCGCAGTCCAGCGACTGGTTCGGCCAGATCATCCAGCGCTCCAACGACGGTGGCAAGACGTGGGCGCCCACGGGCAACGAATTCTCCTACGATGGGGTCCCCGGCACTCACCTGTGGTACGACGGCACACAGCACCCGTGGGAGTTCAAGCGAGTCTGGCACCTCGAGCCGTCACTGACGGATCCCGACACCGTCTACGCTGGGGTGGAAGACGCGGCGTTATTCCGCTCGGCCGACGGCGGGCAGACGTGGAAGGAGCTCCCCGGGCTGCGCGGCCATCCCTCGGGGCCCTCGTGGCAACCTGGCGCTGGTGGGATGTGCCTCCACACGATCGTGCTGGACCCGAGCGATCCAAATCGGATCTTCATCGCCATCTCGGCCGCGGGTGTGTTCCGGACCGACGACGCCGGCAAGTCCTGGCGCCCGGCGAATCGTGGTCTTTCGTCCGATGGCATCCCCAACCCTGACGCCGAGGTCGGCCACTGCGTCCACCGCATCGCGATGCACCCGTCGCGTCCGAACGTGCTGTTCATGCAGAAGCACTGGGACGTAATGCGCAGCGACGACGCCGGCGAGTCGTGGCGGGAGGTCAGCGGCAACTTGCCGACCGACTTCGGGTTCCCGATCGGCGTGCACGCCCACGAGCCGGACACCATCTACGTCGTTCCGATCAAGAGCGACTCCGAGCATTACCCGCCCGATGGCAAGCTGCGCGTTTACCGCAGCCGGACCGGTGGAAACGAGTGGGAGGCCCTCACGAAAGGGTTGCCGCAGAGCGACTGTTACGTGAACGTGCTGCGCGACGCGATGGCCGTGGACTCGCTCGAGTCGTGCGGCGTGTACTTCGGTACCACCGGCGGCCAGGTGTACGCATCCGCCGACGCAGGAGACACATGGGCGCCAATAGTCCGAGATCTGCCGGCCGTCCTGTCCGTGGAAGTGCAGACGCCATCATGATCCGCGTGGTGCTCCCGCAACACCTCCGAACCTTGGCGGACCTCGACGAAGAGGTCGAGGTCCGAGTCGAGGGTCCTGCTACACAGCGCTCGGTGCTCGACACGCTCGAGGCCGGCTATCCAGTTCTGCGCGGGACGATCCGCGACCACGTCACCCAGCGGCGCCGGCCGTTCGTGAGGTTCTTCGCGTGCAAGCAGGACCTGTCGAACGAGGGGCCGGATGCCTCCTTGCCAGAAGCCGTCGCCAAGGGGGAAGAGCCCTTTCTGGTCGTGGGTGCCATGGCCGGGGGCTAGCCGGCAGAGGCTCGCATGCAAATCGGAATGATCGGCTTGGGAAAGATGGGCGCGAATATGACGACCCGTCTGCTTCGCGCTGGACATGCGGTCGTCGGCTTCGATCATAACCCGATCGCGGTGGCGGAGAGTGTCGCCGACGGAGCAGCGGGCGCGGGATCGCTCGAGGCGGTGGTGGAACAGCTCGCGGCGCCGCGCGCCGTCTGGATCATGGTCCCGGCTGGCGATCCGACGGAGAGCACCGTCCGCGCGCTCGCAACGCTGCTCGCCGACGGCGACGTGGTCATCGACGGCGGAAACAGCAACTACAAGGAGTCGATGCGGCGCGCGGCGACGCTCGCCGAGCGAGGCATTCACCTTCTCGACGTCGGAACGAGCGGCGGCATCTGGGGACTCGCGGAGGGATTCAGCTTGATGATCGGCGGCGATGCCCGCGCGGCCGCTCGACTGCGCCCGATCTTCGAGTCGCTCGCGCCGGCCGCGGACCGCGGGTGGGGGCATGTGGGGCCGAGTGGTGCCGGCCACTTCGTGAAGATGGTACACAACGGGATCGAGTACGGCATGATGCAGGCCTTCGCCGAGGGGTTCTCGATACTCAAGCACAAGGAAGCGTTCGAGCTCGACCTGGCACAGGTGGCGGAGCTCTGGCGGCATGGGAGCGTCGTGCGGTCGTGGCTTCTCGACCTGACCGCGCGCGCGCTTGGGGAGGATCAGGAGCTGTCTGCCATTGCGCCGTACGTTTCGGATTCCGGCGAGGGGCGGTGGACGGTGGCCGAAGCGATCGAACTGGATGTGCCGGCGCCGGTGATCACGCTCTCGCTCATCCAGCGGCTGCGCTCACGCGACGCCGAGTCGTACGCCGACCGGCTGCTCGCCGCACTGCGTAACCAGTTCGGGGGACACGCGGTGAAAGCGACGAGCGCCGACGGCTCGCGGGCCCCGGCCGGTGGGGGGGGGAGGGCGCATGCCTAACGGTGAGCGCCACGATTGCACCTTCGTTCTGCTCGGCGGAACGGGTGACCTGGCCTACAAGAAGATCATCCCGGCACTCGCGCGACTGCGCTCGCGCGGCGACATCACCGACCGGTGCGCCATCATTGGTGTGGCGCGCGACACCGGGATGGATGACGAGAGCTATCGAACGGCCTTCCGTCAGCTCGCCAACGAGCATGGCGTTCGTTCGGCGGCGGTGGACGGATGGATCGCCTCGAACGTCTTCTACCAGCCGCTCGGCCGGGGCGAGGACGGCTTCGCCGGCATCGCGGCGCGCATAACCGACATCGAGCGCGAGCGGGGTGTGCCGCCGAACCGCATCTTCTACATGGCGCTCCCGCCGGGCGCATTCCCCTCGACCATCGCTGGTCTCGGCGAGGCGGGGCTGAGCCGGAGCACCGGCTGGACGCGCCTCGTCGTCGAGAAGCCATTCGGTCGCGACCTCGACTCGGCGCGTGATTTGAATGCGCTCGTGCACCGCCACTTCGACGAGTCGCAGGTGTACCGGATCGATCATTATCTCGGCAAGGAGACGGTGCAGAATCTGCTCGTCTTCCGTTTCGCGAACGCGGTGTTCGAGTCGCTGTGGAACCGCAACCACGTGGAGAGCGTCCAGATCACGGTGGCCGAGGACATCGGAATCGAGGATCGCGCGGCGTATTACGAGCAGACGGGCGCGGTGCGCGACATCGTCCAGAACCACGGAACGCAGCTTCTCGCGCTCGTGGCGATGGAGATCCCGGCGATCATGAACGCCGACTCGATCCGGCAGGAGAAGGTGAAGGTTCTGAATTCGATTCACCCGATCACACCGCAGGACGTGGTGCTGGGCCAATACGAGCGTGGGCGCGCCGGTGGGGAGGCGGTTCCGGGTTATCGCGAGGAGGACGACGTGTCCGATGCGTCCCGCACGGCGACGTACGCGGCGCTCCGCATCGAGATCGACAACTGGCGGTGGCAGGGAGTTCCTTTCTTCCTCCGCACCGGGAAGCGGCTGCCCAAACGGCTGACGGAGATCGAGGTCAAGTTCAGGCGCCCGCCCGTCTGGATGTTTCGTCCGATGGGCTCGCCTGACGTGCATCGGAACGTTCTCCGCCTAACGATCCAGCCCCAGGAAGGGTTCGCGCTTCTGTTCCACGTGAAGGCGCCGGGAAAGCCGCTCAAGCTCGAGCGTCTGCCCCTCGACTTCTGTTACGATGAGCGCTTCAAGGAGATCCCGGAGGCCTACCAGACTCTTCTCCTCGACGTCATGGAGGGCGACCAGACGCTGTTCGTTCGCGCCGACGAGGTGGAAGCGGCTTGGCGGTTGTACGCGCCGGTGCTCGACGACGGCGTTCCGGTGTCGGAGTACGCCGCGGGAACATGGGGGCCAGAGGCGGCGGATGCCCTGCTGGCGAGGTCAGGACACTGGTGGAGCGGGGGCTGAGCGGCGGGGCGCCGCGCTCCGCGGCCGTGGGCTTTCGAGCGTACACCGATCTCGAGTCGTTGAGCGCCGCAGCTGCGGAGCTCATCGCTGCCGGCGTGCGAGCGCGCCTCGCTGCGGGCGCCGCGTTCACCGTTGCCCTCGCCGGCGGCTCGACGCCGCGTCGAACCTATGAGCTGCTCGCCGAGCAACATGGCAACGACCTCGCGTGGGAGCGGGTCGACGTTTACTTCGGCGACGAGCGATGCGTTCCTCCGCAAGATGCGGAGAGCAACTTCGCCCTCGCCTACGACGCGCTGCTTTCGCGCGTTCTGATCCCCGCGGCGAACGTCCACCCGATGTACGATGGCCACTCAGACCCCGAGACGGCGGCGGCGCGCTACGAGATGCTGCTCGGCGATCGCTTCGGGGCTTCGGTCGACGGCGCGACGTTCGACCTCGCCGTGCTCGGCGTCGGCGACGACGGGCACACGGCATCGCTCTTCCCGGGGAGCGACTCGCTCGAGGTACGCGATCGTCGGGCGCTTGCCGTCGATGCACCGCCATCGGCGACCACGCGGCAGCGGATCACGCTGACGTTGCCGGCCCTCGCGGCGAGCCGGTGCGTCGTGTTTCTCTGCGCC
>JALZIF010000262.1 GCA_030860435.1 Gemmatimonadota bacterium | reverse complement strand
GGCCACCGTTCTGGTTCGGCACCGTGCACACACACATCGCGAAGTACGATGGGGCGACCCCGTACTCGACTTTCTCGGCCGCCGACCGTGGCGTGATCGCGCATTGGCATCGCACGTGGCGGACGGATGGCGTGTTCTGCATCCTCTTCACCGAGGTAGATGCGCACTGCGAGTCAGGGTACGACCGGTCCGGCGGCGCGGTCTACGCACGCCGGTACGGGAGCGGCCCGCCACAACCGTAGCTCGCGTCCTTTCAGTGCGTTACGGTGCCGTCGAGGAGTGCGCGCCCGTCGACGGCCAGGCGGGAGACTCCCGGCGCCACACGCGTGCCCCGGCCGCAAAAAGCCCCGCCCTTCGAACACAATCGTGTCCCCGCGCGGGCAACTCGTGGAGCTCTGCCAAGGCGCGCGCGACGGCGAGGGCGAGCCGGGTGCCGGACCCGAGCTTTGCGTGGGCGGGGAGCGCTCTATGGACACGCACGCGGGCCGCCGAGGCGATGCCATGGTGCGACAGAAAGCGTCGAGCGAACGCGACACCCCGCTCGGCTTCGGGGCCAACGCGATGATCTCTTCCCCCATTCAACTCCCATCGGCGCGACGTTCGGCTCTCCCGCGACGCTCAGAGTCCTGATGATCGTTTCGATGATCATTCGCCGCGTTCACGCACCAGCGTCGTATACGCCACAGTCAGCTCGCGCGTACACGCGCCGCGCGCGCCAGAGCCGACGGCATGGTCGCCGCCGTCACCCCCAAATACGCGGACGGCCGGTGCGATGCCGCGGAGCGAGCTCGTAAGAAACACGTCGCTGGCGGCGCGGATGTCGCCGGGGCTGAGCACGCGCTCCGCGACGGGAACGCCGAGCGCGCCAGCGCACTCCATGACGGCTGCGCGCGTGATCCCCGCGAGCGCGCCGCACGAGAGCGGCGGCGTCACCAGCACGTCGTCGAGGACGAGAAAGACGTTGCTCGCGCTCCCGCCGGAAAGGTGGCCATCCGTGTCGAGGAACAGAGCGTCCTGAGCCCCCCGCGCCCGGGCTTCGGCGAGCGCCATCACCGCGTCGGCGTACGCGAGCGTCTTTACACCCGCCGTCATCGCGCGCTCGTTGCGCCGGCCAGAGGCGATGACGACCGCGATCCCCTCGTTGTGGATCGCTGGCGGGATCGGCGGCAGCGGCTGCACGGTGAGCGCGATCGTTGGATGCTCATCAGGCGCAGGCGCCAGCCCCGCGGGACCGGAGCCGCGGCTCACCGTGAGTCGTACCGCCGCGACGCGGATGCCGGCGCCAGCCGCCTCACGTAGCGCTCGTCGGACCTGTACTTCCAGCTCGTCAGGCAGCGGGATGGCGAGCCGGCCTGCGCCGGCGCGGAGCCGCGCCATGTGCGCGCCGAGCCGGAAGGCCGTGCCGCCAGTGAGGCGCATGGTCTCGAACAGGCCGTCGCCGAGTGTGAAGCCGCGGTCGAGTAGTGAGAGCTGCGGAACCGCGATATCCACCGGGCGGCCGTCGAGCCACGCCAGCGGGGGCCCCCCCCCGTCCCTCTCCCCCGCAGGCCCCCAGCCCGTCTCATCGCGCCAGCTCGACGACGGACGGGCGCACCTCGTCGTCCAGCTCCGTCACCACACCAAACCCGTCAGCTCGCGCGGGGAGCGCCTCGCCGCGAGATCGCTCGCCACGGAGGAACCTGTCGAGCAGCGCGTACCCGTACTCCGTGAGCACCGATTCCGGGTGAAACTGCACGCCGATCACGGGGTGCTCGCGATGCTCGACGGCCATGATCTCGCCGTCCTCGCTGGTGGCCGTCACTCGTAGACTCGCCGGCATGGTGGCTGGGTCGATGACGAGCGAGTGGTAACGAGTCGCACGGAACGGAGACGGAATGCCCGCGAAAATCCCCTCTCCGGCGTGGCTGACAAGCGACGTCTTTCCGTGCATCGGTCGCCGTGCGCCGACGATGACGCCGCCGTACGCAGCGCCGACGCACTGGTGGCCCAAGCAGACTCCGAGGACCGGGACCGTCGCCCCGAATCGACGCACGACGTCGGTGGAGACCCCCGCTTCCCGCGGCGAGCGCGGCCCCGGCGAGACGATTATGTGCGTGGGCGCGAGAGCCTCGACGTCGCCAATCGTCAGCGCATCGTTGCGCCGCACGACCGCCTCGGCGCCGAGCTCGCGGACGTAGCGGGCCAGGTTGTGGACGAACGAGTCGTAGTTGTCGATGAGGAGGATCATCGCCCAGATACCGTCTCGCCGAGTGCGGTTGCGCTCACCACGACGGCTGGTGGGCCGCGCACGGCCAGCGCTTCGATCAACGCGCGGGCCTTCGCCAGCGTCTCGCGGTACTCGTCTTCCGGATCCGAGTCCGCCACGATCCCCCCGCCGACCGGGAAATACACCCGGTCGCCCAACGCGAGAAACGTCCGGATGACGATGCTCGTGTCGAGCGCGCCGGTAACGCTCAAGTACCCGATGGCGCCGCAATAAACGCCGCGGCTTGATGGCTCGAGCTCGGCGATGATCTCCATCGCCCGCACCTTCGGCGCACCGGTGATCGAGCCGCCAGGGAAGGCTGCGCACAGTAGGTCCACAGCATCGGCGCCAGGGGCCAGCTCCCCGATGACGGTGGAGACGAGGTGGTGGACGGTGGCATGATGCTCGAGCGCGAACAGTTCCGGCACTCGAACCGTGCCCGGCGCGCAGACGCGTGACAGGTCGTTCCGCAGTAGGTCGACGATCATCAGGTTCTCGGCGCGGTCCTTCTCACTCTCGACGAGGGCGCGGCCAAGCGCGGCGTCGTGCTCGGGGCCGTAGCCGCGCGGGCGCGTCCCCTTGATGGGACGGGCTTCGACCTGACGATCCGACACCCGGAGAAAGCGCTCGGGCGATGCGCTGGCGATTACGAAGTCGCCGAAGTCGAGCCAGGCGGCGAACGGCGCAGGATTGAGCGCCCGCAGCCGTCGGTATAGCGCCCACGGCGGTTCCCGCAGCGGCGCCGTGAGCCGTTGCGATAGGTTCGCCTGGAAAATGTCTCCGGCCAGTATGTACTCGCGCACTCGCCGGACGGCTCCCAGGTAGCCCTCGTGCGTGAACGACGACCGCAATTCGATGCCTGCACCGCGTTCGATGCCGAGCACGGGGTAGGAGGGAGCGCCAGGGAACCCCCCGTTCGTGCGCGCCGCGGACCGATGTGGCAGCGAGACGGGCGCGGACGCATCTCCGTCACCCTCATTCGCCAGCGTCGCTTTCACAGTCGTGAGCCGCTCCGATGCCCGCCGCTCGCGCGCGGAGCCCTCGTCAGGCAGCCCCGTCGAGACGATCCACGCCCGCCCAGCCGCGTGATCCCACGAGATCACCCAATCGTAGACCCCCAGCATCACATCGGGGATCGCGAGATCGTCGTAGAGCGGCGCGGGCAGGCGCTCGAGCACCGATCCCCATTCGTAGCCGATGTACCCGGCAGCACCTCCCTGGAACGGCGGAACCCCGACGACCGACGTCGCCGCGTGCGGCGCGAGAAGCGCGCGGATAGCGTCCAGTGCATGTCCCTCGACCGGGATCGGCCGTCCGGCGCGCAGGTCGATGCACTCAGTCGTGGTTCCCTTGCTGAGCACGAGGATCGCGGGGTCGGCGCAGAGAAACGAATACCGGCCGAGCCTCGACGCGTCCGCGGCGCTGTCGAGGAAGATGCGGTATGGCAGCGCGGCGAGCCGCTCGCAGCACGCCAGCGGATCCGGCGCGGGGATCAGCTCTTCCACCAACGGCTGTCGTGCGAGGGGCATCGCAACGTTCATCAGTCGGTCACCGGTCATCGGTCATGGGTCGCTCGTCGTCAGGCACGTACGACTCGGCTACGCGAACGGTGGCGCCATCTCGCCGAGCGTGTGGCGGAGCCGGGGGGGCGAGTTTCCCCGTCGCGAAAAGCACGCGACGCGGGGAGGAGCATTCTCCACAGGAGAGCGCTCGTCAGGCACGGACGGAGGCGCGCCCGCTATCGCGGGTCCCCGCCTTCCACGAACTTGCCCGGCGGTCCCTGCAGCGCGCCGCCCGGCGCGGGCCGCCAGAGCACCGCCTCCTCGATCTTTCGCGCGAGCGCAAAGCATTTGTCCGAGATGCCGCCCGCCGCGTGGTTCTGAATCTTCACCCAGAGCTTCCCCCAGGTCACCGCGAGATCCGGGTGGTGGTAGGCGGCCTCCGACACGTAACCAATGATCCCAATGAGCATCAGCGTCGTCGGCCATCCGTCGGTGTTGTACTTCCGCCGAATCCACCCGTCCTCGTAATACCACCCCGGCAACTCTTTTAGCCGCTCGAGAATCTGCCCCTCGTCGTACACCGGGTCCTTCTCCCGGCGCGGCGCCGATGCTTTGGCGGTCGGCTGTTGATCGGACATGCAACCTCCGTCGAATCGAGACCAACTACTCGGAACGGTGACCCGGAACCAGCAACCAGCCGTCAGCCGTCAGCCGTCAGCCGTCGGCCACCAGCCATGTTTACATCACGACCCGGCCACTTGCTACAAGCACCTGTCCCGTCACGGACGCCGCGTCAGGCGACGCCAGCCACACCGCCGCGGGCGACGTCTTCCGGCGTCCCCCATCGCCCGAGCGGGGTGAACGCGGCGACGGCGCGATGCGCGTGGTCCCAGCTCATGTTGAATTATCACCCCGTGGTCACCGGCGAAGCTACACCGCGATCACCTCGTCCCGACTAGTGAACCGGAGATCACTCGGCCCGGAGAGCGCGCGCCGGGCTGCCGGACGCCACGCGCATGGCAGGAATGGTGCACGCGACCAGCGCGACCACGGCGAGTAGGGCGGCGGTACCGGTGTAAGTGGCAGCATCTGTGCTGGCGATGCCGAAGAGGAGGCTGCCGAGCGCCCGCGAGGCCGCGAGCGCCGCCATTAGCCCGACGACGATGCCAGCCAGTACAGCGGCCATCCCTTCGCCGATGACGAGGCGCAGCACGTCGGCCGGACGCGCCCCGAGCGCCATCCGCACACCGATCTCCTGCCTGCGCTGCGCAACACGCGCGGTGACAACCCCGTACAGACCGACCGCGGCCAGGAAGGTGGCGAGTACAGCGAAGACCGCGAGCAACGCGAACGTGAACTGATCGCGGGCGGCGGACCGTGCCGCCAGATCGGCGAGCAGCCGCAAATCGGTGATGGGCTGGTCCCGGTCGACAGCGTAGACCGCCGCGCGAAGCGCGGGCGCCAGGCGGAGCGGGTCACTCGTCGTGCGGACGGCGATGGCTATTGATCCCGGCGGGCGCTGCGCGAAGGGGACGTAGATCTGCGGTCTGCCCTCCACGCGCGCGCCGCCGCGCCGCACGTGACCCACCACACCGACCACCGTCGCCCAAGCGGTGTCCGGCCGCCCTGCGAGGCTCAGCCGCTTACCGACGGCGCTCTGGCCTGGCCAGTAGCGCTGCGCCAGTTGCTCGTCGACGACCGCCACCTCGGGGGCGCCCTCGTCGTCGGCACCCGTGAAGAGCCGACCGGCGCGCAGCGGCACCTGGAGCGCTTGGAGGAATCCTGGGGTGACGAAGCCGTACTCCGCATTCGGGTACGACTGCCCCTGGGCGAGCGGCTGGCCCTCGACGAGGAAGGCGCCTTCCCAAGCGTCGCCACTGAGCGGGAGTGGATGGCCGGCGCCCGCAACTGTCACACCGGGTAACCCCGCGACCTGCGCCAGCAGGGCGTTGACGAACGCCGCGCGCGCCGGCCGCGTCTCTTCGCGCGATTGGGGCAGAGAAAGTCGCACGGTCAACACGCCCTCCGTGGTGAAGCCGACATCCGCGGCCCGTAACTTCTGCACGGTGCGAAGCAGCAGGCCGGCGCCGACGAGCACCACAAGGGAGAGCGCGACCTCCGTCGCCACAAGGGTGCGGCTGATGCGGCTACGCCTCCTCCCGCCCAAGGTCGCCTGCCCGCCCTGCCTGAGGAGGGCGTGAAGGTCGGCGCGCGACTGCCGAAGCGCTGGCGCCAAACCGAAGAGCACTGCAGTGGCCAGTGCAGCGAGGAGCGCGAAGCCCAACATGGCCGGATCGAGGCGCGCTTGGTCGAGCCGCGGCACTGACGCCGGGGCGAACCGCAGCAGCACGCGGAGTGTGACTGCCGCCACACCGACGCCGAGCACAGCGCCAAGCCCCGCGAGGGCGAGACTCTCTGTCAGGAGTTGGCGCGCGATGCGCGCACGACCCGCGCCGATGGCCGTGCGTAGCGCGAGTTCTTGGGCGCGGGCGGTGCCGCGCGCGAGCAGCAGGTTGGCGACGTTGGCGCAGGCGATTAGTAGCACGAGCGCGCCAGCCCCGGCCAGGGCTCCGATCACTGGCCGCACGTCGCCGACGATCTGATCGCGGAGCGGCACGAGCGTCGGCCGCCAACCAGCCCCCGCCGGATAGGTGGCTGGATGCTGCGCCGATACACGCGCCGCAACTATGTCGAGCGACTGCTGGGCCTGCTCGAGTGTGGTGCCCGTGCGCATCCGCCCTACGATCCGCAGCCACTTGTCGCCGCGAGGTGCCTCCGCGTCACGCGCCCAGTCGTGGGTGACCCAGAGGTCGGCGCGGTCGGGGAAGAGAAAGCTCGGGCTGTCCGGGAAGCGTACCCCCGCTGATGCCACACCGACCACGGTGAACATCCGCCCATTGAGCTGGAGCGTTTGACCCAGCACGCCAGGCTCGGCGCCGAACGCGGTGCGCCACAACTCGTGGCTCAGCACGACGGCCGGTTCGGATCCGGTCAGCGCGTCCTCCTCGTCGGCGGCGACGAAGCCGCGGCCGAGCGCCGGGGTGAGACCGAGCGTGGTGAAGAGGTCGGGCGACACCATGAAGCCCTGCAGTCGTTTCGGCTCGCCGATGCCGGTAAGGTTGGCCGTCCAATCCGCGAACGCGCTCAACTGCTCGAACTCACCGAGCTGCGCCCGGAAGTCGGCGAACTCCGCCGGGGAGAGCGCTGCCCTCGGCATCGCGGGCTGCTGGTAGCTGTTCCAGAGCACAACCACGCGCGGGGCATGCTGGTAAGGCAAGGGTCGGAGGAGGACCGAGTTCACCACGCCGAAGACGGCCGTAGTCACACCGATACCGAGGGCGAGCGTGAGCACCGCGACGGTCGTGAAGGCCGGGCGCGCGGCGAGTCCGCGGAACGCGTAACGCAGATCCTGCAGGAGATCGTGCATGGTCTCCCTCCGGGTGTCGGCGCGCATGCGGCGCCGGTCGTGCTCGCGGAGCCAATGGCGCACTGTGGGCACATCACCGAAGCGGGCCAGCGCCGCTCGGTGCGCGTCGGCCGTGGGGAGCCCACGTCGCGTGTAGTCCCGCGTGCGCATCTCGAGATGGAAGCGCAGCTCGTCCTCGACGTCGGCATCCACGTCGCGGCCCCAGAACCGGTGGTAACGCCGCCAGATTGGCTCGGTCATCTATGCTGCGATGCCGCTCAGCCGAGCGCCGGCGTGGCCCGGAGGACGCGCGCCACGGCGGCGGCGAACTCGAGCCAGACGGCCGCCTCACGACGCAAGTGCGCGCGACCTGCCGCGGTGATCACATAGAACTTGGCGCGCCGGTTGTTCTCCGAGAGCCCCCACTTGGACGTCACCCAGCCGCGATCCTGTAGCCGGCGAAGTGCCGGGTAGAGCGATCCCTCCTCGATGCGCAGCACGTCGTCAGTCCTCTCCTCGACCCAGGCCGCGATGCCGTAGCCGTGCATCGGCCGCCAGAGCAAGGCTTGGAGGATGACAATACCGAGTGTGCCCTGGAGGAGATCAGCCCGCTCCGTCATATGCTTCCCCTGGCAAGACGATGGAAAGGATAGTGCCATGTCTGCGACGCCGCAAGCGTGGCCGGGGCGCGAATAGGTCGCGGAGCCTCCAGTATCGCCCACGCCGGGCGACGTCGCGCCGATACGCTATCCGTCGCGGCGTCCGAGCGCGCGTACTTCCGCGCGGAGACTCTCGATCTCGAGTCGAAGGCTCTCGACGGATCTCGCGCCCCCGAACTCGGCGTCGCTTGCCTGTACATCTCGTCCGATGAAGTACGACGCCAGCGAAGCGGTCACGTAATCGAACACCGCGAAAGCGTACAGCGCGAGCAGGATGCAGAGAAGACGCCCCTCCGCCGTTCTGGGCCAGTACTCGGAGCCCAGCGTCGTCATGATCATCGCCGTCCACCACACGGCCGATGAGTAATCGACGATGCCGCCTCCAACGATCTCACGCTCGAACGCATACATGCCTGCGGCTCCTGCGGCCGAAACGAAGACGGTGAGCGTCACGACGTAACCCGGGCCACGCCTCCCCATGCTGTTCCCCAACGCACGCATTCCCCGGTTAACGGAGCTGACAACCCTCACGAGTCGGATGCCGCGGGCCGCGCGCGCCGCGCCGATGATCGGTGCAGCACGTGCCACACGGAGAACGCGAAGCGCTGGGAAAACGAGCGAGATGGCGACGAGCCAGTTCCGTCTCACGTACGCCCACTTCGCCGGTGCCAGACGAGACGGAGCAGAAACTCGAGCGCAAAGACCACCCAGATGGCAGCGCTCACCGCGCCCAGGAGCGGCGAGAGTCCCGTCGTGAGCTCGAGGATCAGAAGCGCGAGCCAAACGGCTGAACTTCGAGCTGGTCGGATCCGATGGCAGCCACCGACTTTGGAAGCTCAAGATTGACGACCAGACAACCGTACGCGTCGGACTTGTGGACCATGGTCACGGCAAGCTAAAGTCAGTGTACATCAAGGAGATGGTCCGGACGCTGCGACAGCACGGACTCGTTCCCAAGGAGGACGATGATGTCGTGGAGTGACAGCGAGAAACTCGACCATCTGATGCGGCTGCCCTGGACGGTTGTTCCGCAAGAGGGCGACGAACCGGGTGATCTCGTGCTCACTTGCGCAGAGTTGCCGTCAGTGATTGGGACAGGTACGAGTGAGTGGGACGTGACGGAGAGCTTCTGGAGCTCGCTGCGCCTGACTCTACGAGCATTCGTTAACGACGGCGAGTGTCCGCCTCTTCCTAAGCACTCGATTAGAGGCGTCCCCTGGGAGAGTGATTCGTCAGAGGGTACTGCTGCGCGGATTCGTGCAGTTATGACTGCCCCCGGCGAGACCCAAGCCGCACCAGAAGCGCCTCGCCTGACCACCGGGAACGAGACGGCACAGGTGGAACCGCTCTGTAGGGACTTGGCGGCCGTGTGATGTTCTGACTATCAAGCATGAGCGCTCCGCCGATCGGTGGGGCGCTTTTTGTGTGGACGATGCCGGCGGCGCTCGTGGTGGAGCTGAGGGTCGCTAGTACCTTCTAGGGAATGCGTTCCACGACTCCCCTGCGGATTGCTCGCGAACTGCTCCGCCTCTGGTTCACGTTCGAGCTGACTGTCGGCCGGCGAGAGTACGTCGCGTCTGGTCTCGCGCTCGCCGCGCTGAAGTACGCCGGCGACGTCCTCCTCGTCTGGCTGGCGATTGGGCGCGTGTGGCACCTGCCGGACTATCTGAGCCCGGTCTCCTCTCTATCGGACGTCAAACTCGAACACGCGCCCGCCGCGCTACTACCGGTGCTCGCGCTATGGTCACTGCCGTTCCTGTGGGTAGGCGTCAGCATGAGCATGCGCAGGGCGCTCGATGCCGGCCGGTCGGCGTGGCTGGCACTGCTCTTCTTCGTGCCAGGCTTGAGCTACGTCTTCTTCGCCGTGATGAGCGTCTTGCCGAGCCGCCCTGCAAGGGCGGTCGCGGCGCCCGCGCCACGCACTTATGAGCATCGTCTTCCACGCGCACTCCTCGCGATGGCCTCCGGCGCGGCCGTGGGGCTGGGGATGCTCGCCCTGACTGTCTTCGCGCTTGGAAGCTACGGCCTTTCGATTTTTCTCGGCACGCCGTTCGTCGTGGGCGCCCTGACGTCATTCCTGTTCAATCGGCACTACCCTGCGTCCGTGCGTGAGAGTCAGCAGGTCGTGCTGATGACACTCGGCCTCGTAGCTGGAGGTGCGCTGGTCACGGCGGCCGAGGGCGCGTTATGTCTCTTGATGGCGGCACCGCTTGCCATCGCCATCGGGGGGATGGGTGCCGCACTCGGCCGCCGTGTGGCGCTTCACGATCGAGGGCCCGCAACGAACGCGTGGATCGGCGTCCTACTACTGCCGGCCTTCGCTACATTCGACGCCCACCGCCCGCCCAGCGCGCTGCGAGAGGTGAGCACGTCGGTGGTCATCGACGCACCCCCGAGTGTGGTGTGGCGGCACGTGCTCGCATTCCCTCCGCTGCCGGAGCCGTCGGAGCTCGCCTTCCGGGCGGGCGTGGCCTACCCGCGGCACGCCGAGATCGTGGGCGAAGGTGTGGGCGCGACGCGCTACTGCGTGTTCTCGACCGGCGCCTTCGTCGAGCCGATCACGCGCTGGGACCCGGAGCGCCGCTTGTCCTTCGACGTCATCAGTCAGCCCCCTCCCCTTAGGGAGTGGAGTCCGTATGCCGAGATCGCGCCGCCGCATCTCGACGGATACTTCAGCTCCCGGCGAGGAGAGTTTCGGCTGACGCCGCTCTCAGGCGACCGAACGCTGCTGGAAGGGAGCACCTGGTATGAGATGCGGCTGGAGCCGGCGGCGTACTGGGTGTTGTTCGGTGACGCGCTCATCGGGCGGATTCACCACCGCGTTCTGCGGCACATCAAAGCCGTCGCTGAGGCAGAACAGCTCACGGGACGTCGTTAGGCCCGACAGTCGGTCCGACTTCACCGGCGAACAGGTCGTGCGGGTTGCGCGTGCCCGCCATTTATTCGTGGAGTTTCAGCACGGCGGTGCAGCCGTCATGACCAACCCACACAAGCCCGCCCCCGCCAAACGTGACGAGTGTATCCGTCTGTTGGGGAACGAGGGTCAGCAGAAGGCCTTCCTCGTGCCGTATCGATCTGCTAAGCACTAGCGGTCCCGGTTCGCCGCGGTGCCGGAGTCTTCGTGCCGCTAGCTCAACTGCGGCGGCGCTGTCCCGCCCGTTGGCTTCCGCAACGCAGTCCGGAACATCCTTAGTGACCGCAGCTGGTCGATTCACATCGCCGGCCTTCGCAGCGTCAGCGGCTGAAAGGTCGGAGCTCTTACCAGACCGATCACAACTCGAGGCGAAGAGCATCGGCAAGATCAGCGCGGCACACAGGTTCAGGGATGGATCACTCCAGCGTCTGAGTACTCGATTACGCATGGCGGTCTCGGTGAGAAGCGAGCGAAGCCAGGGACTACGAAGAAGCCCTCTTCGACTCCTGTTGTGGTGTCGGTTCTCGCAACCTTTCCCCACCGGACACCTCGAGCCATCGAAGGTCTCCGTCAGCAAGGTCAGTCCGGGGATACACCCGTACTCGCCAGGCGCGCGCGCGCGGCGCGGACGAGCCGGCACCGCTGATCTCGGGGGCCTCCCCTCACTCACAGGGCCAAGAGCCGTAGATACCAATGTCGATGAGCAGGAACATCACGCCGAGCACGAGCGCGCACCAAAACCGCTTTCCATACCGTCGACCGGCAGGATTGAATCCTCTTAGATCGAACAACGTAGGCATCACCGAGTTCGGCAGTCGGTTCCGCCAGACCATGTGCACGCAGTGGCTGGCGTACAGCATCAGACTGAGGGCGACGAGTGCAATCAGAATATCCATGCGAGAGCCAAAGCGTCAAAGCGAGGGCGCTTGGTCTGATCAAGTGCTCGCAGTCAAATGGGAGGCTCACATCCCGCACGTGTGTGGCCGGATATTCTAAACTCGGCAGCTATGCGCGGGCCTCATGGGCTCCAGAGAGCGGATGGCAGCGCCTGCTTGGCGTCCGGATTTAATGTGAAGCTTTGGAGCAACCAGCCGGTCGGTGCTCGATAGTACTCGAATGAAGCGCATACTGGGGCTCGCGTAGCGGATCACCAGAAAGACGCGCGTCATATGCGGGCCAATCGTCCGGGCCTTCAGGACATCGTATCCCAGGACCTGACCGGCGCGTGCGGCGAACTGGTCGAGAGCCTGAAGCAATTGCCTGCGCTCTCTCACTCGCCGGCGCAGGTGGTTGCTGAATCGCCCAGCCAATTGCTAACGGCAGCTGGGCAGCGAGGCGCGGGTCGGCTGGCGATCGCTGTTGTAGCTCATGCTCGTGCTGTAGCCGGCGGTGGAGCCGCTCAGCGTCTGGAGCTGGAGGAAGACGACCTCATATCCCCAGTTGGCGTGCCCGATGAGGTTCCCGGGTTTCCGAACATCGAGCCGAGTGCGGAGGTCGTTGGGATCGTACTGCGACGTCAGCTCGAACATCTGACCGTCACGCCAGGTGACGGCGCTCGCCAGACGACCCGAGACATCAAAGGCCAGCGAATCCGTGCTCTTACTGTTCCACACGTTCATGGCACGGCCGACCGCGTCGAGGGTGAACGCTGTCGTATCGGTCCCGACCATTATGTATCACGGCTGGTCAAACTCTTTAGAGCGTCTTGCGGAATGGATGGGAGACGGACGACTCATTGGAGTCCTTCCGCAGCCGCTCGAGCTGGTGCATCACGGTTGCTGGGCTGAGCAGAGAATCGGAGATTGCAGCGATCTCCTCCGCCGACCGCCATGCCTGCTCCAGTCGCAAGAGATCCTCGTGAGCCTCTATACGCTCGAGGTTTTCGTGGGCAGCCATCTCGAGAGCCAGGCGTAGAGTGAGTGACAGTCTCGGGAGCACTCGAAGCGTGTGGGCAGCATGCGACAAAACGGAGGCAGCTCCCGCCGTCTCAAGTAGCGCGACGGCGTGCTCCACCTGATGCAGGGAGGCTCCATTCCGGTTGATGCTCGGCAGCACGTATCCGCATGCCCGCAAAGCATCGGCGCCGCTGAGCAGCGCGGTTCTTCGTGCCATTGGATCTGTGCACCACAGAAAGACTCCGGCTCCGTCGGCGTCCGGCGTCAACAGCATCAGTCTTGTGTCCGCCCGCGTTACATCGAGAGGCGGCTCACCCGGTACAGGTATCCTCGCTATGATCTCATCGTCGGCTCCGCTGATCAGGTGCCGGACGCCGAGGTACCCTCCAGTCGCCGTCCCCAGAGCGAACCCCACCCCGAGGCCTGCCAGCGACACCGCGACCCCGGCGAGCGTACCGACCCCAACAGCGAGGGCAACGGGCAATCTCTTGTATAAGTTCATGCGGCGAGGACCAAACCGCCCTGCATAGCGCCACGCCGCGAACTCCGCTCGGGTTGCTAGTTCGCCCACCCGGATAAGCTCGAATCCACTACTCTGCCGGGCGAGCGCGATGCTCGCCGTGCTTACGATCCGCCTGGTTCCGGCGAAAGCACGCGCACACGCGTCGATTAATTCCCATCGCGGCTGGCATCGGGCGCGACCAGCACCAGAGCGGCTACGACGACGCCGGCCAGAGATGGGAAAGGGCGTGAGGACGGGCGCATCGAGAGCTCCTCCTTACGAGACAGGCGCGACGAGCGGTCGCGACTCGTAAGGCACGAGGAGTGCCGCCACCGCTTATGCGCTAACTCATTGTCTTAGCGATGGTTGGTCTACGGCCGGCAACGCGATGTTGCATTTTGTGGCGCCATTGTTGCGCGCCGGAATGCCACAAAATGCAACATTCAACAAGCTCGGCGGCACGCGGGACTCGTTCGAGTCGTAAGGTTCGCCGAGCACAAACCACACGCCGTCGCGCTTGGTGCGGAAGTGCTGCGACAGCTCGGCGGTCATCGCCGCTTTCCGGGTCCCGAGCGCTGTACTAAGCTTGGCCACAACCTGGAGCATGCGTATTCACCCGCGAGATGGAGCGGACGTTGGCTGACGCGAACCTCTTGTCCGGCGCCGAATCCGGCGCGCGCGCCCTGGACGCGCGGCGCGGGCGTAGGAACAGGCTGCTGATCGCGGCAATCCTCATCATCGTCGCGGCGCACACGCTCGCGGCGCTGTACATGGCCCGCTCCGCGATTCGCGGCCGGATTGCGGCAGAGTCCCAGGGAACTGTCGACCCGCTCCCGCCCCCCCGAGCGCGGTGAGCTGGAAACGTCGATGCTGGGCGTGGCACCATCGGCGAGAGCCGCCGCAGTCGTGGTCGCGATCGGGGCGTGGTTTCTGGGCGGAGCGTGCGCGCGGGGCCGCGCGGTCGGATCCGGACAAAGCGGTGTCACGGAGCGCGGCGACCTGATCGAGGTAGAGTACGATCGCAACGCGGATTCCATCTTCGTCCGGACCGTGACGATCCCGCTCGCGGGCGGACTAGAGCTCTACGCGGGCTTCGCTGTTCGCGATGCCGCAGTGCCGGAGCCGGCGGCGGTCGTGAACTTTGTCTTTCAGCAGGTGTCGGCCCGCGAGCAATGGTCCGAAGCACAGGGTCGTAGCCTGACGCTCGTGCTAGATGACACGGTGCGCATCGCCTTCGCCGAGACCGAGTATCGCCGCCACGTGCTCGAAGGGCGCGGCGCCGTGACGCTCAGGGTGATCGAGTGGATCTGGGTTCCGATTCCCGCCACCACTTTCGAGCGCCTGGCGAGCGCGGCGAAGGTGGAGGGAACGCTCGACCGGACACGGTTCGTGCTCACGTCCGAGCATCTCGCGGCGATGCGCGAGCTCGCGCGACGGCTGTCCAGGAACGAGCACTGAGAAGCGAAGCGGTGCCGTCGGATGAAATCCCGCCGGCACCGTTTCTTACTGTCTCGCTAGGCGTTCCAGAAGTCTCCTACTTCGTCACTCGGTTCCAGGCGTCCCGCACCGAGTCCTTGATCTCGTCCCAGGTCAGGACAGAGAAACGGTCTCGTCCTCGTCAGGCGTCCAGCCGCCGCCGTATTCCGCCGGCAAGGCGAGCGCCGCCATGGCCGGCGGGAGGGGCGGCGCGAATGGCAGCTCGAGCTGCGCTCCCGGTACGGCATCGGGGTCCCGCTGCTCGAGCTCTTGAAGGATGTAGCGATAGCGCATCGCGCGAATCGGCGCGCGCAAGGTCGCGCTCGGAAGCCGCATGAAGGCGAGCGCCTCCTCGCGCACATCCTGCGGGAGGCGACGCGCGAGCGGATCACGCAGGAGCCGGGCGACTCGGCCGTCGGCTCGCGCCAACAGGGCGGCAACCAGCCAATCGAGGTAGTCGAGCACGCTACGCCGTTTTGCGCCGCCCGGCAGGACGGCGCGTCTCCGCCGCGCGGCGGGTGCCGGCTCCCGTGCGCGGGCGCGCGCCGCCAGACTTGCTCCCCGCCCGCTTCGCGCCGGTCTTGCGCGCCCCCGCTCGACCCCGCGCCGCTTGGGGACGACCTTCGGC
>JALZIF010000254.1 GCA_030860435.1 Gemmatimonadota bacterium | reverse complement strand
CGCCTGCGCTGGCCGGCCGGAGCGGCCCAGCCCTTCGGCAAGGAGGGCGCCGGTGGCCACGTAAGTGTAAGGGATGTTGACGGACGGACGGTCGACCCAGTCGTCCAGGCGCTGTAGCGACTTCGTTCCGAGGAAGGTGTCGTTCCAGAGCGCCCACGTGCGCCCCACGTCGAGCCATCCGTCGCCAGGGATCATCACCGTGTCCTGGCCGGCGGTGACCGGGGATGCAAGGAGCTTGTTGGCAAACCCCTGGGTGAGCAGGTATCGGTCGAGCCCGAGGCGCTCGCCGTACGGGCCCGCCGTGCGACTGAAGTAGAGTGGGCGCTCCGGGAACGAGTCCATGATCACGTTGAGCACCACGAGCTGGTCGCGCGTGAGGATCTGCGGCGGTACCGTCGCCGCGAGCTCTCCCTTGCGGAAGCTTTGCGGCTCGCGCAGCTCGATGTATGCCGGCAGCTCGTCCGCTTGCTCGAGGGTGAGCTTCAGCGGCGGTCCGCTCGGCTTCACCCACTGCGTGCCTCGGTAGACCGCTGGCCCATTGGCCGCATCATACTCGTAGACCGGGCGGCGGATGATCTGTCGCACGTACCAGTCGGTATTCAGAAGTGACGTGACCGCGACGATCACGTCTCTCCGGATGCCCTCCACCTCCTGCGCGTACCAGAGCGGGAAGGTGTCGTTATCCCCCCCCGTGACTATGACCCCGTACGGCTCGATCGAGTTGAGGAGGTCCACCGCCCAGTCGCGCGTCGCCGTGTCGCCCGCTCGTGAGGCGGAGCTCCAGTTGCCAATGATCGGGATGAGAGCGATGCCGAGCACCGGGGCGCTCAACAACAGGCTCCGGCGACGCGGCGTGGCGAAACTGGCCTTCCCGCGCAGAATCGTCTCCGTGCCGAGGGCCGCCGCCAGCGTCTGCCAAACGTAGACGAGCCCCACCGCGGCCCACACGCTCCACGCGGAGAAGCTCCAGAGGTAGAAGTAGTCGCGGTCGCGCACCTCGCTCGCTTCGTCGCCGACGACCCCCAGGATGCGCGCCTGCGTCCACCCGTACTTGAAATTGAGGAAGTAGACAAGGAGAAGCGTGAGAGTGAAGACGAGTGGGCCGAAGTACCAGAACGTCCGTTGGTCATTCTTGAAGTGCGCCCACCCGCCGAGAAGTCCGAGGACGAGGAACAGCGCGGCGAGAGCGTTCTGCATGCCCGGACTCGTCATGTGTACGTCGCGCAGCCACTGCCACTTAAAGTAGAGCCACCACATCCCGATCTGGGAGGGGAAGGGGGCCTGCCGGTCAACGAGCCCCGGCTTCGGGTACTGCTCGCGGTCGAAGTTGTACTTGAACCGTTCGCGCCCTGTTTCGTTGAACGCGCAGGACCACGCGAACTCCGTCATGCACCCGGTGGGCTCCCCCATGTTCATCGCGGGGAAGTGCGCCGAGCGAATGGGCTGGGTGAGGAACGGCGTCATTCCGAACACGAGCGCCGCAGCGCTGACGAGTAGAAGTCGCCAGCGCAGAATCGTCCGCGGCCGCCTGACGAGCACGGCGATAGCCACAGCGGGGCCCGGGAGGAAGCCGCCCATGTGGTTGGCGTAACCCAGTCCGAGGATGAAGGCGATCAGGACCAGAAGGCGGTCGGCGCGCCGCCCTTCCGCCGCGTCCAGCCAGCGCAGCGTGAGCCACGAGATCAGCGCGACGCCGACGAGCGAGACCGTGTAGACCTTCTCGTTTACCACACTCTGATTCCACACCGTGAACGCCGTCGCGCCGATGAGCGCGGCCAGCGCCCCGCCGACGATCCGCTGCCACCGGTGCGACAGCCAGCGCGCGAAGATCCGCTCGGCCACAAGGAACCAGAGCCCAGCCGAGATCGCGCTGGAGAGCGCGGCAAGGACGTTGATCCGCACCGCGACCGACGTCCCAGGGATAGGTAGGATCGACGCGACGCGGCCGAGGAGCACGAATAGGGGGTTCCCCGGCGGGTGCGGGAGCCCGAGCGTGTGCGCGGCGGCGATGTATTCGCTCGCGTCCCACATCGCCGTCGTCGGCGACAGGGTGACCAGGTAGAGCAAAAAAACCATCGTCGCGGCCACGCCGGCGGCGATGTACGACGGGCTGTACTCGAGATCGCGATCGATAGGAGCGGACATACCCAGTTCAGAACCTTCGTTCGAGGATGAGGAACGCGCCGAAAACCCCGGTCGCGCTGGGGGGTTGGTCGCTCGTCGAGAACGAAGGCTCGCGGACCTGATATCGCGGCTCGAAGCTCGACTCGATGCGGAACCCGCCGCGCATCCGGTGCTCCATTCGGAGACCGGGTACGGCGTCCGTGGACGGGCGAATCTGCGCCGCGAGGAAGGTGCGTGTGTTGATGTACTTGCCGGCCTCGATCTCAGTGCCGCGCACGAACTCTCCGATGCCGCTGCCGCG
The DNA here is from genome assembly GCA_030860435.1 of Gemmatimonadota bacterium. Lineage (GTDB taxonomy): Bacteria > Gemmatimonadota > Gemmatimonadetes > Gemmatimonadales > Gemmatimonadaceae. The sequence goes on along the minus strand of JALZIF010000254.1, from coordinate 3,555 downwards.
GTAGATCTCCACCGGAAGAGGTGCGGGGCTGATGTTGAACACATCGGCGTTGAGCGAGCGTGCCGCGTCGGCCTGAACCTCCTGCACGATCGTCCCGAGCGCTACGGCGGCGAGCTGCCGCGTGGCCAACGCGGCGACGTTCCCAACGAGTCCGCCGCTCGAGTTTGCCTGACCGCTCAACGAGGAACCTTGCGTATCGAGCAGCGACGACGACGAGCGGCCGAAGGCCAGGTAGCTGAGGAGGTCGGACTGCGAGATCGGCGGCTGCGCATTGCTCTCGAGCGAGACCCGCGGATGGCGCGCCGTGCCACCGATGATCACGCGGATGATCAGCGCCTCCCGCCCCGGAAACTGAATCTCGCGCTCCCCGATGAGCTGGATGAGCGGATTCAGCTCCGGCGAGCCGATGAACATCACCGAGCCGCGACTGATCGTGAAGCGCCGACTCGCAACAGTGTATTCCCCCCTCTCCGTCGCGAGCATGCCGTCGACGGTGAGTGCGTCGCGCCGGCGATCCACGGCGATGTTCAGCCCGCCCGCGTCCTCGGGGGTGAAGACCTCGATGTTCCCCTCGTTGGAGCGGGCGAATGTGCCGCGGTTTATTCTGACGTTGATATCCACGCGGAGGTTGCCGACGAGCGGCGACTGTCCGGGAAGGAGCTCACGGTCCGAGACGACGGACGTGTCGATGACGTTGAACACCGCTGGGTCGCCCGGGCTGATCGCGGTCCGTTGGTCGGGCTGCGGGATGTAAACGACGCCGCGGAGGACGCGAGCGCCGCCCGCCACGAGCACGCTGTCGAAAGGACCGATGATGTCAATGCCGGCGTCGGCGAACACGCGCCCCAACTCGTTGTCCAGTATCAGCGCGTTGTCGGCGGCGACTCCGAGCTCGAACGTCGGACGCGCCACGTCGGCTATGTCGATGGTTCCGCGAGCCCGGATCGTCCCGTCGCCGCTCCGGGCCACCAGCGAGTCGATCGTCACTACATCGCCCTCGATTCGCAGTGCGCCGTTCACGTCGACAAGCCGTACCCCGGGCGCGACCACGCGCACCGAGCCCAGGTCGAGCTCGAGCACCCCAACCGCCTCTGGGCTCGACGTTGTCCCGCGGATGGCGACCTGACCAATTACCCGCCCCCGGATTTCGCTCACGACGTCGGTGAATTTCGGGAGCGCGTCGAGCGGGAGTGAGTCGGCGACGATGTCGATCGCCAGGGGCCGGTCCGGGAAGCGGGGACCGGTGACGCCTGCGAGCGCGAGATTTACCGATACGTTCGCGTCGGCCCTGGCGAGGCGCCTCCCTGTGCCGCGGAGCAGCTCAGCATGAGCGACGAGCGACTCGTCCGCGTACTCCACCGTCGTTCGTGCGTCGGGGAGCGCCGTGCCGCGGTAGGACGCGTTCACCACTCCGGCCGCCGCGCGCAGCCGCGGTGCTTCACGCGTCCCCTCCAGTCGTCCGGTAACCGAGACGAGGCCGGTCGCCTCGATGTCCGTTTGCAGCAGCGTGATGATGTGCGCGATCTCGAAGCCGGCGACGTTCAGATCAACGGCGAGCGGTCCGGTCGACGGGATGCGGCCGTCAGCGAAGATGCGCCCGTTCTCCCCGCTCCTCAGGTCGAGGCTGTCCACCGCGGGCCCGTCCTCGTCGAAGTGCAGCACCGCCGGACGCACCGCCGCCCACGTGGTCGTGTCGAAGCGGAGGCGGAGGTCGTTGATCACGATGTCGCGATGGGGAAGAGTGAGGGCGAAATCTGCCTTCAACACATAGTCGCGATCCTCGTCCTGCCGGATCGCAAGCTCCATGCGGCCGCCCGGCCGTCCATACGCCACCCGCAGATCGACGCTGTCGAGCGCGAACCCGGCCGCCTGGATCGAGTCGAGCGTTGCGCCGAGCGCGAGGCGTATTCGCGGCGTAGCGATGTCAGTGACGGCGTACTCCATGCGGGCGCCCTGCACAGAGCTGCCGCGCGCGACGATGTCTTCGGCGGCGGCGCGTCCACGAACGTCGAAGCAGGCGACGCTCCCCCGGAGTGTGCCCGCCGCATAGAACGACCCGGAGATCGAGTCGCGTCGGATTCCCGGGAGACTGTCCACCTCCAGCCGTGGCGGCGCCGTCCCCATCGCCATTCGCTCCACCTCGGTCTGCCTAACGACTACCGCCGAATCCTCGCGAGCTTGCCGGACCGCCCGGGCGACGCGCCCGCGGCGTGGCGCCACGACGCTCGTGTCCACGAGACCGGGGATCCACCGGTTGAGCCCCGATAGCGAATCCACCTCCACGACGTATGAGAGCTCTCCGTCGTTCCCCGCCGTCGTCCCGAACGTCCCGTGGGCCGCGACGCGCGCGAAGGAGGTGCGGAGCGAGAGCGAGTCCAGCGTCGCCAATCCGTCCGCGATCGCGACGCGCGCGTGCACGGAGTCCACGCCTATGTTGTCCACGTCCGACCGTGACAGGTCCACCGCGAACGTCGCGCGCATCGTAGCCGGATCGAAACCGCGCCCGTGCGCGCTCGCCAGCGCGGTGAGCGACGTGCGGGGCGCCCGCGCGAGCACGGACCGCGCGTCGAACAGACGCATTCGCGTCGTCAGGTCGTACCCGATCTCCGCGCTCGCGATGTCCAGCCGCCCCGTCGCGATGAGCGCGCCGCCGTCCGGGAAGCGCACGTCGCCCAGTAGCGCTAGGTCGCGGAAGGGGCCGCGCGCGCGGAACCGCCCCCGCGCCACGCCGTGCAACCCGGCCGCGGGAGCAAAGCGCCCAATCGTCACCAGCGAAAGCGGCGACGCGCGCACCTGCACGTCCATCATCTGCCGTGTCCCCAACCCGATCTCGGCACGCCCCGTCAGGTGCGACACGCCGCCACGGTCACGGTGCACCAGGTCGGCGCTCCCCACTAGCCACCGCTCACTCGATCCGTCCAGCGTCGCCGTTCCCGTCACCGTCCCGGCAAGCGGAAAGTCTGGGAGCGCCACACGCGCGAGCGAGACTTGCACCGGATAGGCGCGCACCCGCAGCGCGCGTGCGCGGAACCCGTCGTCGCCGAACCCGAGCTCGCCCACCGCCGCGACGCGGCTGGTCCCCCCCCCCCGCCCCCCGGCAGCGTCGTCGAAGGCGACGTCTGCGTCCAGACGCAGCGCGGCAAATGTCCCCGCCAGTTTGCCGCGGCCAGCAAGCATGCCGCGACGGGGAAGCTCGAGTCCGGGGACGAGCTGTTCTATGAGCCGTGTGTCGATCCCGCTGAAACGGAGGTCCGTGTCGTGGAAGCGGGTGCTGTCGGACATGGCAAGGCCGAAATCGCCCGCCAGCGACGCGTCGTCGCTCGTTATGCTGGCCTGACGAGCAGTGTAGTCGGAGCTGTCGCGGCCGATCAGCACCGCGAACTCACCGATCGCGCCACCCCCTCGTGAGGGGAGACGCGGGTAGAGCCAGCGCAGGTCCGCGAGGGCCAGCGTATCGCCACGGACCCGCAGCCACATGTCCCCCTCACTCACATCGCCGCGTTCGGCCAGGTGGTAAGTGCCGCTCAGCGCCGAGAGTCGCGAGCCGGCGAGCGC
>JALZIF010000237.1 GCA_030860435.1 Gemmatimonadota bacterium | reverse complement strand
CCGCGCGGCGTCCGCTATCGTGCCCTTTTCGTCCCCGAGCGCCATCACGGAATACGGGTGGTGACTCGGGGCTTCGTGCGCGCGGCCCGCGCCGTCGGGGCGCCCGTCCATGTTTGGACGGTCAACGATTCCGCCACTGCCCGCCGCCTCTGGTCACGCGGTGTCGCGGGAATGGTGACGAATTATCCGGATCGGATACTCGCGTTGAGAGCGGAGATGTTTCGAGGGAGCGAGGAGTGACCCGAGCTTCAGTACTAGAAGCGAGCTGAGAGCAACAAGCCGACGCTCTTCCCGTCTTCCGGTATGACGGGACTCACGGCGATGGTTCTCTCCGGAGCCGCCGCCTTCGGTAGATGCCGCAAGCGCCATACCGCCGTCCCGATCGCAGCGGTGCCTAACGCCGCGTTCATGGTTCCGAGCGGTTTGTGTGAGCCACCCTGTGAGAGTCCGTGAGTGGCAAGAGCGACCTGTCCGGCTCCCACCAGCACGCCCAGCACGGCATGTCTGCGAACGGCGCGTGGGCTTCTACCGAGGGCCGCAACATTGACCACCGCGAGCGTTCCGTTCAACACGCTCATCGTCAGCGAGCTTGCCGCGTACTCCCACGGATATCGCGTGATCGCTTGCTGCGGGCGGCAACTCCCCGGCACTCTGCAAGGGTCGTACATCGGCTGGATGCGCGCCGCTTCGCGCATGGTCAGGCCCGTGCTGTCGAGCCAGTTGAGCAGCCGCGCGTCGCCGGCGAGCTCGGGCAAATACGCAAGATTCTTGTGTTCGGCGACGTCCCGGACGATGTCCGTTCGCCCGGTGCTCGCGATGAGAAAGCCCATCGCGCAAAGTGTCCCGTGCTCGTCGCGAAAAACAGGGACGCGACGGCCGGGCACGAGATGGCTGTGAGGGAAGCGACCTGCCGCCGCATAGCCGCCCAGACGCGCGATCAAGGTGTTGCGCGCCTTCAGTTGCGCGGGCGACAGATGCGCGATGTCCGCCTCTCGCAGCTCTCGGAGGACGGCGCTAAAATGGCCGCGCAGCCGCTGCACTTCGTGATCATCCGCCCTTTCCGAAGGTGCTCCGCTTGCGCGGATGGCAACGAATGCCGTTGCGGTCAAGAACAGGATGACTGGACCGAGCTTCCTGGATGTGACTCGCATACGAGCCTTTCTTCCTGTGACGGTGACGTGATACCGCTAGGCCCCGAAGTTTCCAGACACCGACCGAATATCGTTTCCGATCCCCAAGATACATACCTCTCTGTCCAGCGCGACGTCACAGCCAGGACGTTTCCGTCATACCAATCGATGTGCGAGGATCCACTCCATGAAACAGAAAACGTTACGCTTCGGGAAAGGCTTTCGCGTCGCTGTCGCCAACGCCCGCGCACAGGCTGCCGAGATGGTGCTCGAGCCGGGCGGTTGCGAGGGCGGGCCGGACAACCGCCCATCGCGGTGCGGATCAGTGGCTCTTCGTCGTCGCGGGAACCGGCTCTGCCACCGTGAACCAACGCGGGCACCCACTTCGGACGGGCACGCTCTTACTCATCGAGAAGGGGCGACACGCACGAGATCCGCAATACGGGACGCACACTGCTCAAGACGCTGAACATCTACGTGCCGCCGGCATACACCATAGGTGGGAATGAGCTGCCGCGCGCGCGGAGGTAGACAGGTGCGCTGGAGGCCACGCTCATCGGCGACGTCAAGGGCGAGCGCCAGGAACGGGATCTCGGTCGAGTGCATCACGTGGGTTGAACGCGTTATGATACGCTTTGATGCCCGCCGCCTCCTCGCGCTACGACCGGATGGCCTACCGCCGATGCGGCCGTAGCGGGTTGCTCCTGCCTGCCGTCTCGCTCGGCCTCTGGCACAACTTCGGGAGCGTTGATTCGCCTGAGGAGGCGCGCGCCATGGTGCGTCGTGCGTTCGACCTCGGCATCACCCATTTCGATCTCGCCAACAATTACGGGCCTGAGCCCGGCACGGCGGAGGAAACGTTCGGGCGCATCCTCCGGAAACTCCTCGCCGGACATCGCGACGAGCTGATCATCTCGACGAAGGCCGGATGGCGGATGTGGCCCGGGCCATACGGCGACCACGGCTCACGCAAGTATCTCCTCGCGAGTCTCGACCAGAGTCTGCGTCGAATGCAGCTCGAGTACGTCGACATCTTCTATCACCACCGGCCCGACCCCGAGACGCCAGTGGAAGAGAGCATGCTCGCGCTCGATCAGGCCGTGCGTCAGGGCAAAGCGCTATATGTAGGGGTGTCATCGTACGATCCCGCGCAGACGCGCGCCTCGGTGAGAATTCTGCGCGAGCTGCGGACGCCCCTCATCATCCACCAGCCCAGATACAGCATGCTCGACCGGCGCATCGAGGACGGCTTGCTCGATGTGCTCGCTGAGGAAGGCCTCGGCTGCATCGTCTTCTCGCCGCTCGCGCAGGGCCTGCTCACGAACAGGTATCTGCGGGACATTCCCGCCGGTTCACGCGCGAGCAAAGAGCACGGGATGCTCAAGCCGGATGCGATCACCGAGGAACGGCGGCAGCAGCTCCTTCGGCTGAACAAGATCGCGGGGGCGCGCGGGCAGAGCCTTGCCCAACTCGCGATAGCCTGGGTCTTGCGGCAAGAGACCGTCACATCGGCACTCATCGGCGCGAGTCGGGTGGCGCAGATCGTGGACAGCGTGGCAGCGCTCGACAATCTCGCTCTTTCGGAGGACGATCTGCGCGCCATCGACCAGGCACTCGGTTCCGGGGGACCATCGAGCACGGGTGCCTAGGTAAGACGTTGAGGCTCGGGAGGTGACAATGTGCGGACTCAATCTCGCGGCGATTGGGCTCATCGTCCTGTGCATTTCGAGCCGGTCTACGGCCGTACAGCAGAACGACGACTCCGGACTGTCGCTGGGTGCGGAATTTCGTGAGGAGTCGCTGAGCGCGGTTTCGGCGCTCGAAGCGGTTCGTCGCGAACGTGCGCGGCTCCGACGCGTTCGTGAGTCACACGGGACGCATCGAGTTGACGAAGGGATAAGAGCCGTTCGCGATCGTTCTCGGATGCTCTGACTCGCGCGTCCCGGTGGAGATCGTGTTCGATCAGGTGCTCGGGGACCTCTTCGTCATTCGCGTCGCGGGCAACATCGTTGCGCCCTCGCAAGTGGGCAGCGTCGAATTCGCCGCCGAGCGTTTCGGTACGCGGCTGGTGGTCGTGCTCGGCCACTCGCAGTGCGGTGCGATCCTGGCGACGCTCGAGTGGAGCCTCGCCGGTGTTTTCCTCGACCATGCCATGGGTGTGATCTCACGGGACGAGTCGGTGCTCTACATCCACGCCGGTACCGGGTCCTGGGGAATTCCGTTTCGCATCGGCGCGCGCCCAGAGGTCACGATCATCGAGCTGAGGCGCGGCCCTCGCGTCGCGCTCGGGCCGCTCCCCGAGGTGTCGCGGACCTAACGGGGCTCGGTCGTGCTACCGATCGTGTGCACGATCTCACTCGTCGGGCCAGCAGCACGCCGAACATCGATTATGGCCACGGCACCGACGCGAAACCAGACGCTGTCCTGCTCCCTCGTGAGCGATGTATCGCGCGGATGCAGGAAGAGTCCCCGCGCATCGACCGTGTCGATCGCCACCGCTTCTCGCAGATCTCCCACATTGCGTACGCGAGCTCCCGCGCGGGCCACGGGGTCGTCGAAGGTGATGGCGACATCTGCCCGCAGAGGCGGCTTCCCCGGGAGTACGAGCTGGCCGCCTAGCATGAGGACATCGCTCGCGCCGCCGCTGTTACCGGGGAGGGACTCGTAGGCATCGGGGTTGGCCATGGCGTAGGCGCCCGTCGCGATCGCATCGAGTGACGCGAGCAGCGCCGCGACGTTGAGCGCTCGCAGCCGCTGCTTTTCCGGGTCGTCAGGAAGCGCTCCGCTCTCGATGAGCACCGTGCTCGTCCCCCACTGCTGCATGAGATCGCCAAACGCTCGCGGGTTGAACGTATCGTCGTAGCGCGCCATGCGGCCCGGAATCTCCTCGCCGAGGGTTTGCGCAATGGTCGCGGCAACGAGGCGCGCACGCGTGCGCACGTCGTCGTAACTTCGGTCCACCGACGACGGAGGCGCGAGCAGCGCGATCGCCACTTGCTTGCCACGCTCCCCGGCGAGCACGCGAGCTCCCTGGTCATGCAGGTTGAATCCGAACTCGGGGCGAAGGCGATCGCGCAGACTCTTCAACGCGCGGGCCTCCGGCGTCGCGAGCTGTCGTGCGTCGCGGTTGATGTCGATCCCCGCCGCGTTCTCGCGCTGAAAGAGCTCGGCCCCGTCCGGATTGAGCATCGGGACGAACACGATCGTGAGTCCCTGGCGCAGCCGCTCTCGCAAGGCATCGCCGCCGGCTTCGGTGAGAAAACGGAAGATGTCGGCGAGCGCCATCGTCGCCGTCGATTCGTCGCCGTGCATCTGCGACCACAAGAGCACCGTCGTACCGCCGTCGCCGAACGTGACGGATCGGATCTCGCGTCCCTGCATCGATCGGCCGATCTCCTCCGTTCGCAGCACCGATCCGGAGAGCGCGGGCTCGACGGCGCGCCAGAAGGCCTGGTGCGTAAATCGCCTTGTCGTGATCGCCTCGACTCGATACTGCTCGGCGATTCGGAGGCCCTGCGACGCGGCGAGAGTCGAGGGCGTGACGCCGGGCGTGGGTGTGCGCGGCGTCGTCGCGCACGTGGCGAGCACGGGCACAAGAGCGAGCACCAGTGCGATGCGCACGCAGCGAGAATGGAATCGCGTCATGTGGCTAAAGGGGTGCGAAAGCCTCCTCAGCTCAGTCGGTGGCATCGGGAAATACTAGCCCGCAGGCACGCCAGCCGCACGGCCTGCGCCTCGTAGACGATCCGCGTTGCCTTCCCTCACGTTTCCTGGCTCTCTAACTTCACCGCCACCATGCATCGAGCCGCCGCCAGCCAATGTGGGCTCCCCGTGCTCGCCCTGCTTCGGGTGTGCAGGGGGCCAGTCCCATTCGGCGCGACCCGCTGATCGACGCGTCCAGTCGTTATGCCACGCTACGTCGCCCTGCTGCGCGCCATCAACGTCGGAGGGCGTGTCGTCAAAATGGACCGGCTACGCCTCGTGTTCGAGGCACTCGATCTCCGCAGGGTAGAGACGTTCATCGCCAGCGGGAACGTGATCTTCGACACTCCGTCCGCCGACACAGGCACACTCGAGCGGCGCATCGAGGAGCGTCTCAAACGCGCACTCGGCTATGAGGTGACCACGTTTCTGCGTACCACCGCCGAGATCTCCGCCTGCGCGCGGTATGCGCCGTTCGGCGCACCAGACCCGGTCGAGATCGGGCACTCGCTGTACGTCCTCTTCCTCAAAGCAGCGCCGAGCAAGGAGGCCAAAAGCGCGCTCCTGGCGCTCGGGACGGAGAACGACGACTTTCATGCTCATCGGCGCGAGGTCTACTGGCGGCGTCGCATTAAGAGCCTCCAGTCTATCTCCTTCGGCGCGCAACTGGAGAGGTTGCTGCGCGCCCCCGCGACGATGCGCAATGTGACGACCGTACGAAGGCTGGTGCTGAAGATGCCGGCGTCGTGACACCCTGATTGATGTCGTAGGCACTCGGGTTGTTATTCCCATCCCGCGCGGAGGCGTCAAATGGCGCGATCCCCCCGGTCTCCCAGGTCTCCCCGCCCGCCACGGAGAGGGCAGCGCGGCCCGCGGCCGCGAATGAAGTTCGGCAAGGCGCGACCGAAGCTCGACGCGCGCCTGGCCTACCTCGCGTCGCTCCCGATCAGAACGCTCAGGCGGCTCAAAGAGGAGGAGGAGGAGGCGCTCGCGCGGATCGCCAACGACATTGCCGAGCTCCGCGAGCCGAAGGGCAAGCGCGACGCCGAGCGAATCGAAGCGCGGCGGCGGCAGCTCGTGGACCGGCTCTTCGCCCCGCTCACTTGGGGGCTCTACCTTCCGCGGACGCGGAGCCGCCGGAAGACTGGGGAGAACCCGGCCGGGCTCAGCGAACCATACGTCTCCGTCTTCATCCTGAGCGACGCGAGCGCCAGCGACCTCCGACGGCTCGGCGGCGTGGTGCGCTGCCAGGCGTGCGACGTCTTCACCGCCTTCCTTCCGCTCTCGCGGCTGCGCCGCTTCGAGCAGTCGGCCGCGGTGCGCTTCATCGAGCTCTCGCGGCCATGGTTCTACGACCTGAACGTGGCGACCACGATCGCGCAGATCAACACGCTCCACGCCGCGATGCCTCCCGTCACCGGAGCGGGGGTCATCGTCGGCGTCATCGACAACGTCTTCGACGTCCACCACCCCGACTTCCAGACGGCGGGGCAAACGCGGGCGCGCTTCCTCTGGGACCAGACCCTCACGCCGCAGGGCGGCGAGGCGGGCCCGCCGACCGCGCCGGCGCTGCCCGGGTTCACTCCTGCTCTCGGCGGCGGCGCGACGTACGGCGTGGAGTACAACCAGGCCACCATCAACGGCGAGCTCACCGTGGTCGCGGGTGGCCAGGCCGCGTACGGCGTGGTCAGGCACCCTACGCCCCTGCCGGCGGCCTTCAACGCCAGCACCGGCCACGGTACTGTAGTCACTGGCTGCGCAGCGGGGAACGCGTCTGGTGGTGGTGGCTTCATCGGCGGCGCGCCGGGTAGCACCATCATCTTCGTGCGGCCGCAGGGGACGCCGGGTGTGCAGCTCGCCGCCGACAACGTCGCCGCGCTCGACGCCTTCACCTACATCTTCGCGCGCGCCGCGCAGGCCGGGCTTCCGTGCGTGGTCAACATGAGCGCGAGCGA
>JALZIF010000226.1 GCA_030860435.1 Gemmatimonadota bacterium | reverse complement strand
GCGCTCGCGTGGAAATCATCGCCGCCGATTCCACCGGAGCGACCCGCACCCTGGTCCGCACGATCGGCACCGGCGGCTCCTTCGGATCGGGAAGCCTGCAACTGCACGTCGGTCTCGGCGCGGCCGTCCGCGTTCCGATAGTTCGCGTGACGTGGCCTGACTCCCTCCGATCCAAGAGCTCCTACGCGAACCTCGAACCGAGGCGGACATACCTGCTCGTACAGGGTCAGAAGGCGCAAGTACTCGATCGGCCGCCGGTTCACTTTCGTCAGGGGACCGCCGGGTCCCACGTGCATGGTCGCCCCGGTTCGTGAGCGACTTCAGCGTCACCACGTCCTGCGATCGGAGCCTCCGGCTGAATGATAGCCGAGCGATCAGAGCAGCCCCGACCAGTCATCATCGGCACTCGGGCTCGACGGAAGCCAGCACGGGGAGGTGATCGGAGGGGAAGCGGTCGTTCCAGCTGTCGGGGAGAATCGCATGCTTCAACACACGAACCTGCGGCGATACGAGCACGTAATCGATGCGACGGCCAGGCTCGATGGCACGGAAGGCAGTCCAGGTCGAATTCGGGCCATAGTGTGCGTCGCGGCTCGCCACCAGCGCGTCGCGCAACGGCGGAGTGGCGTGGCCGATGGTGTCTCGTGTGAGAATGCGATAGGGCTCACTCGCCGGGTCGGCATTGAGGTCGCCCGTGACGACCACCGGCATCCCATCGGCCAGCGCGGCGGCACGTCGCCGCATGAGCCGCGCGCTCTCCTGACGTGCCTGCTCGCCGACATGATCGAAGTGCGTGTTGAGGTGCACGTGGCGGCACCCGGTGCGGCGGTCTAGGAAGCGCGCCCAAGTCACGATGCGCTCGATCGCCGCGTCCCACCCCTTGCTCCCCGCGACCTCGGGAGTGGGCGAGAGCCAGAAGGTTCCGCTGTCGAGCAGCTCAAGCCGGTCTGTGCGATAGAGGATAGCACTGAACTCGCCGCGCGCGCGCCCGTCCGCGCGTCCGACGCCGACACGCGCGAAATCCGGGAGGCGGGCGTCAAGGTCAGTGAGCATATGGGCGAGTGCCTCCTGCACGCCGAGCGCGTCAGGCGCGTGGAAGCGAATGAGCGCTGCTACCCAATCACGGCGATGAGGCCAGGCGTTCGCTCCATCGCTCGGCGTGTCGTAGCGCAAGTTGAACGTCATGACGCGGAGGGGCGGCGCGGAAGCGTGCGACGTCGGATCGACGACGGAGGCCGGGGGCAGCGGCGCCGGAATCCGGCAGCCGACGACCAGAGCCAGACAGAGCGACGCACTCCAACGGTTACCCATCGCGTACCCTTTCGAGGTAGGCGCGGACGCGCCGCGCGTTCGTGCCTGCGTCGCCGCCCCCCACCCGCGAGACGGAGCGGACGTCGAGGATGGTACCGCCGCCCATCGGAGTGAGGCGGATCACGACGTCGTCCTCGAAACCGAACCAGAACGTCCGGTCGGTTGCCTCGATCCGGCCGGCCGCGGAATCAGTCGCCACGATCTCCCAACCCATGTCTCTGGCCGCGCTCAGCGCGCGCTCAAACACCCGGTCCTCCGGGTCTTCAAGCACCAGCGACTGGATGTCCGCGTAGGCCTCGCGCTGCTGAGCGGCAACCTCCGGTCCACCATACTCGATAGGGTTGGGGGCGTCTGCACGCAGCGGCGCGACCGCAACGAACTGTGGCGGGTTCTCGGTGTCAGTCGTGATGTCGTGAATCGGCGGAACGCCTTGCGCCCTCGCACGCCACTGCCAGGGAATGCCGACGAGCACCAGGCCAGCCACCAGCCCGAAGAGGGCGAGCGGCAGGCCGCGCCGCGGGCCCCCGGGCCGGGTTCGGACGACTCCGACGATCGAGAGTACCGCCACCGCGATTCCACCGTAGGCAGCCCAGGTCAGCAAGCTGAAGCCGGTGCGGAACGGCCACCACCCCCACCGGCTTCCGAACCCAGCGAGCACGCCTAGCAGCCCGACGGCGATCGCGAGGAGGGCGACCAGCACGGCCAGGCGCGATAGAGGCCGCCGGGACGGCTCCGCCGGCGAGGAGGGCGAGCTGATGCTTCCAGTCGAGAGGGGGGTCTTCGCCATACCTAACGACTCTTCGATGGTGTCGGTCACGCGGCCGGAGTTGGGAACGATCACCTTGATAGACCGCGCGACGATTGGTGCCTAGCCCCAGTCCTGCGCCTCTGCCCACTCCTTGAACCGCGTCGGCTTCACTCCGAACTCCTTCGCGGTCCTCTCGATGTCCACGTCGTACCCCACGGCGTCGAACCACTCGAGCATCATCGCAAAGTCTTCACTGCCGGAACGGACCTGATCGATCGGCACCTGATAGAACGAGATCGTACGACCCATGACCTGGCTCAGGATCGTTGCCCCCTCCGGACCGGTCAGCTCGTCACCCGCGATGTCGATCCCGCGTCCGTTGAGCTCCGCGTGCCTCTCGAATGCCTCACGACCGTACTTGCCGATGTCTTGCACCGCGATCATCTGCAGTTTAGTATCTGGCTTCATGCCTATCGCGAGGTTTCCCTGGTCGATGTACGGCTTGAACCAGGGCGACAGCAAATTCTCCATGAAGAAGACTGGGCGGAGCACCGTCCATGAGGGAATATCGAGCTCGCGGATGGTCTGCTCGATGCGCCACTTGTTCTCGAAGTGCGGGATCCCCGTATTGCGGTGCGCGGAACCGACCGACTGATACAACAGGTGCTGGATACCGGCCTCCTTGGCCACACGCGCAAACCGCTTACCCTGCTCCTCCTCGCCCGCGACCCCTGCCTCCCAGGTGTTCTGCACGGCGACGGCACCCCACGCGCCTCGCATCGCACGGCGAAGCGACGCCTCGTCGTCCAGATCCGCCTGGACGACCTCCGCCCCCTGCGCCGCCAGGGCCCGCGCAGCCTCGCCGTCGGGCTTGCGCGTCATACCGCGAACGCGCCAGCCGGCGTCAAGCAGCTCCCGTGCGATGCTGCCGCCCTGATTTCCCGTCGCGCCGCTCACCAACACCAGCTCTTTCTCAGCCATGCATGGATCCTCCTGAAAGGGTCAAACGGCACGCACTCAGCCGACTACAATGAGGCATGCCGTGAAGCCGTCGATCTTCTTCGCGACGTCGCGCGTGGGCAAGGCGCCCGATGCGCTTCCGCCCCTCGACCCCGCGGGTGATTGAAGAGCGTCATGCCTGTTACGTCCCTCTCGTCGACGCCAACATACGCGGACGGCTCGAGCGCCGCCCCTCTGACGCCAGCGCCACGCACGTAGCCCAGCAGTGTCAACGCTCCGGCCTGGTTCGCCAACCCAGGAGATGGAGGCGGAACGGCTCGCCCGGCAGCGCGTGCGCAGCCTCGCCTCGTACAGCGACGCTGGCGAGGACGCGCACTGTGAGGTTGCCGGTCCGGAATGCGGCGGTCTCGCCATGTCTCATTGTGCGCGTCTCGCCCCCGACCGTAACGCGAACCGGCGTGGTGTTGTTCTCGATAGGCTCGATCTGCTGCGCGGTGAGCCGGAAAGGCGGCAGCGCCAGGCGGACGAGGCTGGTGTCACCGACGAGCGCGTAGAGCAGATCGTCCTGAGGCAGCCGCAGCGCGAGGCGGTCGGTGGCGACGAAGGGATCGCCGTGGTGGGCGAAGAAGAGTTGCCCCTGCTCGCCCGTCTGCGCGCGTAATGGGTTCCCCGCCACCTTAATGTGCAGGCGGATCGTGCGCCCGTCGCCGATGTCGAGCGACACGTACTCGCCCGCCACCGTTACCCGCGCCGGACCGGAGTAGGGCGGATCCACGGCGGGCGCCTCCACGAGGACGAGCGCGGCGTCGACCGACTGATGAAATGGACGGGCGGGCTGCTCTGGTGCTGCGCGCTCGGGCACCGGCTGGCGCGCGGCAGGCCGCACGACAGCGCTGTCCAGGCGCAGCGCTTCCATATCGAGAGGCGAGCGGGCCGCCGCCTCGCGCCAAAGCCGGGCCTGCGCGCTGTCCGCGACAAGATCGGCCTGCGATTCCGCCGCCGCGTCGCCGCGCTCTGGCGCTCCCTGCCGACAGGCGAGCACCAGCACTGCGGCCGGTGCCAGTTTCCAAAGTGTCCTCTGCCTCATTGTCGGTCCTCCCATCAGGTGCCCTGGCTACCATCCGACAGCGGGCCGCCGAAGCGGAGCGCCCGCCAGTTCCCGAAGTCGAGCAGGGTCTCGTTAGCAGCGCCGTTGTCGTCGGCATCGGTGTTGAGGTTGGTATCGGTTGCGTCCCCGTCGTTGTTCCAGTCGACGGATGGCCCACAGACGCCCGTCGGCTCATTCAACGAGTTGTTGTTCTCGATCACCGTGGGTCCCATCCCGTGCGAGTAGTCCAGGATGGCGTTAGGGGTGGCTGGCGCCGCGCCGTTTGGCTCGGTGGCCGCCGAGTCGGCCCAATAGATAGGCGCGCAGGTCACACGCTGCCTACGTTCCGCGTTGGCGTAGCCCGAGCGTAGCTGCCAGGTGTAGGACATCGCGCTCCAATAGTTCGGCTTTCGGCTGCTATGCGTATCGCCGCCGTGACGCTGGCCGAGATTGTGGCCAAACTCGTGCGCGAAAGTAGCGATCTGCGACCGCAGCGTCTGGAATGCGGCGGAGAAACCGTCAAACGAGACCAGGAAGTCATCGCCCGATTCGGAACCACCAAAGTCCACGTCGCTGATACCGCTGAACCCGCCGGCCATCCCGTTACCCCAGATGGCATAGTGATAGATGTTGTCGCGGACGGCATTGTCGAAGTTGGCGTTTTTGAGTGTGAAGAAGTCGGTGCCGCCCATTGGCGTGACGATGATCGTACCGAAGCCCAGGGTCTGCGTGAATGGGACCGTACCCGAGCTGTCCAGGATCAAGTTGATTCCGAGCTGCCCCATCGGATTGAGGACGGGCGCGCGCTGAAACATCGCGATCACGTTGTCGAACGTACCCGGATTCCCGGGTGTGGTTGCGATGGGTGGGTTGGTCAGTCCGTCCATGATGTCGACCTCGACGAGCACGTCGGGCCGGTAACGGTGCGCCCCGAGAGCGGCGAGGTCGATGTCGACCGTGCCGTCGCCGTCAGCGTCGTAGCCGCCGGTTTCCCAGTCGTCGAGCAGCCCGTCACCATCACTGTCCATAACGGCCGCGCTGTCCGCCAGGGCGTACGAGAACGCGGCGCTTACCTGCCCGTCCAGGTTGCGCACGGTGATCGACAGCGTGTCGCCCGCGCTCTGGGTGTCGGGCAGTGCAATGAGCGAGAGGTAGTGGTAGATGGGATAACCCAGCACGGTAGGGTCAGTGCCGTACAGCTCATTTCTGAGTCCGCGATGCGCGACCGTGGCCACATCGGTGCCGCCGACGGCGACGACCGCGCCAACATCGATGTTCGCCCCCTGCACGTAGAGCGCGGGTGCGAGCTGGCCGCCGGTGAAGGTCGCGCCCACGACCATAACGCGGTCGATGCGGGGGGCGCCGAACGGGAGCGGCGCCGTGACGTTGAAGTCGATCGTTCCCGATGTGCCCCGGCTGTTGCGTAGTGCGACGGGATGCGGGCCCGGCGACGCGCCCGGTGGCACGGAGAACATATAGGCTCCGAGAAAGCCGCCCGGCAGGACTGTCTCGGTAGGCAGGCCGGCGTCCCATACGATGCTCGCGGCGAACAGGTTGGTGCCGCTGACCATGGTGAGCGTCCGCTCAGGGCCGCTGTCCTCGATGAGCGCGTTCAGCTGTGGTGGCTGGCACCCCGCCACTGCGA
>JALZIF010000217.1 GCA_030860435.1 Gemmatimonadota bacterium | reverse complement strand
CGACGTCGCCCGCCACGCGGCGCGCCTCGTCGACCGCGAGCGGGCCGCGCGCGATGCGGCGGTCGAGCGTCTCGCCATCGTAGCACGCCATGACGATGTAGACCTGCCCGTCCTCGGTGTCGCCGATCTCGTGGACCGTGCAGATGTTCGGGTGCTCGAGCGCCGCGGCGGCGCGCGCCTCCACCAGGAAGCGCTTCTTAGCCGCCTGGTCGGCACTGAGGTGCGGCGGGAGGAACTTGAGGGCGACATCGCGGTCCAGCCGTTCATCGCGCGCGCGGTAAACGACGCCCATTCCCCCGCCGCCCAAGCGCTCGAGAACCCGGTAGCGCGAGTGGATCAGCGGCGCGACGGTTGGGCCACCCTTCTCCCCCTGATCGCGCGCCGCGAGCAGGGGGGTCATGACTTCGTCCACGAGCTCGTCCAGCGTCCCACGGCGTTCGTGCGCGGCAAGCAGCGCCTCGACCTCGGCACGCGCGTCGGCGTCCGAACAGGATGCGTCGAGGTACGCGCCGCGCTCGTCCGGCGCATAGGCGAGTGCCTGCTGGAACAGCGCCTCGAGCGCCACCCACCGCTGCGTGGCCGAGCCGGCCGTACCGAGTGGGGGCGCGGCGTCGGCCCGGGTCGCGGGGGCCCTCACGAGCTCAGCTCCAGGTTGAGCCATGCCCGCGCCGCGGTCCAGTCGCGCTTCACTGTCGCCGGCGACAGCTCGAGTGCCTCCGCCGTCTCCTCGATGCTCAGCCCGACGAAGAAACGGCACTCCACCACCTGGCTCTGGCGCGGGCTGAGTTTGGCGAGCCGCGCCAGCGCCTCATCGAGGGCGTGCAGCTTGTCCGCGTGCCGATCCAGGACCGCGACCGCGGAGTCCGCCTCCTCCAGCGCGAGCGCGGCCTCCCCACCGCCGCGCTTCCTCGCGCGGCGCTGGTCGGCGTAGTCGATGAGCACCCGGCGCATCGTGCGCGAGGCCATGGAGAGCAGGTGCTGGCGGTCGCGCCACTGGATGTGCTCGAGGCCCTCGAGGCGCAGGTAGGCCTCGTGCACCAGGCCGTCGGTCTCGAGAGTATGCCCCTGCCCCTCTCCCGCAAGCTGGCGGCGCGCGATCCAGCGCAGCCGTTCGTGGAGAAGCCCGAGGACCTTCTGCAGTGCCCCGGAATCTCCCTTGCTCGCGCTGTGGAGCAGCCGGGTGACGTCGCCCTGCTCGTGCATGCCGCCTCCGACCGTGCAGCTTCGCACCGGTGTGTGTCGGGACCTCGGTGCGTTGGGAGCGGGAGCTCCCTCGCTCGCTCCGACGGGAGTGAGCCCAGAAGGCACGCCGGTCGCCAGCCCGAGTTCGGACTCCCCCATTATGCGAATCGCGGCGGCGAACGGCCAGAGTTCGAGTGAGCCCGGGGGCCGGAACGCGGTGCCTTCCCTCTGAAGAGGCGCGATCGACGCACGAATTGGCTCACGTGGGGGGCGTCGGCGCGACCGTGTGACGCCGAGCAGCGCGACCGCTGCTGCGAGC
The DNA here is from genome assembly GCA_030860435.1 of Gemmatimonadota bacterium. Taxonomy (GTDB): domain Bacteria; phylum Gemmatimonadota; class Gemmatimonadetes; order Gemmatimonadales; family Gemmatimonadaceae. The sequence continues at coordinate 22,499 of JALZIF010000217.1, read as the reverse complement.
CGAGTTGGGAATCGATGCTCCGGCCGAGCTCCGCGACGGCGAAAATAGCGCCAAAAAACAACGCTACATGACTGTGGCCTCCGTCGGAGTAGCGACCCTATATTGGTCTCCATGCGCGACGCCGAATCGAGAGGCGAGCGTTGGTACCGCCGAGCGAGGGCGCTCACCGCCTTCGCGCTCCTCCTGTCGGTCGCCTGCTCCCGCTCCCTACCCTCACCCGACCCGCAGTTCGTGGCGGAGTGGATGCGCAATTATTATGGCCTCATCCGGGCGGAGCGGATCTCTCCCCCGGTAGCCTCGCGCGTGCTCGCTTACGCGTCCGTCGCACTCTATGAGGGCCTGGCGACTGCCTCGCCGGGGCTCGTCTCCCTCGCCGGCCAGTTGAACGGGCTCGATTCACTTCCACGTCCGGACGCGAACAGACGCTACGACCCGATCCTCGTCGCCCTGGCCGCTGAGCGTGCCGTGCTCGACTCCCTCTTCGTCGAGGGCCTCCCGGCCACGCGGGCCGCCCTGGGCAGTCTCGCCGACTCCCTGGAGGCCGCCCGCCTCGCCACGGGCATCCCCGACGTAGTTCGAGCCGACTCCCGGGACCTCGGGGAGCGCTTGGGGGCCGCGATCCTGACCTGGGCCGCTCAGGACGGCTTCGATGAGACACGTACGCGCCCCTTTCGACCAACCGCAGGGCATCAGTTCTGGGTCAATGATTCCCGGGCGGACGAGTACACGCCCCAGAACCTCTCCGCCGTGCGTGACTTCGTTGCGCTCGACAACCCCGCCGCGACCCTCCGGGGGGGCGAGGCGAGCGAGCGAGCCCTGGCCTTGACCCGCCCCAAGGCGGCTGACATCCGCACCCTGAAGGCTGTCAACCCGACGGGCGCGACGGAGCCGTGGTGGGGCACGCTGCGCCCGTTCGCCCTCCGGTCGCCTGACGAGTGTCCGACGCCGCCCCCCCCAACCTGGTCCACATCCCCGGGGTCATCATTCCACACCGAGGCAAAGCGGGTGGACGAGGTAGGCCGCGCGCTGAGCGAGGAGCAGTACCAGACCGTGCTCTATTGGGCGGACAATCCCGGTCAGACCGGCACGCCCATGGGCCATTGGCTGGCCATCGGGAGCCAATTGGTTACGCAGCTCGAACTCTCCGCGGATCAGGCCGCCGAAGTGTTCGTGCTGATGACGCTCGCCCAGGCCGACGCGTTCATCGCCATCTGGCACGAGAAGTACCGGCTGAGCCTCATCCGCCCGGTCACCTACATCCGGCGGTACATCGATTCAACCTGGACGCCCGCGATCGTCACCCCACCGTTCCCGGAATATCCGTCAGGGCACTCCGGTCAGTCCGCGTCCGCAGCCACGGTGCTCACCGCGCTACTCGGCACCGTGGCCTTCGAGGACAGCACCAACCTGGCGCTCGGGCATGGCGTCCGCCGGTACAGATCGTTCCAGGAAGCGGCCGACGAGGCCGCCGAGTCCCGGCTCTATGGGGGTATCCACTTCTCCATGGGGAATGAGAGCGGCAAGGCGCTCGGGAGATGTGTCGGCCGGCTGGTGCTCGACCGGCTCCGCACCCGGGTGGCGCCGGCTCGATGAGCAGGCGCTGCGTCCTGGTTCTGGCCCTGCTCGTCGCTGCCTGCAGCCGCCCCGCCGACACCACTTGGCAGGAGGGAGACGGGTTCCGCTGGCGGGCGCTCGACGTTCCGCGCCGGGGCACGCCGGGTTTCACGCTACTCGACCCCGCCCGCACGGGCATCCGTTTCGCCAACACGGTGAGCGACTCACTCCTGGTTCGGAACCGGATTCTAGCCCAGGGCGCCGGCGTGTGCTTCGGCGATGTGGACGGCGACGGTCTGGTGGACATTTTCCTCGCCCGCACGGAAGGAACGAACGCGCTCTACCGCAATCTCGGCCGTTGGAGGTTCGAGGACATCACTCAAGGCGCCGGAGTTGGGGCGCCCGACCGGTACTCCACCGGCTGCACCTTCGCGGACGTCGACGGTGACGGCGACCTGGACCTGATCCTCGTCGCGCTTGGAGGGCCGAACGCTCTCTTCCTGAACGACGGCGCCGGTCACTTCACTGAGCAGGGTGAAGACGCTGGCCTGACGTCCACGGCTGGAAGCACTACGCTCGCTATCGCCGACGTGGACGGGGACGGCCACCTCGACCTGTACGTCGCCAATTACAAGGCTTACACCACGCTCGACCGGATCTCGCCGCAGGAGCGCTCTTTCGACCAGGTCGTCCGCCAACTGGCCCCGCAGCGATTCGAGGTGCGGGAGCGGTACCGTAGTGACTACCGGCTCGTCGATCGCGAGGATCTCGGGGGCATCAGCCTCGAGCAACGCGCCGATCCCGACTTCTTTTACCGGAACGACGGCACCGGCCGGTTCATCCGCGAGCCCATTGCCGGCAATCCCCGCTTCGTGGATGAGCAGGGCCAGCCGCTGGTGCAGGAGCCGGAGGACTTCGGCCTCGCGGCCATGTTCGTGGATCTGAACGGTGACGGCGCTCCCGATCTCTACGTCGCCAACGATTTCGAGGATCCCGACCAGTTCTGGCTCAACGACGGCCGCGGAAACTTCCGCATGATACCGTGGCACGCGATGCGTTCTACCAGTAACTCGACGATGGCGCTGGACGTGGGAGATATCGATCGGGACGGCCGGCCGGACCTCTTCCAGGTGGACATGCTGAGTCGGGACACGCGGCGGCTCAAGACTCAGATCCCGACGCACAGCCCGCCGGCCAAGCGACCGGGGCAGGGAGAGACCCGGGTCCAAATGCAACGGAATACCCTGCAGCTGAACCGCGGGGATGGCACCTTCGCGGAGATCGCGCGACTCGCCGGCGTGGGGGCATCGGGGTGGTCCTGGTCCACCATTTTCCTCGACGTGGACCTCGACGGGTGGGAAGACATCCTCATCGGAACCGGCCACGTTTGGGACGTCATGGACGGCGACACCCAGTACCGCTTGCGCAATCGCCTTCACGAGATCGACTGGCGGCGTCTGGTGTTCGAGTTCCCGCCGCTGCCACTGCCTAACGTGGCGTTCCGAAACCGTGGGGGCCTGACCTTCGAGGACGCGAGCCGTGCCTGGCGGTTCGACCTGGGAGACGACATTTCTCATGGGATGGCGCTGGCCGATCTCGACGGCGACGGCGATCTCGACGTGGTCATCAACCGGCTCGGAAAGCCGGCGGCGGTGTTGCGGAACGATGCCACCGCGCCGCGTCTCGCGGTCCGGCTTCGTGGTGCGTCACCGAACACGTTAGGCATCGGCAGCCGCGTCCGCGTGCTCGGCGGCGCGGTGCCGCTCCAGCAGCGCGAGGTCATCGCCGGCGGGCTCTACCTCTCCAGCTCGGACGCGCTGCTCACCTTCGCGACGGGGAACGCAAAGGAGGTAACCATAGAGGTGGACTGGCGCGACGGTCGCCGCGCGGTGATACGCGGCGCCCGTCCGAATAGGCTCTACGAGATAAATCAGCGGTCCGCACAGCCGGCCCCGAACCCGTCGCCGAGCGCGGGCCCGACACTGTTTCAAGACGTCTCTGATGAGCTGGGCGGGCACCACCACATCGAGCCCTACTTCGACGACTACGCGCGACAGCTCCTCCTCCTCAACGCGTTCAGCCAGCTCGGACCCGGCGTCGCCTGGGACGATATTGATGGCGATGGCGATGAGGACCTCTTCGTTGGAGCTGGGCACACGGGCAAACTCTCGTGGTTCCGGAATGATGCCGGCAGGCTGAGGCCCGCCGCCCTGCGCGTTCCGGCGGCGCATGGAGACCTTACCACGATCCTGGGCTGGCCCGATGGCCGCGGAGGGCGTGTCATCCTTGCCGGAATTTCGAACTACGAGATGGCAACGACGGACCAGGCGCTGATCGTGCCCAGCGTCGTGAGCTATTCGGTCCTCAGCGGGGCGGTCGCCCCGCTGGTGCCCGGTGACACCGCGAGCGTGGGGGCCGTCGCGGTGGCGGATTACACCGGCGACGGCAACTTGGGTGTGTTCGTCGGGGGCCGGATCCTGCCGGGTGGCTACCCACTTTCCCCTTCATCGCGACTGTACCGGAACGCGGGCGGCAGCTTGGTACCAGATACGGCGAACAACCGCCTGTTCGCCGGCATGGGAATGGTTTCCGCGGCGCTGTTCAGCGACATCAACGGCGACGGATGGCCGGATCTCGTCGTGGCCATCGAATGGGGAACCATCCGGATCTTTCTGAACGAGAAGGGTCGCCTTCGGCCCGCGCCCGCTATGCCCGGGCTGTCGGGGCTGTACAGCCGGTGGAACGGGATCGCGACTGGGGACGTGGACGGCGACGGCCGCCTCGACATAGTCGCCACCAGCTGGGGCCGGAACACCGAGTACCACGCAAGCGAGACTCGCCCGCTGTTCCTGTACTTCGGCTTCTTCGCGGCACGTGGCAACCCAAACCTGCTATTAGCCCAAGAGGATCCACGGATCGGCGGCGTAGCGCCGCTCACCTCATTTTCCCGGCTCGGGTTGGCGCTGCCCGGATTGGGGAGGCGGATCCGCACCTTCGGGGCGTACGCGGATGCCACTATCGACGAGGTTCTCGGGCCAATGGCCACCGAAGCCGTCAAGCTTGGCGCCACGACGATGGACCACATGGTGTTTCTCAACCGCGGGGATCGGTTCGAGGTCCGGGCACTTCCTCTGGAAGCGCAGCTAGCTCCGGCTCTTTACGCCGGTATCGCAGATTTTGACGGCGACGGAAAGGAGGATCTGTTCTTGAGCCAGAACGTTTTCGCAACCGAAGTCGCCACGGCGCGCTACGATGCCGGCCGCAGTCTGCTGCTCACTGGTGATGGCGCCGGAAGCTTGCAGCCCGTACCGGCGCAGCGATCAGGCCTGGCGGTTTACGGAGAACAACGAGGTGCCGCCTACGCAGATTTTGACGGCGACGGCCGGCTCGATCTCGCCATCTCGCAGAACGGCGCCACAACGCGCCTGTACCGAAACATCGGGGCCACGCCCGGGCTCCGCGTTCGCGTGTCGGGACCGCCCGGTAATCCAACGGGGATCGGGACTCAGATGCGGCTGCGCTATGGTGGTCGAGCCGGGCCGGTTCGCGAGGTGCAGGCTGGCTCGGGTTACTGGTCGCAGAACGGCGCGGTCCAAGTCATGGGGCGGGCGGGTCAACCTACCGCCCTGTGGATCCGCTGGCCGGGTGGACGAGAGCAACTTGTTCAGTTGGCGCCGGGAGAGACCGAGATCAGCGTCCACTTCCCTTGAGGGGTGGCCGGGAGGTGCAAGCTGCCAGCTGCGAGCTAGGAGCTGCCAGCTGCGAGCTAGAAGCTGCCAGCTGCCCCAACCGAGAACAGCGAGCTGCCAGCTGCGAGCTGATCGCCCCAGCTGCCAGCTCACGGCACCGGAACGATAGGTGTCATCGAATTGATCGTTTCGCGGAGGCCTCGATCCGTCGTAGGAGGCCATGAAGCATTTTTCTCACCTCGACTACCTGACTCGAGAGCGACCCGTACTCATGCCTTGAGAGGGGCGCGGATGTCCCGAGCCGCCAGCAGATGGTACTCGAGCTCCGAAGCAGAGCCGAGTGCGATCCGAAGAAAACGCGCAAAGGCGGCCTCCGTTTTCTGCTCCCGCCCCTCGACAATATTCGCCGGAATCGACATCGCCGCCTGAATGATCTGACTGCGGAAGGCCCCGTACTGAAGGCCGCGAATGCGAGTAGCTGCATCGTGAGCGCTAAGCGAAAGAGCGTGCGCCTTTCGCCAGACTTGGAGCTCCGTATAATCGCTCATATCCGACTCTGTTTGAGCGACTGGCCAGATCTCTCATCATTCCAGCCCGACCCAAGTCCTTTCCCGCGGCCGCGGGTCGGGCATCTGGCAGCTGGCAGCTCTTAGCTCGCAACTGGCAGCTCGCACCTCTCGGTCACCCTCAAGGGAAGCTTCTCTGCAGACTCGATGACCCCTATCGTTCCGGTGCCGCAAGCTGGCAGCTGGGGGCTATCAGCTCGAGGCTGGCAGGTCGCTGTTCTCGGTTGGACTCAAGGGCAAGCGTCTCTGCAGACTCGATGACACCCATCGTTCCGATGCCCTGAGCTGGCAGCTCGCAGCTATCAGCTCGCAGCTGGCAGCTCGCTGTTCTCGGCGTTTCCCGACGTGCCTCAAAAAACGTGAGAAAAACGGGCGGGATCTCTCCCGCCCGTCTCATGGGTCAGCTCTCGATCTTGCTAGGTCAGCGTTTCCTTGAAGCGAACTCCCGTACCATAGCTTGGTACTGGTCCCAGATCTCCCGCGCCGACCTGACACTTGAACCGCCGCCCACGCCGCCTCTATACATATCAGGCCGTCCGGGTCCGCCGAACGAGTAGACCTCGCGCACGAGCACATCCAGCTCCTTCGCCGGCACGGGCATGTGGCGTGGAGTTCCCGGCTGCAGGCCATCGATGCGCCGCCGATTGTAGAACGGCGTGCCTCCTTGGCCCATGAACTCGATCTCCTGCTCGTACTGCAGCGCGGCGAGCAGCGCGTCCTCGCTCTCGGCGCCCGTAAGCGGCGGCAACCCGCCCCGGCCGACGCGGCTGTTGTTGATCTTCTGCGCGCCGAGCACATTGTTGCCGCTACGGATGAGCCCCTCTGCCCAGAGAAGGTCGTTCATTTGTGTGGTATAGAACGGGTCCTGCCCGTTCATGTCGAACTCCGGCAGGTTCTCACCCAGGTACGCCAGATGGTTGTACCGGATGTGGACGAGATTGCTCTGGTGATACTGACCACGAGCGGCCGGGAAAATCGGCACTCCGGAGCACGCGAAGTCGGTACCAGCATTAGCAGTGGCCGCTATCGTCGCATATCCGTTGAAATCGTCCTCAGGTCCCCACGAGCCGTCGCCGACCCGCCGGTCAGCCGAGATGGTCGGGCACGGATTCCCGTTTGGCTCCGGCCACGGGTGCTGGTGGTTGGTGGTGAGCAGGGCGGCCACGCGCGTGTCAACCCGCATGGTCCCGATGGAGTTACCCCAGATCTTTACCCAGTCGAGCGGTACAGCCGAAAACGCATTGCCGCTCGGGTCGACGTAGAATTCCCAATCGAATGCAGCGCCGGAGCTGACGCCCTCCGACGCGTAGGTCGCGACCTGCGCCCAGGCGACCTGCTCGTTCTCGGCGGCGTTCCGCGGGAAGAGTGCGAGCAACTCGGCCTGCATGGTCCGGATGAGCTGCTGGATCTGCTCATTCGAGTAAGACCTGCCGCCACCCACCCCATGCCACTCAGCGGGCGTCGTCCAGCTCTTGACGCCTGCCTCGGTGTACGCCTCCTCGAGCTTTGTGATGGCGGCGTCCCGAATTTCCTCGCGGGGGCTGAAGGGCAGCGTGGCGACGGTACTTGGATCGGTCTCTTCGTCAACGATGAACCCCTGGTCATAGTTGAGCGCGATACCCGCCAGCGCCATTCCCTGCAACATCTTGGCTATTGTCGTATTGCGCGATGTCAGCGTGTTGTCCACCTCGCAGTTGGTGTCGAAGCAGAGGCCGTCGCTGATGGCGCGAAGAACGTCGGACGCGGAAGAAAGCACAGTGTAGTTCCCGTACCACTGCCCCTCGACATTCGGACCGCCGGCAGCCTCGGGGGCCGTAGCGCTGTTCGACCAACCGCAGCGCGACGGACACTCGACGCCGACCGAGCTGTAGAACCGCAAGGCAGCGTTATTCCACGAAGCCGTGTAGTTGTCCGCCATCGTGGTCAAGACAAGGGCGCTGAAGTATCCGCCGCGCGTCTCGACCCACGTGCGAACCGCTCCGCCCAGGAGCTGCGACAACCCGGAAGGATCAACGAACGCACGCCCCGCATCCGGAGCATTCGGGTTTTCGGTATCCAGGTTGCACCCGCCGCTCAGCAACACGACCGCCAACGTCGTCAGCGACCAGAGCCGCTTCATATAAAGCTCTCTATATGATTTCATCTGTGGCTCCGGTCAGAATGAGAACTCGACGACGGCCGAGTACGTCCGAAACTGAGGATACTGGAACCAATCCATCTTGACCTGGAATGGATCGCCGAAGAGGCCGGATACCTCAGGGTCGAGTCCCGAGTAATCGGTGATGGTAAAGAGGTTACGCCCGATCAATCCGAGCTTCATCTCCTGGAAACCGATACGCCGCAGCCGAGTGGGCGCGAAAGTGTAGGAAACCCCCAGCTCCTTCAGCTTCATGTAGGAGCCGTCCTCGACGAAATAGTCGTTCGGATCGAGGCCGTTGTAGAACCCGACCGCGTAGTAAGCGAGCGCCTTCTGAGAGCACGACCCTAGAGTTGGATTGTCCTGTGCGGTACCACATGCCTCCGCGTTCTGCGCCTTGCCGAACTGGTCCTGTGCCCGGTCGCGAGTCGCCTGGAACGCCCACTGGCGAGTGCCATTGTACAAGTCGCCGCCGTGCGACCAGTCCAGCAACCCGCTCAACGACACCCGCCCGAGAGTCAATACCGGGTTGAAGCTGAGGTTGAAGTCGGGATTGGAGTCGCCGATCCTTACGATATTGGTCGTCTCGAGGCAGGTACCACTCGCGTCCTCTCTCTTGCAGCGGACGTACTTGATGGCTCGCTCGTTGAGCGTGCCGTACGCGCTCTTCAGGACGACGTAGCCGTCCTCGTTGATAATGAGATTGTCACGGTCCCACGCCTGCCCCGGCCCGGACGCCGCGTTCTTGGCGGGATCGTCGTACAGCTCCTCGATGTTGCGAACCCAGCGGTTGCCGTGCATCACACCCAGATCCGAACCCCTGCCGAGGAAGAAGGCAGAGGGCATCTGCTGGAAGCTGTAAAGACGCTCAGGGAGGCTCCAATCCGTGATCACCTGACGAGTCCGATCGCCCACGATGTTGAGCAAGAGGCTCGCGCCCGGACGATCGATCAGCCGGGCCCCAAACGCCACCTCATGGGTCTTTGACTCGAGCGCGCCGGTGTTCTGCCACTGTGCCTGGAAGCCGGCCACCGCCGGCAGGTCCACCAGTAGTATCTGATCGATGGTTTCCTTCTTGGCGAACGTGTACTCGAAGGTATACCGATGCCCACCAAAGGCGAGGTTCGTTCCCAGCTCCACTTCCGTCGAGTGGGCTGGCTTCAAGAAGGGATTGCCAAGGATGGACTTGCTGAAGCCACCGGGCGTGACGTCGAGGATCTCGTACTGGTAATTGAACCCGGGGCGAAGTCCCGCCGTGCCCTGCGAGGCCCGAAGCCGGAGCTCGTCCAGCCCGGGTATGCGGACATCCTCGGTGACGCGCCACGCGCCGGAGATGCGATAGTAGTTGGCCCACCGCTCTTCCGGCCCGAACAGCGACGACCCATCACGGCGCACCAAGGCGTCGATAATGTACCGATCCTTGATGTCAAAAGTCGTGATCGCTAGATAGTTGTGGGTCTGGTAGGGCTCCTCCAGCGACGTAGCCCGAATCGAGCTAGGGTCGACGCCACCGAACTCCGGCACCCGCTCCACGACGAGCTTATCGGCCGTCGGGCGGAGGATCCTGTTCAACTGCTTCTCGTAGGTCGTGCCCACCTTGGTGGTGTTCGTGATGTCGCCGAACAGGGCCCGGACGCTCGTCAGCGTGACGCCCGAGTTGTACTGCCAGTTATTGGACGACTGCTTGATGAGCCGTCCGTCGTCCTTCGTTCCGCTCGACGTCACATACCCGAACGGTATGATATCCGAGAACGATTCAGCTTCAGAGTCGTACCCGAGGCTGCCCTCGGTCGTCAACCAATCGAGCAACCGCCACCGGACTCTGCCGGAGCCGCTGAATCGGCTACGGTCCTGAGTGATCTTGCGGTTCGCCAGCTCGTACAGCGGATTGAAGTCGTTGGCGACGTCCCCGCTCAGCGGAACGACCGGGCAATACGCCGTCCCTGCGAAGGCCGCCGCGCTTCCCGTGTCAGGACACGCCGCGACGATGTCCACGTCGGGCTGGACGAACATGAGACCGAAGAACGGCCCGCCCTGGCCCTCCTCGGTACGGCCATTTGTCGACGTGCCGTAGAATGTGCTGAACGACGCGTCGACATTGGAGCGGACCTGCTGATCCAGGTTGAGGCGGAAATTCCGGCGAGTGTAACCACCCAACCCGAAGATCACGCCCTGGTTCCTGGTGTTCTGCGCCGACGCGTTGAAGTTGGTGGTACCGCGGCGCTGCCCGACCGACAAGTACTGCGTCGCGTACGTCCCGCCCTCAACCACTTCGTCCCAATGGTTGAGGTAGGTCGGGAAACGATTGTCCGCGATCTGGTCACTCTCGATGATCCGCGCGCCTTGCGGGTTGCGGATGTACTCCCCGGTCACGGAGTCGACCTGCCACGCATGTGAGCGAGAGAACTCCATCTCGCTGGGCATCTGGTTGATGCCCGCCTCGGTACGTGCCGTCACGCGCAGCGTACCCTCGGGCAGTGACCTCCCACGCTTCGTGAATACCTGCACCACACCGTTGGCGGCGTTGGAGCCGTACAGGGAGGATGCCGCCGCTCCCTTTATGACCTCCACGCGCTCGATGTCTTCCGGCGAGATGTCAGCCAAGCCGAACCTCGTGATGACGCCGTCAACGATGATGATTGGATCCTGCCGGCCACCGATGCTTGTAGCGCCACGGAGCCGGATCGCCACCTCACCGCCGGGCTGGGACGAGCTCGGGACCAGTCGCGCCCCGGCCACTTTGCCCTGAATGGCCTCGACCGCGCTCCTGCCCGGAACCGCCTGGAGCTGCTGCTCATCCACGGTACCCACCGCGAAGGTGAGCTTATTGCGCGCCGTTGCCTCTCCCACACCCGTGACGACTACTTCTTCGAGTCTAAGTGGGTCGGCCGCGAGCACGAAATCCTGTTCCTGAGTACCACTCAGGGTGACGGCCCGGCTGCCTGGGCGGAACCCGATGCGTCGCGCAACCAAGGTGGCTTGCTGGCCGCGTGCGGCGTCCTCGGAAACGGTAAGACGATACGTTCCGTTCTCAGCCGTCACTGTGCCCAAGCTGGTGTTCGCCACCGTCACGGTGGCCCCGCCAAGCGGGGTTCCCTCCTCTCCGGTCACGCGGCCGGTAATGACGGCCTGCGCCGAGAGCGACCCGGCAAAGATGAATGCGAATGCTGTGGCGGTCGTAGCGCCCAGCAGCGAGCTAATACGAGAAACAGGCATGATCTTCCTCCCGCGAGACAGCGTTACCTATTGATTGGACCGGCTCTGCGGCGCCATATTACGTGCTGCGGGCTAGCGCCGCAATATGGATCGTCAGACCGGGCGCCCTCAACAGTCGCGCCCAGCCTCTAAAGCGTCTTCGGTCCCGGAGGGATTGCCGTGATCACCCGGACATCGCCGAACCGCGCCTTCGGAGCCCGCGGGGTCAGCAAACTGATTCTCGCGGCCTTGCTCGCGGCCGCGATCGGTTCGGAGACGGGCGCCGCCCAAGCGAGTATCAAGGGCCGCGTCATCGACAGCGAAATGGGTGATCCGCTCGCGGGCGCGGTGGTCCGGGTCCGTGGAGTCTCCCTTACCTTTACGACGGACACTCTCGGACAGTTCGAGGCCCCCGAGCTCCGCGCCGGGGATGCGGAGGTCACGATCGAGTTGGTCGGGTACGCTCCCGGTTTTTTCAAAGTTCGCCTTCCGCCTTCTGGCGCCGTGGACCGGGCCTTCCCGCTCGACTTCACCGGACACCGGCTGCCTGATCTGGTTGTTCAGGCCCGTGCCGACAAGCTCATGCCGCGGTACCTGGACTTCGAGAGACGGCGCCAGCGCGCGCTTGGCGCATACTTTCGCTGGGACGACCTCAAGAGCGGCGGATACAACTCTGTCGGGGACGCCCTCCGTACCGTGCGGGGGGTCCGGATCCGGTGCAACCAACAGACGTTCGAATGCTTCGCTGCCATGGTCCGCACGCCTCAATGCCAGCCGACGTGGTGGATCGACGGGATGGAGGTGAGCTCATTTCACGAAAACACCTCGATCGGCGACGTGTACGGGCTCGAGGTCTACCGCGGCGCTGGAGAGGTCCCGGGCGAGTTCTCCGGGTCGAACGCCGCGTGCGGCGTCATCGTGATGTGGACTAAGTCGCGACCGTTCCGGTAAGCGTTGTACGCGTTGACGGCGGCGTTGTAATCCTGGCGCGCCGCGCGTCCTAAGCCGCCAGTTCGTCCTCGCTCGGAAATCCGTGCTCCTTCCGCCCGATTGGCCCCTCGTGCAGCGCCGTCACCTTGTATAACTCGTGACGCCCGTCGGCCGCATCGGATGCCACCTTCTCGCGCATCCGCTGCATCGCGCGTGCATCGAGCGGCTCAAAGCCGTGTGCGACTCTCAGGTTCTGTCGTAGCACCTTCATTGAGTCGATGCCGCTCACGGTCGTTGCGACCGGAAGGCTCATCGCGTAGCGGAGGGCGTCCTGGGGCGAGATCGCCTTCGCCTTCACCGGCTCCCCGCTGCCACCCATGCTCTTCATCCCGATCGCGGCGATGCCGAGGCGCGCCAGCTCCGGCAGTACGTCGCGTTCGAAGCTGTGCCGGAATCCCGCGTCGAAGGGATTGAGCGGGAGCTGGCATGCGTCGAAATGGAAGTCGTGCGCCAGCATTGCGAGGTGGATCGCCGGGTCCTTGTGTCCCGTGAAGCCGACGAACCGTACCTTCCCCTGCGCCTTCGCTCGCTCGAGCGCCTCCACGACGCCACCCTTCCGAAAATGGCGCTCAGCATCGTTGTAGTACACGCACTCGTGAATCTGCCAGAGGTCCAAGTAGTCGGTATCTAGCCGGCGCAGCGAGTCCTCTAGCTGGCGCATCGCCGTACGCGCGTCGCGCCCGTGCGTACAGACTTTGGTCATTAGGAAGACACGCTCCCGCCATCCGCCCTTGAGCGCCTTTCCCATGCGCGTCTCGCTCTTGCCCTCGTGGTACTCCCACGCGTTGTCCATGAAGGTGATCCCTGCCTCGATCGCCTCACGAATGATACGTGTGCTCTCCCGCTCGTTCGGTATCTTCCCGAGGTGATACCCTCCGAGTCCGAGAGCCGAGACCTCGACCCCCGCGCCGCCGAAAGGGCGTGTCAGGACGGTGTCGGAGCGTGCCATGAGCGTGCCTCCATCAGAACGGGGAGCGGGGAACAGGGAGCGGGGAACGGGGGAAGGCATCGCGCGCATCGTCGTACTATGGCTTTCGCTTGGGCGTTCAGTCCACCAGCGCTCGCGCCAGCAGCGCGGCCAACGACTCGCCAGCAGCCGGATACACGAATGCGACAACCGAACGCCGGCGCGCGATCTCTTGAGCGTCGTCCCACGGGACGCGCGGCGCGAACAACACGACCCGGCTCCCGGCCTCTTCGGCCGCGATGAAAAAGGCATCGGAGCGCGCGGCGGGGTGGTAGCACTCGAGCAGCACCGTCGGCGGGCGCAGGCGCGTGAGGGCCGACTCGGCGCTCTCTCCGGCGGCGGGAAAGACCGGCTCCTTCCCCAGCGCCTCTACGAGCGTCCCGATCAAACCCGCCCCGAGTAGTTCCCGTACCAGAATGAGCACTGTCGTGCCGCGCATCGCGTCGCTAGGCGATCCCTGAGCCAGTCCCCATGAGCCAGGGAGCCGCTTCGCTGGGCCGAGTCGACGCCCCATCAGGCTTGCAAACGTGTGAGGTTCCACCGTATTCTCTTGCCGCACCCACTGCCGCACCTACTACCGCACGAATCGCCGCACTCCGAGCCGGTTGCCCCGACACCGCTGGCCCCCCGCCACCCACCCACGAGACAAGGATGATGGCACCCCATCGCTCGCACGACTCGAACGGCGGGCGCTTCCCGTCAGACGAGACGCTGGACCGGCTGCGGACCGCCCTCATCCGGTATCTGGAGGACGACGCGAAGGACGAGACGGAAGTGTGCGCCGCGCTGGAGGTTCTGGCCAAGGAGGCCCATGACCGGAAGCTGCGGGCGGAGGACATGCTTGTGGCGTTCAAGACGCTTTGGAACGCCCTTCCGCAGGTGACTGCCCATGCGGATCGCGTGGAGCAGCGCAAGATCCTGGACCACCTGGTTAGATTCTGCATCGACGCATTCTACCAGAGTTAGCGCGCGCCAAGGCCCGGCGTGCAAGCGGTTCGCCAGCTAGCGGCCAAACGGGGGGAGGTCTGACGTCTCGGCCAGGGATTCGGTCATGGTTGGTTGGGGTCTCCTATCGTCCTCCGGTCTGGACGAGGTCGCCTAACTTTTCGAGCTGAAGATCGAATTAACCCCCTCTGCAGGGCAACAACAGATGGTCCGCATGTTGCCCATCTGAGCTGATCTCTCAAAGAAGGGGGATCAACAATGAAGAGAATCGTTCTGCTCACCGCCGTTCCGCTGACTGCGGTTCTCATGGCAGGTTCGAGCCAGATCACACCCGTCGGCAGCGCTCAGCAGGGGCGGCCGGCCCAGCCGCCGGAATGTTTTGGCATGCCGGCGACGATTTACCCTGGGATGCCGGGCGTGGAGCGCCGGAAGTACTTCAGCCGGCAGGGTGGCATGACTGTCATCATCGGGACCGAGGGGAACGACGTGATCGTGGGCACGATGGGGCCAGACTCTATCCGCGGCCAAGGCGGTAACGACGTGATCTGCGGGCTCGCCGGAAACGACAAGATCTTCGGCGGAACGGGGGATGACAGGATCCACGGAGGTCCCGGCGATGACTTGATCGAGGGGGGCCCCGGCAACGACATGATCGAGGGCGGACCGGGCGACGATAACGTCCAGGGTAACGCTGGGGATGACAACCTCGACGGGAACGCCGGCAACGACCAGATCGACGGCGGCGTCGGTGGGAACGACACCTGCCGGGACGATGACAGCCCGAACTCCAAGAACTGCGAAACGATTATTCCAGCGAGGAACGCTGGGTCCGACACCGCACAGGAGGGGCGGGCGCAGCGGCCGAGCTGTTTCGGCATGCCGGCCACGATTTGGCCCGAAATGCCGGGCGAGGAGCGCCGTAAGTACTTCAGCCGCCAGGGTGGCATGACCGTGATCATCGGGACCGAGGGGAACGACCTGATCGTGGGCACGATGGGTCCGGACTCGATCCGCGGCCAAGGCGGCAACGATGCGATCTGCGGGCGCGCCGGAGACGACAAGATCTTCGGCGGAACGGGGGATGACAGGCTCCACGGTGGTCCCGGCAATGACTTGATCGAAGGGGGCCCCGGCAACGACTCAATCGAGGGCGGTCCGGGCGACGACAACGTCCAGGGGAATGCTGGGGATGACAACCTCGACGGGAACGCCGGCAACGACCAGATGGACGGCGGCGTCGGCGGCACCGACACCTGCAGGGACGATGACAGCCCGAACTTCAAGAATTGCGAGATAATTATTCCAGCGAAGAACGCGAGGGGGGCGAAGCCCGACACTACGCGATAACGATCTGGACCAGTTGAGCGAGCCAAGCCGCCGGCGGAACAATGCCGGCGGCTTTTCTCAACCCCGACGCGGCGACGATTCGATTCCGGGACACGGCCTCCCACCACCGGACAGAGGGCTTCGCGACAGTCCATCCAGACGATCAGTCAAGTCAATGCGCCCGTGAAAGTTACGAATAGGGTACGCGGTGGCACGCCATTTCCCTTGATTAGGGGCAGTCCGGACCCCGAATACGAGAGGCAGCAGTTGGTCGACATCCCTCGCAAGCCCGTCGCGAAACGCGGCAAATACATCATCGGCGCGGTCGCCCTCGTGGCGGTCGTGCTGGTGACCGTGGCCCTCTCTAACTTGGAGCCGGCGGCGCCGCAGGTGGAGCGGGCCACGGTCTGGGTCGACACGGTGCAACGCGGTCCGATGGTGCGGCAGGTCCGCGGCCCAGGGACTTTGGTCCCGGAGCAGATGCGTTGGGTGTCCGCGGTCACCGCCGGTCGCGTCGAGCAGATTTACCTGCGAGCCGGCGCCACCGTGACGCCGACCACGATTCTGATGGAGCTGAGCAATCCGGATGTACAGCTCCAGGCGCTGGATGCGCAGCGGCAGCTCACGAGCGCCGAGTCGGAGCTGGTGAATCTGCACACGCAGCTAGAGTCCCAGTCGCTCGGGCAGCAATCTACGGTCGAGCAAGTGCGGACCCTGTACTTGGAATCGCAACGCAACGCCACGCTCTTCAAGACGCTCGGCGAGAAACGGCTTGCCTCGGACATGGAGGAACAGCGGGCGGTCGAGCAGGCAGCAGAGCTGAAGAACCGCCTGCGGATCGAGGAGCAGCGCCTCCAGGTAATCGAGCAGGCGTCGGGACGGCAGGTCGCGTTCGCCGAGAAGAACGTCGAGCGACTGCGCGCGATTACCCAGTTCCAGGAGAACCGCGTCGCCTCGATGAAGGTTCTGGCCGGCTCGGGTGGCGTGCTTCAGGAGATGATCTGGGAGCCCGGCCAGTGGGCCAACCCGGGCGCCGTGCTCGCGCGAATCGCGGAGCCGGGACGGCTCAAGGCGCTGCTGCGCATCCCGGAGACGCAGGCCAAAGATATCGCGATCGGCCAGCTCGCCCAGATCGACACCCGCAATGGCATCGCTCCGGGCCGAGTGGTGCGGATCGACCCGGCAGCCGTAAACGGTACGGTCGCCGTGGATGTCGCATTGGAGGGGGATCTGCCGAAAGGTGCGCGCCCCGACCTGAGCGTGGACGGAACAATCGAGATCGAGCGTCTGGACAACGTCCTCTTCGTCGGTCGCCCGGCTTACGGGCAGGCAGAGAGCACGGTCGGCATCTTCAAGCTGGAACCCGACGGTGACCACGCCGTACGGATGACCGTCCGTCTGGGCCGCAGCTCGGTGAACGAGATCGAGATCATCAACGGCCTGCGCGAGGGAGACGCGGTTATCCTGTCGGACCTCTCGACGTACGATCGATACGATAGGATCAGACTGAAGTGATGCGGAGCGCGGACCCGGACCCAGACCCGAAGTTCGAGTTAGCTGTAGGCCTCCCCCCCCACCAACCTTCCCGCACCGGAGACACCCCCATGGAGCAGCACGCGACGGAGCCTCTCATCCGCCTGGAAGGCGTGAGCAAGGTCTTCCTCACGGATGAAGTCGAGACCCACGCGCTGTCCAAGGTCCACCTGCAGATCGGCTCCGGTGAGTTTGTCGCGATCGCTGGCCCGTCCGGATGCGGCAAGACGACGTTGCTGTCGATCCTCGGGCTCCTCGACTCCCCGACCGAGGGGAGCTACATGCTCGACGCGAAGCCGGTCGCGAACCTTACCGCGAGCGAGCGGGCGCGCATCCGCAACCGTGAGATCGGCTTCATCTTCCAAGCGTTCAACCTGATCGGCGACCTCACGGTCTACGAGAACGTCGAGCTCCCGCTGACGTATCGCGGAATGTCGTCAGGCGAGCGAAAACAGCGTGTGCAGGAGGCGCTCGAGCGCGTCGGGATGTCGCACCGCATGAAGCACTACCCGTCGCAGCTCTCCGGCGGGCAGCAGCAGCGCGTCGCCGTCGCACGCGCGATCGCCGGCAAGCCGCTCATCCTCCTCGCCGACGAGCCTACGGGAAACCTCGACTCCAAGAACGGCGAAAGCGTGATGGACCTTCTTCGCGAGCTGCACCGCGAAGGCGCCACGATCGCGATGGTCACGCACGACCCACGCTACGAGCGATACGCCGAACGCAGCCTGCACCTCTTCGACGGTCAGGTGATCCGCGACGAAAAGAGTGAGGCGGCGGTGGAGCTGGAGCAGAGCGGATTCGAGATGCACTAGCATGTCGCTGCTGAGCTCCATCTTCCCCGGTTCCTCCTCCCCCTTGCGTGCGGCCGAGGGCGAGGCGCCCGACCCGAACGTGCCGGTCATCAGCCTCCGCGACCTGGAGAAGTCGTACCCGGTCGCGGGGGGCCAGGTGTTCGTCCTGCGCCGGATCACCTTCGACATAATGCCGGGCGAGTTCGTCTCGGTCATGGGCCCGTCAGGCGCCGGGAAATCGACCCTCCTGAGTGCACTCGGTATGCTCGACGCTGCGTGGACGGGGGAGTACTACTTCCACGGTCATGCGATCCATGCGGTGCCTAACAAGCAGCGCCTCGCGCTCAACAAGCGCCACATCGGCTTCGTCTTTCAGCAGTACCACCTACTCGATGACCTCACGGTCGCGGAGAACCTCGACATTCCGCTCTCGTATCGCGACGTGAAGAAGAGCGAGCGCGAGGCGATCGTCGCCGACGTGCTCGACCGCTTCAACATCGTCGGCAAGAAGGATCTGTTCCCGCGACAACTGTCCGGCGGGCAGCAGCAGCTCGTCGCCGTGGCGCGCGCGGTGGTCGCGAACCCGACTGTGATCCTCGCCGACGAGCCGACGGGGAACCTTCACTCCGAGCAGGGGCGCGAGATCATGGAGCTGTTCACGCGCCTCAACACGCAGGGGGCGACGATCATCCAGGTCACGCACTCCGAGGTCAACGCCAGCTACGGCAGCCGGATCATCAAGCTGAAGGATGGGTGGCTGGTGAACGACTGACTGCAGCTC
Organism: Gemmatimonadota bacterium; assembly: GCA_030860435.1. Classification (GTDB taxonomy): domain Bacteria; phylum Gemmatimonadota; class Gemmatimonadetes; order Gemmatimonadales; family Gemmatimonadaceae. The sequence goes on along the minus strand of JALZIF010000217.1, from coordinate 4,025 downwards.
AGCACTCAGCATTCAGCGCCGCGAACGCCTCACGTCCCCGCTAACGAGTCCGTATGGACACCCTCGTCCAAGACATTCGCTACGCCCTTCGCGCCCTCCGCCAGCGGCCGGGATTCGCCGCCGTCGTCGCGCTGACGCTCGCCATCGGGATCGGAGCGAACAGCGCGATCTTCAGCGTCGTCAACGGCGTGCTCCTCCGGCCGCTCCCGTACCGCGAGCCGGAGCGGCTGGTGATGCTCTGGACCATGCTCCCGAATTTCGGCCGTGAAGTCAGCTCGCTCCCCGATTTTCGCGACTGGCGCGGGCAGAGCGCGGCATTCTCCGAGGTGGCGGCGCTCGCCAACTCGTCGTTCGGAATCTCGGGCGAGGGAGAGCCGGAGCGTGTCGACGCCGCCTACGTCACCGCCGACTTCTTCCGCACTCTCGGCACGACGCTCGCGCAAGGTCGCTCCTTCACGCGCGAGGAGGAGACCCCGAACAGCAATCTCGTGATCGTGAGCCACGGCTTCTGGCAGCGCCGCCTCGGCGGACGCGCGGGCATCCTCGGCGAGACGGTCGCGCTCAGCGGGACGATGTACACGATCGTCGGCGTCACGCCCGAAGGGTTCCGGTTCGGCAACGACGCGCAGCTCTGGGCGCCCCTCAACACCGTGAACCCGAACGCCGGGCGGCGCAGCGACTTCCTTACGGTCATAGCCAGGCTCGAGACCGGCGCCACTATCGAGCGCGCCCAGGCCGAGCTGACTGAAACGATGCGCCGGCTCGAGGAGCAGTACCCGCAGACAAACACGGGCGTGACCGCCCAAGTCGTGTCGCTGCACGATGAGCTCGTGGGCGGAGTTCGTCTGGCGCTCCTGGTCTTCATGGGCGCCGTTGGGCTAGTGCTCCTCATCGCCTGCGCGAACGTCGCCAACCTACTCCTCGCCCGCGCCGCCGCGCGCGAGCGCGAGATGGCCGTGCGGGCCGCGCTTGGCGCCGGACGGGCGCGGCTCGTCAGGCAGCTCCTCACTGAGAGTGTTGTCCTCGGGCTCGCCGGCGCCGCCCTCGGGCTCTTGCTCGCCGTCTGGGGAGTCGCCGCGCTCCAACGCGCGAGCCCGTCGAACCTCCCCCGGATCGAAGCCATCGCCGTCGACGGCCGGGTGATCGTCTTCACCATCGCCGTGTCGCTGGTCATCGGAGTGCTGTTTGGTCTCGCCCCCGCGATCCGCCTTTCGCAGCACGCCCTCGGTGGCGCGCTACGCGATGGCCTGCGTACCGTGGGCGGGGGAGGCCTCCGCGATTTGCGCGGGATCCTCGTTCTCGGCGAGGTCGCCGTCGCGCTCCTCCTGCTCGCGGGCGCCGGCCTCCTCATCCGAAGCTTCGACAAGCTCCAGCGCGTGGACGTCGGCGTACGGCCGGAGGGGGTGGTCACGGCGTTCATGGTCCCGCCCTCGGTGACGTACCCCGAGATGCCGCAGGTGACGACCTTCTACGACCGGCTGCTGAATGCGCTCCGCGAATCGCCGGGCGCGCGCGACGTCGCGCTCGTGTCCGAACCGCCGGTGAGCGGCCGGGCCGGCTACACGACTTTCGCGATCGAAGGGCGCCCCGACTTCGCGCCCGGCAATACGCCGGACCTCCAGCCCTACGTCGCCACCGAGAGCTATTTTCGGACTCTCGGAATTCCGCTCGTGCGCGGCCGCACCTTCACCGCTCAGGACCGCGACGGCGCGGCCCCAGTCGCAGTCATCAACGAGGAGCTCGCGCGCCGTCACTGGCCGGGCCAGGAACCCATCGGCTCCCGCATCGCTTTCGGTGACACCGTCTTCCGCACGATCGTCGGCATCGTCGGCGACACCCGGCAGGAGGGCGTCAGCGAGGCGCCGTACCCGCAGGCCTACCGCGCCTACGCGCAGGTGCCGCGGCGAGCCATGTACGTCACGCTCCGCACCGGGGGCGACCCGCTCGCGGCGGTCGGGACGCTTCGTCAGGCTGTCGCGTCAATCGACCGCGAGATCGCGCTATCCGATATCCTCACGATGGAGCAACGACTCGGCGAGTCGGTCGCGCAACCACGCGTGAACGCGGCGCTCCTCACAATCTTTGGCCTCGTCGCGCTAGTTCTCGCCGCGATCGGCATCTACGGCGTCACCTCGTACGCGGTCGCGCAGCGCACGCGCGAGATCGGCGTCCGGATGGCGCTCGGTGCACGTCGGTCCGACGTGCTCCGGCTCGTCGTCAGGCAGGGGATGCTCCCGGTGGCGGCCGGGCTCGCGGTTGGAATTGGTGCCGCGCTCGCGGCGACCCGGGTACTCCAGAACCTTCTCTTCGGTGTCGACGCGACCGACCCGATCACGTTCGTTGCGATCACGCTCCTTCTGGGCGGCACGGCGCTCGTTGCGAGCCTCATCCCGGCACGGCGAGCGGCGGGTGTTGACCCGACGGTGGCGTTGAGATCGGAGTAGGGCATTGAGATCGGAGTAAGCCATTGCGCGCATCGAGACCGGCGCGACATGGCCCCCCTCGATGCCTCGTTGCGCCACATGGCCGACGCACCCATTCTCCAAGCCATGCCCCCCCGCATCCTCCTAGCCGACGACCAGCCCGACGTCCTCGAAGCCCTTCGCCTCCTCCTCAAGACCGAGGGGTTCGAGATCGAGACCGCGAGCTCGCCCGCCGGCATTGCGAGCGCGGTGGTGGAGCAGGACTTCGACGCCGTGCTGATGGACCTCAACTACGCTCGCGACACGACATCGGGGCGCGAGGGGCTGGACCTTTTGGCGCGGATGCAGGCGGTGGACGCGACGCTGCCTGTGATCGTGATGACGGCGTGGGGGAGCGTTGCCGGCGCGGTCGAGGCGATGCGGCGCGGCGCGCGCGACTACATCGAGAAGCCGTGGGACAACACACGGTTGCTCGCGATGCTGCGAACGCAGGTCGAGCTCGGGCGGGCGCTGCGGCGGAGCCAGCGGCTCGAGATCGAGAACCGCATGCTTCGCACGGACGGTCTTCCCGAGTTGATCGCCGAGTCGCGCGCGATGCGCCCGGCGCTCACCCTCATGGAGCGCGTGGGGCCGTCCACCGCGAACGTCCTCATCACGGGCGAGCACGGGACCGGAAAGGAGGTCGTCGCGCGGTGGCTGCACGCCGCGTCGCCGCGCGCCGGGCGCCCGCTCATCATTGTAAACGCCGGCGCGCTCTCCGAAGGGGTGTTCGAGAGCGAGATGTTCGGCCACGTGAAGGGCGCGTTCACAGATGCGAAAGCGGATCGCATCGGCTACTTCGAGCTCGCCGACCAGGGGACACTCTTCCTCGACGAGATCGGTAACATGCCGCCGACGCAGCAAGCCAAGCTGCTGCGCGTGCTTCAGACCGGGGAGTTCCAGCGTGTCGGCACGAGCCGCGTGCGGAAAGTGGATGTCCGCGTGATCTCGGCGACGAACGTCGACATCCGTCGCGAGGTCGCCGAGGGGCGCTTCCGGGAGGATCTTCTCTATCGACTTAACACGGTCGAGATTCCGCTCCCGCCGCTCCGCGAGCGCCCGGAGGACATCCCACGCCTGGCCGTGCACTGGATGCGCACGGATGCTACGCGCTACGGCAAGCGCGTAACGACGATCGACCCCGAGGCGCTGCAGGCGCTGGTCGACTACGGCTGGCCCGGCAATGTTCGCGAGCTGCAGCACGTGATGGAGCGCGCGCTGTTGATGGCGCAGGGCGAGACGATCCGCGTCGAGGATCTTGGCCTACGCGGCCGTGCCGACGGCGCGACGCGGCTGGAGGAGATGACGTTGGATGAAGTGGAGCGCCAACTCATAAGGAAGTCGCTCACGCGCTTTCAGGGGAACGTGAGCCGTGCGGCGGACGCACTCGGCCTGAGCCGGAGTGCCCTCTACCGTCGCCTCCAGCAGCATGGCATCAGCCCCTAGCCCGCGCCGGGAGCGACTCCGGCCCGGCTACGAGCGGCGCATCCAGCTCCTGGCCTTCGCGACGGGACTGCCCGGCGTCCTCGTCGCGGTCGGCCTCCTCTGGGCTGGCGACTACTC